>DATATA010000030.1:0-33890 GCA_036263775.1 Steroidobacteraceae bacterium | reverse complement strand
GAAGACCGGCGTCTGCAGGCGTTCGGCCAGATCGAAGGCCTGCACGGCCATGTAGAAACATTCCTCGGGGTTGGCGGGAAACAGCAATACATGACGCGTATCGCCATGCGACGCGTAGGCGCACAGCATGACGTCGCCCTGCTGGGTGCGCGTCGGCATGCCGGTGGAAGGACCCACGCGTTGCACGTCGAAAATGACGCAGGGCACTTCGGCGTAGTACGCCAACCCGATGAACTCGTTCATCAGTGAAATGCCGGGGCCGCTGGTCGGGGTAAAGGCGCGGGCGCCGTTCCACGACGCGCCCAACACCATACCCACCGCGGCGAGTTCATCCTCCGCCTGCAGGACGGCAAAATTTCGCTCACCCGTCTGCGGATCGACGCGGTAGCGCTCGCAGAATCCCTTGAAGGCGTCCATCAACGAGGTCGAGGGGGTGATGGGGTACCACGCGCCGACGGTAGCGCCGGCATAGACGCAGCCCAGGCCCGCGGCGGTGTTGCCGTCGATCATGATGTGCCCACGGGTCTTGTCCATGTGGTCGACGCGCAGCGGCAGGGGCGAGGCCAGGTTCTGCTTGACGTAGTCATACCCCAACCGCAGCGCTTTGCTGTTCGAGTCGAGCAGCTTCGGCTTCTTGCCGTAGCTCTCGCTCAGGAGTCCGCTGATGACGTCGAGGTCGACGTCGAGCAGTGCGGCCAAGACGCCGGCGTAGGCGATGTTCTTCAGCAGAATACGGTTGCGCACGCCGTCGAAATTCTCATTCACGAGCTGGGCGAGCGGCACCCCGATGACGGTGATGTCGCCGCGCTGCAGCAGCGAGCTGCGCGGCCAGGTCGAGTCGTAGATCAAATAGCCGCCGGAGCGCAGTTCCCGGATATCTTTGGAGTAGGTTTCGGCATTCATCGCGACCATGATGTCGACATGGCTCGCGCGGGCGGCGTAGCCGTCGCGGGTCACGCGGATCTCGTACCAGGTCGGCAATCCTTGGATGTTCGACGGAAAGTAATTTTTGCCGGTGACCGGCACACCCATGCGGAAAATCGCCTTCATGATCAGCGAATTGGCGCTGGCCGACCCCGTGCCGTTGACGTTGGCGAACTTCACCACGAAATCGTTTACGCGGTTGGCCTCGGCTATCAGGCTGGGCATGCACGAACCTCCTCATCGACGGCGAGCGGAATTCGAATGGTCGACTTCTGCATGTCCCATGCAGCCGTCGGACAGCGCTCTGCGCACAATCCGCAATGCACGCAAACATCCTCGTCCTTCACCATGACGCGCGCGGTTTGCGGCAGCGCCGCCGACACATACAAGGACTGGGTCGGATTCGCGGCCGGCGCCGTCAACCGGGCGCGCAGCTCGGGCTCCGGACCATTCGGCGCAATGGTGAGGCAATCCACCGGACAAATGTCGATACATGCATCGCATTCAATGCATAGCTTGGCGGAAAAGACCGTCTGGACGTCGCAATTCAAGCAGCGCTGCACCTCGAGCGCCGCTTCTTCCGCCGTAAATCCCAGCTCAACCTCGATGTTGATTTTCTTGAAACGATCGACCAGGCCGACATGCGGCACCAAACGGCGTTCGACGCCGTTATATTCATTCTTGTACGCCCATTCGTGCATGCCCATTTTGCGGCTCGACAGCGTCACGCCCCGCGGCATCCGCTCATCGATCGATTCATCGTGACAGAACTTGTGGATGGAAATCGCAGCCTGATGGCCGTGCTCGACCGACCAAATGATGTTCTTCGGACCAAACGCCGCATCGCCGCCGAAAAACACCTCCGGCCGGGTCGACTGGAAGGTGACCGCGTCGACCTTGGGCACGTTCCATTTGTCGAGTTCGATGCCGATGCCTTTTTCGATCCAAGGGAAGGCGTTTTCCTGGCCGATCGCAAGAATGACGTCATCGCAGGGAAAGAACACCTCGCCGAGCGATCGCGTCGCCTTGATATCGCCTTTCTCGATGTCGTATTCCAGTTTTTCGAACATCATGCCCGTAAGCTTGCCGCCTTCGATGACGAAGGATTTCGGCGCATGATTGATGACGATTTCGACTTTTTCCGCCTCCGCGTCTTCGAGCTCCCATTCAGAGGCCTTGAAGAACTGGCGCGGTTTGCGGGCCATGACTTTTACGTTCTTTGCGCCGAGCCGCAGTGAGCTGCGGCAGCAATCCATGGCGGTATTGCCGACGCCGATGATCAGGACCCGCTCGCCCACCTTGTCAATATGGCCGAACGCGATCGATTCGAGCCAAGCGATGCCGATATGAATACGATCGGTATCGTGGCGGCCGGGCAATTCCAGTTCCTTGCCCTTGGGCGCACCCGAACCGACGAACACCGCGTCGAATTCTTCGGCATCGAGCAATTGCTGCATGCTCTTGATGGGCGAATTCAAACGCAGATCGGCACCCATGTTGACGATGTAGCCGATTTCCTCATCGAGCACGTTGGCGGGAAGCCTGAACGCGGGAATGTTGGTGCGCATCAGTCCGCCCGGCACGCCGTACTGCTCGAAAATCGTGACCTCGTAGCCCAAGGGCAGCAAATCGTTGGCGACGGTCAGCGAAGCGGGACCGGCGCCGATGCATGCGATGCGCCTGCCGTTTTTCTCGTGCGGCGCTTTGGGTAATCGCGCAGTGATGTCATCGCGGTTGTCGGCGGCGACGCGCTTCAGCCTGCAAATCGCGACCGGTTTCTCTTCGATGCGGCCGCGGCGGCACGCGGGTTCGCAAGGCCGGTCGCACACCCGGCCCAATATGCCCGGAAAGACATTCGACTCCCGGTTCACCATGTACGCTTCGGTGAACTCGCCCTGGGCGATCAAGCGAATGTATTCTGGAACGTCGGTGTGCGCTGGACAGGCCCACTGGCAATCGACAACCCGATGGAAGTAATCAGGTTTGGAAGTATCGGTCGGCTCCATGTTTCCTCGTAATTCTATCCCCAAAGGCCAATATAGAAGTATAGCGTTCGGGGCACGCGCTGAGGGCGCAATGAAGGCCTGCGCTTGCGTGCGAGGAGAGCGCTCGCTAAACTTGAGGCGTGACCATGGCTTTATAGGCCATTGAAATTTAAGATAATTTCAATCAAGCGGTGCAGCATGATCCTCGTTCAAGGCCATAACGCCACCTGCCCGCATTGCTGGGAAACGATCACCCTCACGCTGGATCTGTCGATTCCCGGGCAATCCTATGTCGAAGATTGCCCGGTGTGCTGCAAGCCCTTGATTGTCTCGTACAGCGCAAGCAACGGCGAAGTCGTCGAATTCGACGTCGAGGCCTCCGATTGAAACCGCGCCGCGATTCGCCGTCCCGCGGCGGATTCAAGATGTTGCGGACTCTCGTCTTGCTGTTGGTATTGCTGATGGTGGCGCTGACCACTTGGCAAGACCGCTATCGGAGCACGCGATGGCGGGAACCGCTGTACGTCGCCATCTACCCCATCGCCGCGGACAACAGCACCGTCACCCTGCGCTACCTGACGGAACTTGATCCTGGCCGCTTCAAGGCGATCGATGATTTTTTTGCGCGCGAGGCGCAGCGCTACCGCCTCAAGGAGAGCGAACCGGTCAAAATCCGGCTCCGAGCAGAATTGCACGACACGCCGCCGCAGCGTGCAGCGGATGCGGGAGTGCTCGCGACGGCCTGGTGGAGCCTGAAACTGCGCTACTGGGCCTGGCGCGTCAGCGGGCACGTCAACGAACCCGAAGACATTCGCATGTTCGTGCTGTATCACGATCCGGCGCTGACCCCCGAGGTACCGCATTCACTGGGTTTGACCAAGGGCCTCATCGGCGTCGTCTATGCGTTTGCGGCTCCTGACATGGACGGCGAAAACAACGTGGTGATCGCCCACGAATTGCTGCACACGGTCGGCGCCGGCGACAAGTACCTGCCCGGCAGCGACGCCCCTCGATTTCCCGACGGCTTCGGTGATCCCAACCAGGAGCCGCTCTATCCGCAGCGCACGGCTGAGATCATGGCGGGACGGCGCATGCTGAGCGCCGATCGGTGGCAGCAGGCCGAAACGCTGGACGAGGCGGTCATCGGTCCCGCGACGGCGCTGGAAATACGCTGGCCGCAGCAGGCCCGTTAGGCCGCGCCCGCGGTCCTGCGCGCGCTTCAACCCAAGGCCTCCAGCACCGGACCATGCATTGGCCCATTCGTTGCCAACACGCTCGTTGATTCGAGCGTCAGCGGTGCGCCATTGAGCTCCGTAAAACGGCCGCCGGCCTCGTTGACGATGGCAGCGCATGCTGCGACATCGAGTATATTGACGTCGGTTTCCATGACCGCATCGATCTTGCCCGCCGCAAGCAGATGATAGTGCAAAAAATCGCCGTAACCGCGAATGCGGCTGGCCCGTGCGATCATCGCGCCATAGCGCGGCCATTGCGGACCCGTGGCCAGGCTCTTCATGTTGCCGCAGGACAAATGCGCCGACTCGATCGCGGCGATCTTGCTGACGGCGATGGGTTTGCCGTTTAGGAATGCGCCGCGGCCGCGCTGCGCATAGGCGAGTTCGCCGTAGATCGGCGCGCTCGAGACACCGAGAATCACCTCGCCACGATGCATCAAGGCAATCTGCGTCGAAAACATCGGATACTCGCGCACGAAAGCTTTGGTGCCGTCGATGGGATCCACTATCCATAGATATTCAGCGTCCCGGCGATGCAGTCCGGTCTCCTCGCCGAAAAAGCCGTGCGCGGGGAAGCGCGCCTCGATGATCTCGCGGATGGCCGACTCGCAGCGCACGTCGGCCTCGGTGACCGGCGATTTGTCCGCCTTGATGCGAATTTCAATATTGCGCTGGTACAATGAGCGGGCAATTTCCGCCGCTCTTTCTGCCGCATCCAGCGCCGCCTGCAATTCTGGGGAATGATTCATGGAACGCCACCATAGCAAACCTTGTGCCACCGTCGCATCCGCGAGGGCGATGTTGAAACATGGGTAACCGGCTCAGCAAAATATATACGCGCACCGGCGATGACGGCAGCACGGGTCTCGGCGATGGAACCCGCGTCGCGAAAGAGAACCTGCGGGTCGAAGCCTATGGGACGGTCGACGAAACCAACAGTGCGGTAGGCGTGATTTTGGGCAATCCTGCGCTGCCTGCGGATATCCAGCGAGCCTTGACCGAGATCCAGCACGACCTGTTCGACCTGGGCGGAGAGCTGTGCATTCCCGGCCACGTCATGATCGGCGCGGCGCATGTCGATCGACTCGAACGGGAGCTGGACGGATTCAACGAAGGCTTGCCGCCGCTCAAGGAGTTCATCCTGCCCGGCGGCGGCCCGGCCGCGGCCGCATGTCATCTTGCCCGCGCCATCTGCCGCCGCGCCGAGCGGCGCTGCTGGTCGTTGGCCCGCGTCGAGAACGTATCGGCCGACGCGCTCAAATATTTGAACCGGTTGTCGGACCTGTTGTTCGTCATCGCGCGGGTGCTGGCGCGCGGCGCGGGCGGCGAGGTCGTTTGGCGCCGAACCGCTCTGCCGAAAAATTGAACCTCAGCCCGCGCTCGCGGCCGGCTGCTGATTAGCGTTCAGCCATTCGCAGTGCCAGCGTTCCAAGTCCTCGATCGCCAGCGGCCGGCAGAATAGAAAACCTTGGACCTGATTTGCGTGCCTTGATTTCAAGTAGTGCCACTGCGCTTCGGTTTCCACGCCCTCGGCCACCGTGTCCAGCCCCAAGCTCTTTGCCATCGCGATGATGGCATCGACCAGCGGCGCGTTACCGCCGCTTTTCGAGACGATGTCGCGCACGAATACGCGGTCGATTTTCAACGTGTCGATGGGGAAGTGCCGCAGATACGACAGGGAACTGTAGCCGGTGCCAAAATCATCCAGCGCGGTTGCGACTCCCAATTCCTTGAGCGCTTTGACCGCCTTGCTCACCATCGCGGAATATTCGATGAGGGCGCCTTCCGTGAATTCCAGCTCGATCATGCGCGGCTCGATGCCGGCCGCATTGATGGCGCGCGATACGCGCTCGACCAGGCTACCGTCGCGAAACTGCACCCCCGAAACGTTCACGGCGACCTGCCAGCCGTGACTGCCGGCATCGCGCCAGCGCCGCGCCTGCGCGCACGCCTCGCGCAATACCCAATCGCCGATTTCAACGACCAGGCCGCTCTGCTCGGCCAGCGGGATGAATTCATCGGGCGAAACGAAACCCCGCTGCGGATGCCACCAGCGCAACAGCGCCTCCACGGCCTCGACGCGCATGCCTTCGATCCCCAGGCGCGGCTGATAGTTCAGCGTGAACTCGCCGCGCTCCAGGGCCTTGCGCAGATCAGCCTCCATCGACAGGTGCTTGGCCGCGCGCGTGCTGATCGACTTTTTGAAAAATTCCAAGCTGCCGTGCCCGGCCTTCTTGCCGTGATGCATGGCGGCGTCGGCGTTCTTGATCAGCGCCTCCGCGGTCGGCGCATCGCCGGGGTACATGCTCGCTCCCATGGTCGCCGACAGGGGTATTTCCTGACCCGCGAACACGCAGGGCCTTGCCAAGGCTAGCTGCACGCGCCGCGCCACGGCTTGGACGCTATCGGCGGCGGCAACGCCCGGTAATGCCAGCGCAAACTCATCGCCGCCGGTGCGCGCCACCCAATCGTTGATGTCGTTCAAGGAACCGTCTTCCTGGAGGGTGCGCTCCGTGTCGCGCAGGCAAAGTTGCAGCCGGTGCGCAATCTCCTTGATGAGACCGTCGCCGACCGCTTGTCCCTGGGTGTCGTTGATGCGCGAGAAATTATCGACATCGAGCATCAGCACGGCGACGCCGCGGTGCCGTGAGTTGGCCCACTCGACCTGCTGCTCGAGGATTTGCAGCAACCGTTGCCGGTTGGGCAGCCCGGTGAGGGGATCATAGTAGGCAAGGTAGCGAACCCGCGCCTCGCTCTCGCGCAGCTGATCCTGCGTCTCCTTGGCGCGCACCAGGAATTTGACGCGCTCCGCCAGCAGCATGGGGTTGATCCCCTTCGATGAAAAATCGGTGGCGCCTGCGTTGTAGGCGCGTTGCACCGACTGCATGTCGTCCAGGCTGGTCTGCATCAAAATCGGCACGTGACGCGAATTCGGCAGCGCGCGCAGCGCGCGGCACACGTCAAAGCCGCTCATCCCCGGCATGACCACATCGAGAACCACGCAGTCAGCCGGACGGGCATGAAATTCAGCGATCGCGCTCTTGCCGTCGGCCGCGGTGACGACGAAAAAACCCGCGACCTCCAGCGCGCTGCTCACGAGCAGCCTGGCGCCGGGATCATCGTCGACGACGAGCACGGTCGCTGCGGCGCAAGTCTGATTGTCGGACCGGTTCATCGGATTCTCTAAAGCCCTAAGCCGCGCTCGGCGATCGTTCCTGCAGCAACGCGCTGCAGAAATCTTGATACTCTCTACGAATCCTCTGCACCACGGGCGCCGCTTTGGCGATGCCGCCCTCCCGCATCAGGCCTTCGCATTCCTTGGTGAGGGTCGCGAGCCGCAGGCCGCCGAGATTCGCGGTACTGGACTTGAAGGTGTGGAGCGCCAGTTGCAGAGCCTCGGCTTGGCCGCTCGCCGCAGCGTGTTCGATTGCCGTGATCAGGGGCGGCGAATGCTGCAGGTAGAGCTCGATCATGGAATTGAGCAGTGCCGGACGCGCCAGCGCCGCGATGTTGCGCAGTACGGCGGGATCGATCAGCGGCAGCTGCGAGCCCTCGCGCCGCTCGGACTCCGGCAGTACGTGCAGCGCGAGCCAGCGCCGCAGCATGGCCGCCAGCTGCTGTTGGGAAAAGGGCTTGCTCAGAAAGTCGTCCATGCCTGCCGCGAGACATCGTTCGCGATCCCCTTCCATGGTGTTGGCGGTCAACGCAATGATTGGCAGGCGGGCGCCCCCGGCGTTCTGCTCGCGCCGGCGCAACTCCGCCGTCGCCGTCAGGCCGTCCATCACGGGCATTTGGCAATCCATGAGCACGGCATCATAGGCATCGTTGTTCATCGCCTCGAGAGCCAGCCAGCCATTCCCCGCCGCATGCGCCACGCAGCCCAGGCTCTCCAGCATTCCGACCGCTACCTCCCGGTTCACCGCATTGTCCTCGACCAACAAAATCTTCGGCACGAAAGTGCGCGCCGCGGCGGCGGCCGGCAGCGCTGCGCGTATGGCGGTCTCCTCCAAGCCCATTTCCGGTGCCGCGGACATGGCGCGCGTCACGCAATTCAGGAGCTGCGATCGGCGCAGCGGCTTGGTGAGGATCGCGGCGAACAATTGTACGGTTTCGGAGTCGTTCTCATGGTTATCGCGCGTCGTGAGCATGATGAGCCGCAACGCCGCCAGGCGGGTATCCTCGCGAATGCGTTTCGCGAGCTCGATACCGTCCATTCCCGGCATTTGATCGTCCAGCAACGCGAAGTCGAGGCGCGAGCCTTCGTCCGTATCGAGCACGGCAAGCGCGTCAGCGCTGGATTCGGCGGCGGCGACTTCGACGCCCCAGGAGTTCAAGTGTTGCGCGAGAATGCCCCGATTGCTGGTGTTGTCATCGACGATGAGCGCGTGCAAGCCCACCAGCCTCATCCGCGGCAAGCGGGTAAACGTGGGCGCTGCCTCCACCACCGCGGCGAGCCGCACCTCGAACCAGAACACCGAGCCGCTGCCGACCACGCTGTCGACGCCGATCTGGCCGCCCATCAGCGTCGCCAATTCGCGGCAGATGGCGAGGCCTAAGCCCGTGCCGCCGTATTTGCGGGTGGTGAATGAGTCCGCTTGACTGAACGCGTTGAAGATATCCGCTTTGGCTTCGGAAGAAATGCCGATGCCGGTGTCGCTTACCTCGAATCTCAGCAAATCGCCGTGGCCGATGAGCTTGACCCGCACGATCACTTCGCCGGCGTCGGTGAACTTGATTGCATTGCCGACCAGGTTTATCAGGATCTGACGCAGGCGCATCGGATCGCTGCGCACCTTGGCCGGTACGTCGAGGCCCACGTCGCAGGCCAGCTCGAGCCCCTTGGCGTGAGCGCGCGCCGCGCAGATCTCGATCGCTTGTTCGACCGTCTCGCGCAGGCCGAATTCGATGCACTCGAGCTCGAGCTTGCCGGCTTCGACCTTCGAGAAATCCAAGATGTCGTTGATGATCTGCAGCAATGCTCCGGCGGAATGATAAATGGTCTGCGATAGATGCCGCTGCCGGGGGGTCAGCTCGGTCGCTTGCAGCAGCTCCGACATCCCCATGACGCCGTTCATCGGTGTGCGAATCTCATGGCTCATGCGCGCCAGAAATTCGCTTTTTGCGCTGCTGGCGCGTTCCGCCGCTTCTTTGGCCCGCGTGGCCTCGTCGATGACGAGCTGCAGCTCGCGGTTGGCGTTGCCTAGATTCTCGGTGCGCTCGGCGACCTGCTGCTCGAGATATTGACGATACTTCTCCAGGCGCGAGTCGCGGTGCCGAATCTGCGCGAGCATTTGGTTGAACCCGTCGATGAGCGATCCGATCTCGTCTTCGGAGCTGCGCTCCACCCGCAGGCTGTAGTTTTCTTCCAGCGAAACGCGCTGCATCGTGTGCGCCAAATTGACGATCGGACCCGAGATTTGCCTTTGCAGCCGGGCGGCAAGCCAGTAGGAGATCAGAATGGCCGCCGCGATCGCCGCCAGGCCGATCAGGGCATCACCTCGCCAGTCCGGGTACAGTGCCGCAAGCGGCACCAGAATGCGCACGGATCCGAGCACCGCGCCCTCATGCGCCGCCGCCGCCGTGATTTGAAATTGATTGCCGTGTACGCGCGCGGCTGCGCTGCCGGGGTTCAGCAGCACGCCGTTCGCCGCACGTTCATAGACTGCGACTTTCGGCCCGTCGGGCAAATAGACTTCGGCGACATCCACCATCGGTTCGTCGCGCAGACTCCCCAGCGCTCGGATGGCGGCCGCAGTGTCGCCGCGGCCAAGCGCTTCAATCGTGCTGACCCCGGCCGCGCGTGCGATAGCCGCTGCGCGTTGCTGCACATCCGCCCGTAGGTGCAGCAAATTCGTAGCGACGTGCATGACCATCGCTATCGCGAAGGCCGCCATCGCGGGAACGGTTATCACCACACGCAGCTTGCGTTCGATCGGGAGGTCCGTGAACCAACGAAACAATAGCCCTCCCCCTCACCGCCTTGGTATGGATGACATCCTCACCCAAGTGTCGGCTCGGGGTCGAAAATCTGCTGATATCGAACGTGAACGGCTTCACGTTGTGCCGAGAGCCGGGGTTTTCCCTAGCGGACCGCCGAGGCCCTGCAAGCCGCGGAAATACATTCCCGCGCGCGTTCCCAGTCGAACTCCGGGCCCGGATCGGTCTTGCGTCCGGGCGAGACGTCGCTGTGTCCTACCAGCTGCTCCGGAGACAGTCGAGGATACGCATCACACAGAGCGGCCACGGCATTCGCAAGAGCCTCGTATTGCGCGGCCTCGTACGCCAGGCTATCGGATCCTTCGAGCTCCACACCGATGGAGAAATCGTTGCATGCCGCGCGGCCACGGTAGTTCGACTGACCCGCGTGCCAGGCGCGATCCGTGAATTTGACGAATTGCGTCACTTCGCCGCCGCGCGCCACCAGAAGGTGCGAGGAGACGCGCAATTCCCCGATCTCGGCAAAATATGGGTGCATGTCGAGCGGCAGCGTGTTCATGAACAGCCGTTCGATCCAAGGTCCGCCGAATTCTCCCGGCGGCAGGCTGATGCCGTGCACGACGATCAGGTCCGCCTCCACGCCGGGCGGGCGCGCATCGAAGTTCGGCGACGCGACCTGTCTTGCGCCTCGCATCAGCCCGCTTTCGAGGTCGACTTGCAACACCGGTTCCTTCCCGCCGCCGATACTGCCGTTAGCATATGCGACAATCGCGCTCATATGAATGCCACGCGCAACCATGAGCGCATTCCGTGCGGCTGACCCGTGTTTTCATCGACGGCGCACTGGATGCCGGCAGCCTTGTCGATCTGACGCGCGACACCGCCGCGCATTTGGTGAAGGTCCTGCGTGCGCGCAGCGGCGATGAGCTCGTGCTGTTCAACGGCAACGGCAGCGAATACAGCGGCACCATCGAGACCGTGCGGGGCGCTCGCGTCTCGGCATCGATCGGTGCCGCGCGCTTGCTGGATCGGGAGTCGCCTTTTCACCTCACGCTGGTGCAATGCGTGCCACGCGGCGATCGCATGGATTTCATCGTGCAGAAGGCCACCGAACTCGGGGTCGCGCGCATCGTGCCGGTGTTGAGCCGGCGCAGCGTAGTACGGCTCGATGCCGGGCAGGCCGCATCGAAACAAGCGCATTGGCGCGCGGTCGCGGTGAGTGCCTGCGAGCAGTGCGGCCGCAATCGACTTCCCGCGGTAGAAGCGCCGCAGCCGCTGCTTGGCTACCTCGGCGGCCTGCAACCCTGGGAAGCATCCGTTGGATCGCTGCGCTTGGTCCTGGAACCCGAGCGTGCAAGTGCAGGATCGCACGCCGCCCAAACCACCGGCATCGAGAGGTCCGCCGCCGGCGGTGCGCAAATCGCCATCGGTCCCGAGGGTGGATTCGCGCCGGAGGAACTCGAGGCGTTTGACTTATCTGCTTTCGCCCGCTTGAGCCTCGGTCCTCGGGTATTGCGCACGGAAACGGCGGCCATTGCCGCCATCGCGGTCTTGCAGGCTCGATTCGGCGATATGTCAGTGGTTTCCGACGATCCGTCGCGAACCGCCGACTCTTGATGGCGCTACATGGCAGGGCTATAAGCCACTGACAAGGTTTCGCCGGGATGCTCTATATGAAGTCGAGAATTGCGCCCGCGCTCGTCATGCAATTATTCCTGATGCTGCTCGGTTGCGGCGGAGGTGGCGGCGGCGGCGCTGCTGTAGCGCCAACAATCGCGGCACAGCCCACCGACCAACGCGTGGTCGTCGGCCAAGCAGCGACCTTTACGGTCACTGCAAACGGCACGGCACCTCTCGGTTACCAATGGCAAAAGGGCGGAACATCGATATCGGGCGCGACCGCGGCGAGCTACACGACGCCGGCCACGACGCTTACCGACGATGCGGCCACCTTCCAGGCGGTCGTAACCAATTCGGCCGGCAGCGTGACGAGCAACAGCGCCAAGCTCACCATCGCCGCTGGAACCACGCAATCGCGCGGAATCGATGTCGCCACCTACAAGAACGACCTGAGCCGCAGTGGTCAGAATCTGTCCGAAACGGCGCTCAACCTCACCAACGTCGCGCCTTCGACATTCGGCCTTCTGCGCCTATTGCCGGTAGACGGCAAGGTCGATGCGCAACCCCTCTATCTATCGAAGCTCGGCGTGTCCGGCGGTTTTTTCAATGCCGTATTCGTCGCCACTGAGCAGGGCACGGTGTATGCCTTCGACTCGGATTCGGGCGCCGTCCTCTGGCATGTTTCCCTGCTCGGTAGCGGAGAAACTCCGAGCGACAACCGCGGATGCAGTCAGGTCGTTCCCGAAATCGGCATCACCTCCACGCCCGTGATCGATCGCAACGCGGGACCCAATGGCACGATCTATGTGGTGGCCATGTCGATCGACGGCGACTCCAAGTACCACCAGCGCCTGCACGCGCTCGATGTCGCCACCGGCGCGGAACTGTTGAACGGCCCCGTCGAAATCGCTGCCTCGTTTCCGCCCACCGGAACGGCGACGTCCTCGTTCGACGCCAAGAGCTACGAAGAGCGCGCCGCGCTGCTGCTGTCGAACGGCACGATCTACACCAGCTGGACGTCGCATTGCGACATCGCGCCGTATGGCGGTTGGATCATCAGCTTTGCCCAGGCCACGCTTGCGCGCAATGGAGCTCTCAACATTGCCGCCAATAGTTCCGCGGGTCCCGCGATCTGGATGGCCGGCGGCGGCCCTGCAGTCGATGCTTCGGGCAACATTTATCTGCTCTCCGCCAATGGCGCGTTCGAGACGACGATGGATTCCAAGGGATTCCCCGCCAATCAAGACTTCGGCAATTCATTCCTCAAAATAGCGAGCGCCGGCGGGGGCTTGAGCGTGTTGGATTACTTCACCATGTCCAATGAAGTCGCCGAGTCGAATACAGACATGGATCTTGGCTCCGGCGGCGGAATGCTGCTGCCGGATTTGATGGATTCCACCAACACGGTCCGGCATCTCATGGTCGGAGCAGGCAAGGACGGGAATATCTATGTCGTCGATCGGGACTCCATGGGCAAGTTCAACGCGAGCGGCAACAAAAATTACCAGACGCTGAACAATGTCCTGCCCGGCGGCATTTGGTCGACGCCCGCGTACTTCAATGGCGCGGTTTACTACGGCGCGGTTTCCGGCACCTTGAAGGCATTTACGATTTCCAGCGCCAAGCTCCCCGCCATGCCGCAATCACAGACGGCGACGCAATTCACCTATCCCGGAACCGCGCCCAGCGTGTCGGCCAACGGTACGGCCAACGGCATCGTCTGGGCGCATGAGAACACGGCGCCGGCGGTACTGCATGCCTACGATGCCGCGAACTTGGCCCACGAGCTTTACAACAGCAACCAAGCGGCGGGCAATCGAGATCAGTTCGGCACGGGCAACAAATACATCACGCCGACCGTCGCGGACGGGAAGGTTTTCGTGGGCACCGTCAATGCAGTTGCGGTTTTTGGGCTGCTGCACTGACCGAGACACTCTTCACGGCATCACCGAGGTTTCCTCGGCGATCATTTGCTCGAGGCGCTGCAGGTCGGGAATCAGCGGCGTCTCGTTGACCATGCGCACCTGGCATATGACCGGGGAGCGCTCGGGAAAGCTGCGTGATGGATCGGGTCGCACCACGTCGGCGTTGACCCGCACCAGTTGGGGAAACCCTTGAGTCAGCATGCCGAAGTAGCCCGCCTTCACCTGGCCGCCGGCGGCATGGAAAATCACGATGCGGGTTCGCGTCGAAATGCTGGGCAGAGGCTGCCCAAACGCGCCTTCGAAGGACACGACCGGCACATTGCGCCCGCTCCAGCTCACGACGCCCACATACCAGGGCGGCGCATTGGTCATCTCGGCGGGCGCTTGATATCCGATCACTTCCGCAACGCAGGCGCGCGGTACGATCAACCGTTCCCCCGCCAGAGGCACCAGCAAGCTGTACAGCTCGTCGCGCAATTCGGACATACGACCTCTACCGGGCGACGGCGCTGCGGCGATTGACGAGCGGCTCGATGGCGTCGAGCAGCTGGCTTTCTTGATAGGGCTTGCCGAGATAGTCGTCGACGCCCAGCTCGATAGCTCGCGCGCGGTGTTTCTCGCTCACCCTTGACGTGATCATCACGATCGGAATTTGCTTTAGGCGCGGGTCGTTGCGCACGTGCGCCGCCACTTCGTAGCCGTCCATGCGCGGCATTTCGATGTCGAGCAGAATTATGTCCGGCATGTTTTCTTGCAGCAGCGAGACTGCGTCCACGCCGTCCTTCGCCGTCAACACGCGCATGCCGTTGCGCTCCAGCAAGCGCTGCGTCACGCGACGTACGGTAATCGAATCATCCACCACCAGCGCGAATGTGCGCCGATCACGCTGATCCAGCACAACCGTTTCAGTGGGCCGCGCGCGCCACTCCGATCGCACCAGGGAGCCCATGTCGAGAATCAGAACGATGCGGCCGTCTCCCAATATCGTGGCGCCGGCGATGCCGCGGATCGCCGATATCTGCGGCCCCAAGGATTTCACGACGATTTCCCGGCTGCCGACCAGTTCGTCCGTCACCAGGGCGGTCGAATGTTCACCGGCACGGATCAGCACCACCGACATCGAGACGTCCGAATCCGGCAGGCGCGTGGCCCCCAGCCCGACGAACGATCCCAGGTGCTGGAAGCGGTATTTCTGGCCGCCGTATTCAAACAGCGGCGCGTCTTTGCCCAGATGGCGAGCCACGATATTCCTCGGCAAGCGCACGACCCCTTCGACCGTGGCGAGCGGCAAGGCGTAGGTTTCCTCGGCCACGCGCACGATCAACGCTTGGCTGATAGCCAAGGTGAACGGCAGCCGGATGGTGAATCGCGAACCTTTGCCGTAAGTCGAATCGATGAATAAGCCGCCGCCCAGCTTCTTGACTTCGGTGGCAACCACGTCCATCCCGACACCGCGGCCGGCCGCCTGGGTGACGTGGCCCGCGGTGCTGAAGCCCGGCTCCAGAATGAGCTGCACCGCTTCTTCATCGGTGAGCTTGGCGTGCGCATCGATCAAGCCGAGCGCCAGCGCCTTTTCCCGGATCAGCTTCACGTTGATGCCGGTGCCATCATCCGCCACGACGATGACGATTTCCGCGCCGTCGCGCTCCAAACTGATTGAAATGCGCCCCACGTCGGGCTTGCCGAGCATCGCCCGGCGATCCGGCAATTCGATGCCGTGCACGACGGAGTTGCGCAGCATGTGTTCCAGCGGCGCGACCATCCGCTCCAGCATCTGCCGGTCGAGTTCCGCGGCGGCACCCTGCACTGCAAGCTCCGCGCGCTTCCCAGTGTCGTTTGCCGCCTGGCGTACCAGGCGGGTCAGGCGCTGCACGTGGCGCTGGAAGGGCACCATGCGCGTGCGCATCAGGCTGTTCTGCAGTTCGGTAATGACGCGCGCTTGTTGAGTCAGCAGGCTCTGCGCCTCGCGCGTCAAGGTCTCCAGCAGCCCCTGAATGCTGGCGACGTCGCCCGAGGTTTCCGCAAGCGCGCGCGAGAACTGCTGCAAGGTCGAGTAGCGGTCCAACTCGAGCGGATCGAAATCATCGCGCCGCGGCTCCATGTCATGATGGCGATGCAGTACTTGCGCCTCGGTCTCGATTTCCAAGCCGCGCAATTGCTCTTTCAAGCGCGTCACGGTGCGCGCCAGCTCCGCCAGATTGAAATCGATGGAATTGACCTGCTGGTCGAGTCGGGCCCGGAAGATGCTCACTTCGCCGGCGTTGTTGAGCATGGTGTCGAGCAGATCGGCGTCGACACGCGCCATCTCAACGCGTTCCACCGCGGGCGCCTCACGCCCCGGCAGCACGGGCGCGCTGCTCAATTCCAGGCTCGAAGCTTCGTCGGGCGCAGCAGTTTCCGCTGAAGTCTCCGCCGATACCGCTCGTACCGGCGCAATCGGCTCGCGGACCGGAACCGCAGCCCGTGCCGGCGTGGCGGCGGCAGCCGCAGTGGCCGCGATGGGCGCCATGGCCGGGGCGGCAGCAGGAGCGGCTGCGGAGGATTGCGCCGTTGCAGGCTGCTGAGCCAGTCCGCGAATTTGCGCGATCAGCTCGCGCGCCGCGCTCGGCAGCGTGCCGGCGGCCACCTGGTCGCGCATGCGGGAAAGTTCATCGAGGCTGGCCTGCATCGCGGCGTGCGCCTGGTCATCGCCGGCGACCGCGCCGCTGTCGATTTGCAGCACCAAGGTCTCGAGCTCGTGGCTCAAGTCGCCCATGGCCATGACGCCGGCCATCCTCGCACCGCCTTTCAAGGTATGCAGCCGGCGCTGCAGCTCGGCAACGGGCTGCTTGTCCTTGCGGTCCTGATTCCAGACGGTGAGCGATCCTTGCGCTGCCTCGAGCAATTCGGTCGCTTCTTCGCTGTAAATGTTGGCAATTTCGTGATCGAATTCTTCCGCGGGCGGCGCCTCTGCGGTCTGTGGCGGCGGACCGGCGAGCGCAGGCACCATCGCCGAGGCGCTCGTATCGCGCGCGGCATCGGCAATCATCGCGTCCACTTCGGTTTCCAGATCGTGGAATCGCGCCAGCAGCGCCGGCTGATCGGAGAAGAATCCCGTCGACTCGTTGATGTGCGAGAGCACGTTTTCGATGGAACGCACCGACTGCTCGAGCGTCGCGAGCCCCGCGTCCGAAAGGCCGTGCCCGCTGTCGAACACCTTGCGCATCACATGGTTCAGCGGCTCGGTGATGCGAATGCCGTGACGCGCCTCCGCCATTTTGGAGCTGCCGCTCAAGGTGTGGATGGCGCGATATACCGATTCAGGCAGATCATGCGGCGCAGGCTGACCGGAACGCTTGCCCAGGTACTCGCGGATCTCCGTCAAATGACTGGAGGTCTCCTTCGAGTAAATATCGTGCAGCGCGGCGTCCATGGCCGGCTTTGGCGCCGTGCTCCCGCCGGCCCAGCTCGCTGTGGCGCTATTGGCATCGGATCCCGCGCGATCTTCGGGCGCGACATTGGCCCTTGCCTGCTCCGGATCGCGGCCATCGGCATAGGCAAAAGCGCGGGTCATCAGCGCCTCGGTCGGCGTGGATCCCGGCCGTGCGGTCTCCAGCTGTTCCACCAATTGCGGCAATGCCGCCACCGAACTGCGCAGCAGCGCCATCATTCCCGGCGTGCGCGTCAGCGTCTTGTCGATGATCCGATTCAGCAGATTCTCGATCGACCATGCGAATTCAGCGATCGAGCGCGCCCCGACCATGCGTCCGCTGCCTTTCAAGGTGTGAAAGCTGCGCCGCATGGAAGACAACGCGTCCAGATCCATGGGGTTTTGATCCCAAGACGGAAAAGTCTTCTGCACCGAGGCAATTTCTTCCTTCGCTTCCTCGATGAACAATTCGACGAACTGCGGATCGACCGCCTCGGGTTCCGGCACGGCAATCAGCGGATTGGTCGCGGCATGAGCGCGCTTGGTGCGCTCCATGGCGATGGTGTCCGCCGGGTCGAGCTTGACCGTCTTGGCGGCTTCGTTGCTGCTGAGATTCAAATTCGGCACACGCGCCAGCGCTTCATTATCCGCCAGGGTCTTGAGGCACATCTCGGCGTTGTCCAGCATGTACCATGGATCGGTGCGCCCGTTCTGCAGCGTTTCCATGTAGTACTCGATGCTGACGATGGCATCGGCCACACGCTCCAGGCGAATCGGATCGGGCGGCGGCGCGCCCGGCTCGATCAGCTTGCGAACCTGCGCGCCGACGGCATCCATCAATTCAACGGCACGCCCTTTGCCCAACATGAGCAGACCCGCGGTGATGCCGCGCAGCAACTGCGGCACATTGTCGAGGCCCTGCGGCGAGAATTCGTTGGGTTTTTGAACCGCGGTTGAAACCGCTTCCTTGATGCGCGCCAAGTTGACGATGCATTCGCGCAGCACCGCTTCGCTGACCTGCCTGAATTCGTGATCCTGATCGGCGGGAACTCCCGCGGAAGCCTGGTCGGCGGGCGTCGGCAGGATCAGCCGCACCAGCTGGTCGTCCAGGCTATCCTCGACTGACAGCAGAACCCCCGCGACCCGCACCAACGAATCTTCGGAAGGCGGCTTGCCGTCCTGAACGATCTGCGCGAGCGCCTGGATTTCCTCCTGCACGCGCTGGCGCAGCTCGCCCAAGCCGAGCACGCCGAGCGTGTCGCTGATCTTTTTCAGCAGCTCGAGCTGCGGCTGCAGCTCGGAGCTTTGACCACCGCCGCGGCGCACGAAGATATCCAGAACATCCTTGACCTTCGAGAGGTCTTCCTTGATCGCCGCCGCGACGGTGCGCATCAGCTTGACGCTGGGCGCAGACAGGCTCTCCCGTTCCTGCTCGATGGTGTCATCGACAGGCAGCAGTTCAGCGAGCTTGAACGACGCGCGCACCGCGGAAATGCGTCCGCCGCCGGTGGTTGCGCGCGCGACGTAGTAAAGCAAGTTATTGAGCAGGTCGATCGGCGGGTCTTCGCAATATCGCGCCTCGCCGAGTTCGTACAGCGCCTTGATTTGCCGATCCGCCTGGCCGAGCAAGCGCTTCAAGGTCGCGCTGCCCTCCAAGCCGTTGGCGCGAACCGCCTCGAGGATCGCGCCCGTGACCCACCACAGCTGGAACACCGGCTGCGTGGTCGCGACTTGTTCGAGCTTTTCGGTGACCTTGGCGAGAATTTCCAGATTCTGCACCGTGCGCTCGCCGCGGATGTATCCGAGCAAGCCGATTTGGAATCGAGGCCGCAGACGCCGCGCCCATTGCGCAACGGATATCGATTGCTCACCCTGCGTCAGGGTTTGCGGCGCCGCGTTTTGATCGGATTTCAGATTGAGCAGCAGTAATGTGCCTTCGGACAGCAGCGGACTGCCGCGCACGGAGCGTAGATCATTGAGCAGCGGCAGCAGCACCAGCGCCAGGTCCCGGCCGCCCGACAAGACGCGCTCGAGATAGGTGGGCAGCTGCACCATGGCGCGCATCAACGCGTCGAGACCGTCGACCTGCCGCTTCTGGTCGCCGCCCGAGCTCAACAAGTAGCGCGTGACGTGCTCCATCTCCTCGGCGAGCAACGCCGCGCCGTAAACCTCGACCAGCCGCAGCACGCCGTGCGCAGAGTGCAGCTGGTCGGCGGACTTCTCCAGCAGGGTGCGCTGATCGGGCCGATCTGCGTAGGCTTCGAGCGAGGCGCGCGCATCGTTCAACGTTGCGCTGAGTTCCTTAGCGACGATGTGCAGGGTTTGGGAGCTGATATCGGTCATGCGGGAACCGTCGGGAGCCTAAGCTCCGATGCCGCTCGCCTTGCGCATTTTTCCGGCGGGCGCAGCCGGAGTGGCCGGCGCCGGCGCAGCAGGTGCCGCCGCGGCCGGCTCTTTCAGCGCCGGCAGCTTGTTCGATGTCGCGCCCGCGCCGTTGCCGTAGTCGGGGAGCCGGAATCCCGCCACCGACTTGCGCAGCTGCGCCGACAGCGCAGCCAGCTTGGCGATCGAGGTGGATGTCGCCGTCGAACCTTCGGCGGTCTGGGACGAGATTTCGCGCACCACCTGCATGTTTTTCGAAATATTGCCGGACACCGCCGCTTGCTGGCGTGCGCTGGCGGAAATGTTCTGGACCAGGCTCGCAATCTGATTGGAGACCTGTTCGATCTCCTCGAGCGCCGCGCCGGCGTTTTCGGCCAGAAGAGCGCCGCCGACGACATCGGTCGTGCTGCGCTCCATGGATACCACCGCCTCGTTGGTATCGGTTTGAATGGTGCGCACCAGCACTTCAATCTGCTTGGTGGCGTTCGCGGCGCGCTCCGCCAGTCTCTGGACCTCGTCTGCGACGACCGCGAAACCGCGGCCCGCCTCGCCCGCCATCGATGCCTGAATCGAGGCATTCAGCGCGAGAATATTGGTCTGCTCGGCGATGTCGTTGATCAATTCGACGATGTTGCCGATCTCCTGGGAACTCTCTCCCAGGCGCTTGATGCGTTTGCTGGTCTCTTGAATGGTTTCGCGAATGGCATTCATGCCGTCGATGGTGCGCCGTACCGCATCGCCGCCTTTGTGCGCCACGTCGACCGAATGACGCGCGACATCCGAACAGCGTTCGGAATTGCCGGATACTTCTTCGATCGAGGCCGCCATGTCGGCCATCGATTCGCTGGCGGCGGATATCTGGCGCGACTGAGCGCTGCTCGCTTTGGCCATGTGGGCCGCAGCCCCTTGGGTTTGCTTGGCAGCACCGTCCAATTGAATGGCGCTGTCGTTGATGGTGGTGACCAGTTCGCGCAGCGCCTCGATGGCATAGTTGATCGAATCGGCGATGGCGCCCGTGATGTCTTCCGTGACGGTCGCCTGAACCGTCAGATCCCCATCCGCGAGGCTCGACAGTTCATCCAGCAGGCGCATGATGGCTTCCTGGTTGCGCTCGTTCTCGCGCACCCTAAGCTCGTTGCTGCGGCGCTTGTCGGCCGTCTTCGAATAGGTCCACGCCAGCGCGCCGAACAGCAGCGCCGCCAGCGCCAGCAGTGCGAGGATCCAGACCTTGTAGCCGCCGCCGTTCTCTACGCGCGGGGCCGTGGTGCCCAACTGGGTGACGAGCGCATTGGCGAGCGCCGGCAAGCCGCGCGCCGCCGTCTGGGCCTTGGCGAGGGCGTCGGCCGCACCGATTGCCTTGCGCACGCTGGCGGTGTATTGCTGATTGCGCTGCACCACGGTTTTCAGCCGCTGTTCAGGGTCGGCGCCGGTGATCTTCTGGATCGCAATGCCGGACTCTTCTCCGGACAATCCGCGAATCACTTGGTTGAGGAATTCCAAGCTGTCCGCGAGGCGTTGTGCGCTCGGGCCGGCATCGCTGACGCCTGACCCCAAGCCGTTCAAGTCCTGCTGAATGCGCTGCACTGTCAGCTCGAAGCGCTCGAGGTAGCGGCTCATGCCCTCGAGCTTTTGGACGCCCACTGAACTGCCCAGGTCGCCGAGCTCCGATAACAGCTTGGGCGCCAATTCGCGAACTTCTTGGGTGGACGTCTGAATCGTCTCGACGGCGGTCCTGGCCTCGGAGACCGTTGCGACGCCGTCGTTGAGCTTGCCCCAGGTGGCCGGATCTCCGGCTCCCGGCGTATTGGTGCGCAAGGCCTTGAGCCTTGCGGCGCTCTTGGCGAGCGCATCAAAGGCACTCGCTTCGCCGCGCAGCGCGTTCTGCGCCTCAAAGGGAATGCGCTGCGCCACCAGCGACAGCTGCTCCGCGGGCGCAGCGACCGGGGCGGCACTGCGCGTCAGCGCGGTGAGCACGGCGGCCAGAGCTACGCACAGCATGACAAGGCCCGCCAGCACCGGCAGCAGATTTAAATTGGATGATTTTTCTATTCGTCTTGCCGTCATCTTTCGTTCCATGCCTAACTTGCCGCCTGCAAGAAACTCTGGCTCTCCACCAAGCTCTTCAAGCTCAAAACCGGCCAAACTTCGCCTCCGCGGCGAAAGGCGCCGGCAAGATAACTATCGCAGCGGATCACCGTCGGCGGCGCTTCCGCATTGAATTCGGATTCCGCGAAGCGGCGGAATCCCAACACTTCATCGACCATCAAACCGGCCGGAATGTCGCGGTGATTAACCACCACGATGCGTGTATTGCGCCCCGCCGTCGTCGCGGCGCTCCCCAAGAATTGCCTCAAATCCAGCATCGGCATGAGCGCTCCGCGCACGTTGGCCAGCCCCTTGACCCAGCTCTTGGCGCCGGGAATTCGCGTGACCGCGGCCGGGTATCCCAGGACCTCCCGTGTCTCTTCCCGGGCAACCAAAAAAGTCTCCCCGCCCATGCGAAATGCCACGCCCACCCACTCTTGCCCCGCCTCCGTCTCGGCAACGCTATTAGCCGCCACCGTGCGGCTGCGCTTCTCCAATTCCTTGAGCAATTCGAATGGCCGATCGCGCAAGCCGCGCAGGCTCGTGTCGGCCCCGCTAGTCGTGCTCGTCATGTGGCCAGTGCGGCCTGCGCCTTCTCGACCAGCGCCTGCGCCGACACGGGTTTGACCAAGTAATCCACCGCGCCTTGGCGCAAGCCCCAAACCCGATCGGTTTCCTGGCCCTTGGTTGTCACCATGATGATGGGGATCAGGCTGGTCTCCGGATCGTTGATCAGCATGCGTGTAGCCTGGTAGCCGTTGACGCCGGGCATCACGATATCCATGAAGATGAGGTCCGGCTTCATTTCCTTGGCCTTGCGCACGCCTTCTTCGCCGTTTTCGGCGGCGGCGGTCTTGAAACCGTGCTTTTCCAGCGCCTTTTGCATGACGAATACCTCGGTGGGCGAATCGTCAACGATTAGAATCAATGCCATCGCATATTCTCCGTCATTTCCCGACGTGAGCTTCGATCGCTCCCAACAATTCGTCTTTGGTGAACGGCTTGGTCAAATAGTGTTCCGACCCTACGATACGGCCGCGCGCCCGATCGAACAGCCCATCCTTGCTCGATAGCATGATCACCGGAATCTGCTTGAATACCTTGTTGTGCTTGATCAACGAACAGGTCTGGTATCCGTCCAGGCGAGGCATCATGATGTCCACGAACACAATGTCAGGCTGATGGTCGGCGATCTTGGATAGGGCGTCGAAACCATCGACGGCCGTGAACACTTCGCAACCCTCTTTGGTGAGGAGTGTTTCAGCGGTTCGGCGAATGGTCTTGCTGTCATCGATCACGAGGACCTTGAGGCCCGTGAGTTTAGGCTTGCCGCTGGTGATCATGCTCTCCATGACTTGCGTAGGTGCTGGAATCCTGTGGCTTTTTAACATATCCAGGCCGCGCAAGCCACGGTACGGGGTCGACATTTCGCGGCATATACGGGCAAACAACGGTGGCCTGGTTCACAGTTTTCCCAAGAGAGCTGGCGCGCCGACCGCTTGCGCTAGACTTACGGAATGAACAGGTCGTCCCGAGTGCGTCTCGTCGTGGTCATGGACCCCATCGCCGCGATCAAGCCGGCGAAGGACACCACCTTAGGATTGCTGCTCGCCGCGCAGGCTCGAGGCTGGGAGCTGCACTATGCGGAGCTTCCGGACCTGTGGCTGCGCGATGGAATCGCATGCGGCCGCCTTGCGCCGCTCAACGTCATGGACGATCCGGCCAAATGGTTCTCGCTGGGCCCGGCTGTGGCCTGCAAGCTCGGCGAATTCGACGTCATTCTCATGCGCAAGGACCCGCCGTTCGACACGGAATACATCTACAGCACCTACATCCTCGAGCGCGCGCAGCTGCAGGGAGCGCATGTCTACAATCGGCCGCAAGGCCTGCGGGACATCAACGAGAAGGTCTATACGGCCTGGTTTCCAGAGTGCTGCGCGCCCACCCTCATCACGCGCGACATGCACGACATGGGCGAATTCTTGGCAGAGCACGGCAAGGCGGTGTGCAAGCCCCTCGACGGCATGGGCGGCAAGTCCATCTTCGTGCTCGACCACGGCGACAAGAACCGCAACGTGGTATTCGAAACGTTGACCAACTACGGCACCCGCTATGCCATCGTGCAGCGCTACCTGCCGGAAATCGTCTCCACCGGCGACAACCGCATTATTTTGGTCGACGGAGAGCCGGTGCCCTACGCCTTGAGCCGGATTCCGCGCCCGGACGACAACCGCGGCAATCTGGCGGCCGGGGCGCACGCCGAGAGCCGTCCGCTCAGCGACCGCGACAGATGGCTCTGCGCGCAGATCGGACCTAAGCTGCGCGACGCCGGAATGATATTTGTCGGGCTCGATGTCATCGGTGATTACGTCACCGAGATCAACGTCACAAGTCCGACGGGCATTCGCGAACTAAACAAGAAGCATGGTGTCGACATTGGTTGGCTGCTGGCGAACGCGATCGAAAGGAAACTGGGCGCCGCGTGACTTCTGAAACGCTTCAATCGGCTGACGCGCTGCAAGCCGGCGATATGCTGCGCACCAGGCTCCCGCCTGCGAACGATCGCATGCTGACCACGTGTTTCCTGGCCGCACTGCTGCATGGAATCATCATCCTGGGCGTCACCTTCAGTTCCACCAGCTTGAGTTCGGGAGACGAGGGCGCGCCGGGTCTCGAGGTCGTCCTCGTCAATGAACGGGCTCCCGCCGCCGCAAACAACCCCAACGCCCGCTATCTGTCGCAGCGCACTCAACTGGGTTCAGGCAACACCTTGAAGCATGAACGCAGCGTGATTCCCAAGTCATCGCTGATGCCGGTCGACCGCCTCGGCGTGCCGAGCGGCCAGGGTTTGGACGCACAACGGTCCGGCGCCGACACCGGTGCGGAAGATCTGGTTGCAACGCACAGCCCGTCTCAGAAGATTTTCTATTTTGCCGCCACCAGTTCCGCGAAGGACGCTTCGGAATTGCCGCTGCTGCTCGAAAAGCGGCCCGACCTCGCCATGACGCCGAACGACGACGGTATCGAGCTGCGATTGCGCGGCGAAGCGAAGCAGGAACTCTGGATCGCCGCCGATACGCGCGAATCCGACGTCGCGGTGTACCTGGATAGCTGGCGCAGGAAGATTGAACGCGTCGGCACCATGAACTTTCCGGATGTCGCGCGGCGCGAAAAGAGCTCGGGAACGCCGGTCATCGAGGTCACCATCGGCGCCGACGGCAAGCTGCTGCAGACCGTGGTCAGGCGCAGCAGCGGCCATGCCGAAATCGACGAGGCTGCCATGCGCATCTTGAAGCTTGCTGCGCCGTTCGATCCGTTCCCCAGCGAATTGTCGTCAAAACATGACCAAATTCGCATCGCCTACGAATGGCAATTCTTGGAAGGATCCTCGCGAGGCGGCGCCGTGTTTTATTCAGAGCCGAACAATCCTTAGCGGCAAGGACCACGTGAGCGATTCAGGCTATCTGACCAACCAGCTGCTGATCGCCATGCCCTACATGGGCGATCCCAATTTCTCGCAGACCGTGGTGCTGGTGTGCGATCACAACGCGGGCAGCGCTCTCGGCCTGATACTCAACAAGCCCCTGCCGATGCAGATGGGGGAAATCTTCGAGCAGCTGGAAATCAAGCTCGATAAGGGCCCCCTGAAGGAGAGTCAGGTGCTGCGCGGCGGCCCGATGCAGACAGACCGCGGATTCGTCGTGCATCGCGCCTTCGGCGAATGGGATTCCACGCTGAAGGTTTCCGAAACCCTCCACGTGACCACATCGCTGGATATTTTGGCGGCAATGGCTCGCGGTCAGGGACCCGCCGAAGCGGTGATCGCCTTGGGCTATGCCGGCTGGGACGGCGGCCAATTGGAACAAGAGATTCGCGCGAACGTGTGGCTGAGCGCACCGGTCGACCCGGGATTGATCTTTGAGCTGCCGTTCGAGTCCCGCTGGGAGGCCGCGGGGCGTTTGCTGGGCGTGGAATTGTCCCGAATCAGCCCTATCGGCGGAAATGCCTGAGTCTTCGCGGCCGAAAGTGGTCCTGGCTTTCGATTTCGGCCGGCGACGGATCGGCGTCGCCTGCGGCGACACGGTCAGCCGCACTGCCTCCGCCCTCTCGGCCGTGCCGTGCGGCCCCAACGGACCTCGCTGGGACCTCATCGGCTCGATGCTCGAGGAGTGGCAACCCGATATGGCGGTGGTCGGGCTGCCGTATAATGTCGATGGTTCCGATAGCGAGCAGAGCTTGGCTGCCCGCGGCTTTGCGGCCGAGCTGGCACGCCGCTACGCGCTCGAAGTTGCCCTGGTGGACGAACGCTACTCGTCGCTCGAAGCCGAAGCGCGTTTGAAATCGGCGCGCGAGTCCGGATTGCGGCGGCGGCGGGTGGCAAAGTCCGATGTCGATGCCGCGTCGGCATCGGTGATCTTGGAACGCTGGTTCACAGGGGAATGAGTCGCAGATGCGATCACAACAAGACAGCGCCGGGGGCTTGCGCCACCTCATCACGCTCGAAGGGCTGGCGCGGGACGCGTTGACGGCGATTCTGGATCGAGCCGAGCGATACCGCCGCATACCCGGCCAACCTGCATACGAAGGCCGTGAACTGGCGGGCGTGACGCTGGCAAACCTGTTTTTCGAACCCAGCACGCGCACCCGCGCCTCGTTCGATCTGGCCAGCCGGCGCTTGGGCGCGCATGTGCTCAATCTCGACCTGCATTCCAGCTCGCGTGCCAAGGGCGAAAGCATGCTGGACACCATTTATACCCTCGAGGCGATGAACACCGATGTGTTCGTGATTCGCGATTCCGAAGCCGGGATGCCCGAGTTTCTGATCGATCATGTCGCCCCGCATGTGTCGGTAATCAGCGCGGGTGAAGCGCACCTCTCGCACCCCACGCAAGGACTCCTGGACGTACTGACGATCCGCACGCACAAACGAAGGTTTTCGGGACTCAAAGTGGCGATCGTGGGCGATATCAAGCATTCGCGGGTCGCGCGCTCGGCGGCGACCGCTCTGAATACCTTGGGGACCATGGACCTGCGCCTGGTCGCGCCGCAGGCGCTGCTGCCGGAAGAAGCGGAATTTCGCGGCGCGCAGCGCTTCACCCGGATCGAGGACGGCATCGCCGGTGCAGATGTGGTGATGATCCTGCGCATCCAGAAGGAGCGCATGGCGCAGGCGGCAGCGCTCGACGATGCTGCGTATTTCAAGGATTTTGGATTGACTGCGCAGCGCCTGAAATTGGCCGCCCCGAGCGCGCTCATCATGCATCCTGGACCCATGAACCGCGGCGTTGAAATCTCATCCGAAGTCGCCGACGGGCCGCGCTCGGTCATTCGCGAGCAGGTGAACAACGGCGTGGCTGTGAGAATGGCCGTGCTGGCCTCGATCGCCGCCACCCTGACACGGCATCGCCGGCCGCTTTAGAGCGTGTTACGGCAGCCGGATCTGCGCGACACCGGCCCGCTCGAGTGTGCGGGCGGCGGCGAGACAGAGGTCCTCGCGCCAGGGCGCACCGATCAGCTGCACTCCGACCGGCAAGGCACGCTCCGCGGCCGTCTCGCCTTCGTCCGGCCAGACCGGCACGGTGCATACCGGCAGTCCAATGCACGAAATGGGCTGAGTGAGGACGCCGAGTCCGGCCTTGGTGGGAATGCTCCGGCCGTTGATCTCGAGCGTCCCCTGGCCGACCCGCGGCGCCACCGACGGAGCGGCGGCCGCAAGCAGCAGGTCAAAGCGGTCAAACAGAGCGATCGCCTCCCGATAGGCTTGTTGCCGCACACGCTGCGCCTGCACCACCCATGACGCGGGAATCAAACTGCCGGCCACCAAGCGCGCCCGCGAAGCCGGCCCGAAATCCTCATACTGCTCGATCAAGCGGGGGCGATGCAGCGCGCCGCCTTCGGCGCCGGTAATGATGTAAGCGGCAGCGCGCGCGACCTCGGCAGCTTTCAGCTCGGTCCATTGCGTTGCGTCGAGCGACTCGGCAACCAATTGCACGGCACGTCGCGCGGCAGGATCCGCCCATTCGTGAAACCAGCCGCCAAGGATTCCCATCCGAATGCCGCGCGGCAGCGCCGGCGCCTCGGCAACCGGCTCGAGCATGCGCTGCGCACAGGCGGGATCGTTGGAATCGGGTCCTTGCATCGCATCGTACGAGAGCGCGAGACCCAGCACATCATTGGCGAAAGGTCCCACGTGATCCAAGCTGTGCACGAAGGGATAGGTGCCGCTGCGCGGCAGACGTCCATAGGTGGGCTTGAGTCCGAACACGCCGCATAGCGACGCAGGCACGCGGATCGAGCCGCTGGTATCGGAGCCCAAGGTGAGCGGTACGATTCCCGCACCGACGGCCGCGGCCGAACCGCCGGACGAGCCGCCCGCGCCGCGGGTCGGATCGCGCGGATTGCGCGTGATGCCGTAGTGATGATTCTCGGTCAGGAAGCCGTAAGCCAATTCTTCCATATTGAGCGCGCCCACCAGGATGGCACCGGCCCGGCTCAGGCGCGCCACGATGGTGGCGTCGGCGGCGGCCGGGGCGTTGGCGGCGTTGATCTTCGCGCCGGCCAGCGTCACCATGCCCTCGACGTCGAACAGATTCTTCACGGCGTAGGGCACGCCGGCGAGCGGCGGCAACGGCTTGCCCCGAGCGCGCAGCCCATCGATCGCCGCGGCTTCTCGCTCCGCGCGCGCGAAGGTTTTCGCGGTAAAGCAATTCAAGCCGGGATCCTTTGCCTGGATCAGCGCCTGGGTTTCCGCCAACACCGAGGCGGCGCTGCGCGCACCTGAAGTGATTTGCCGTACGATCTCGCCGGCGGTGCCGATCACGGGCGAAACACCGGCGCGGCTTCAGAGGCGAACGGCAGCGGCCACTCGAACACCGATCTCGCGATCGCCTCGAGTCGCGAGAACTGCATCACGATTTCCGCAATCTGCGCCTCGTCGAACACGTAGCCTTGCAGCGGCAGTGCAGCGCGCACGTAGGCTTCGAGCTGGTTATCGTGGCCTTCCATCATAAATGCGCTACAGCAGCGGCGCGCCGCCCTTGGCCCGCACCACCACCGTGCCCGCGATCTTGTCGTGCCACGCCTGGTTGTTGGGATCCAGCGCGATCCAGATGAAGCCGAGGAACACCACGGCCAGCGACAGGAAGCATCCCAACGCGCGCACAATCGCGGTCTCCCAATCCACGGGCCGGCCATCGACGCGCACCACGTGCAAATCGAACACAATGCCGCCGACCGTGGTGCCGCGCAGTTTCCACATGACCGCGCCATAGATGGCGAGCACCACGAGGTGAAAATCGCCGAACGGATGCAGCATGCTCACGGCGAAGCCGACCAACAAGACATCGAGGAGCAGCGCCCCCATGCGGACCCAAAAACCCGCGCGCGGCATGGCCGCGGTGAAAGACGGCGCAGCCGCCGGCGGGATGTGCGCATAAGGCGGTGCCCCTGAAGCCGGTGCCCCCGAAGCCGGTGCCCCCGAAGCCGGTGCCCCTGGAGGCGGCGGCACCTGCTCTGCCGCAATACTCGGGCCGGCGCCGCCGGCACCGGCGCTTGAAGCAGCGGCACCCGCAGCGGCAGCGGCCGCCGCGGGCGCGGCGCCGGCGGTCCACCCGGGTCCCGCCATCGTTGCCGCGCTGGGCGGCGGCGAAGCTCGTGAACCGGATGAGGCAAGTGAACCGTTGGCTGCGCGGCGTTCACGCACGCGCAACACCAGCGTATAGAACACGGCGCCGAATCCAAAGAATCCCAACAGCTTATAGATCAGGAATCCTGCGATGGGCACGACGTACAGCATCAGCACGATGACACCGCCGATGAGCACCGCGATGGCGGGATGGCCGGCCGGGCCCGGCCGGCGGCCTGAGATGCGGCCGCCCAGCCATGCCAGCATGACCGCCTTGCCGAACAGCGACATGCAGAACAACGCGCCGACGACGAATGGCACGGCTGCAATGCCGATTACGGTGACGCATAACAAAACGAGCAGCACCGGTGTCAGCAGGATGCCGATCAGCGCCGCCAGTGCCGTGTGCCCGGGCTGGGATTCGAGCGTGTGCACGCACCGGTCGATCCCTTCGCGAAACATCAGGGCGAGACAGGCGTAAAACGCCAAAAGGCCCAGGGCCAATGTCCATGCCCAGCCGAGTCCCGGTGCGAAGGCCAGAGGCCGGCCGTAAATCAAACAATGATTGATCCAGGAACTGAGCCAGCTGAATCCGGGAACCTCGCCGATGTCGACATCGATAACTCTCTGCACCGACCCGTGCACCACGGCGCCGGGGTCGCGCTTCACCGTGCCCATCACGGCGATCACATCGCCGCCGACTTCGGCGTTCGGTCCAAGATCGACATTGCCCAGCACCGCGACCACATCTCCATCCACTTTGCTGTCGATGTAGGTGCTGCCGAGGACCGCGACGGCATCGTCGCGGACCGGACCGGTAACCCGTGTGTTGCCGATGACCGAGACCACATCCTCCGCTTCACCCTCGCTGGTGGAGGATCCGAATATCGACACCACCGCTTCAGCCTTTTGACCGCTCTCCAAGTGGCTGGAATGACCGAAGCTCACCACATCGCCGTCGTCGTGATGTTGCCGATGGTGCCGGTGGCGCACTCTCGGGCTGTCCCAGTCGAGCCGGCCGGGCAGATCCTTAGGCTCGTCGCCGGAATCCTCATCCGGCGAGACCGGCGTCGCCGACGCCTGCTCGTCCGTCGCGCTGGACGCAGCCGCGCTGCTTGCGGGCGCTACGGCGGTGGGAGGCTTGGTGCCTTTGGCGAGGGCGGTGCCGGGATGCGTCACGACGGCACTGGCGCAAAGCAGCGTGAAGAGAATGCTCAAACGCCGCAATACAGAGGTGTTCATAAACCCTCGCCTGCCGGGGAGGGCCATAGATAGAGCGTCCGATAGGCCGCTGCCCCCAGCCCAAATAGCATCACGTAGAGGAGAACCCCGAGGCCCAGTCCGCCGTATAACCACAGCGGGGGAATCACTCGCACCACCAGCGCCACCAATCCGCCTGCGGATGACATAACCGCCAAGAAGGGGTGTACCCACGAGAGCACCAGGGCAAAGGCTTCGTTCCAGGGTTTATCTCCGAGATAGGCAGACGCGCCGCCCAAGATGGTCGCGGCCACCAGAGCGGCGCAGATAAGAACGAATGCGATGCGTGCGCCCATGGGCCAGTTCGCGAAACTCACGCGCCACCACGGCAACGCGGCGCGGCGCTGCAACTCGCCGACCACACGCGCTTCGAGGCTTGCGGGTGCCCGGCGCAAAGGCAGTCCGGTGAACGCCCGGTGCATCGCCTGCTCGAGTTTCTGCTCCGCGTCGTGCTTGTTCATAGGCATCAGCTATCCAGTGTATCGCGCGCACCGCCGCTTGATTGCAGCATGGGCAAAAGGGCCGCTCGCGCACGGCGAATGTCCGTCTTGATCTTGGTCAGCGAGACGTTGAGTTTCTCGGCGATCTCTTGATAGGACAGGTCCTCGAAGTGATAGAGCACCAGCGGCAGCCGTTGATGCTCCGGCAGCTGGCGCAGGGCCGTATCGACCAGGCGCGAGCGCTGCTCGGCGCTCAAGTCCGCCAGAATGGTGTCGGGCACTTCCCAGTCGAGTTCCGGGCCCTCGGCGTCGCTGTCCTCCGCGGTCGAACGCAGCTCCGAGAACAAGCGCCAGCGCTTGCGGTAACGACTCAAGTAGTTGAGCGTCAAATTGGTGGTAACGGTCTTGAGCCATCCCCCCGCCGTGACACTGCCGCGCAAATCGGAAAAGTGCTCGTAGGCCCGGATGAACACCTCCTGCGCAATGTCCTCGGCCTGCGTCTCGTTGCCCGCTATGCGGGCGGCAGTCGAAAAAACCATGTCCTGATAGGCACGCATAAATGTCGTGAACTCGGCCGTAAGTTGCGTTTGCACTGGAATGTGTGTCGTTTAGAAACAAAACACCGCGGGCCGACAATAGTTGCTGTTTTAGCCTATCCGGAGAAGGGCTTGCCCCATTTTTACCCGGGCACCCTGCAATATGCCCTCCCCCAGCCGGATGCCTGGCGGGGCCAGCACTATGATAGTGGAGCCGTGCTCGAACCACCCCATTTCCTCGCCGCGCTGCAATATCGCGTCACAGGGTATTACATTCGGCCCCCGATAGCGCAAATGCAGCAGCACATCGAGGAATCGAAGCCTGATACTGGCGACCAAAATGGCCGCGACCGGCACCAGCGTTAACAGCGCGCCCGATGCGAGCCGGCAGCGGATGACGGCACGCTCGTTCCTGCAGTAGAGCCGCTCCACCCGCTTCAATGCGGCCGGGTTCACATTCCACGCATCACCGGAGATGTAGTTGACCTGCTCCACCCTGCAATCGGCGGGCGCATGAAAGCGGTGGTACATGCTGGAGGTCAGCCTCAGCGTCGCGTATCGGCCGCCCTCGTAATGCCTTGCCAGATCCGGATCGGCCAGGAGTTCGGCCGGCGAATAGGGAAACCCCTTCGCCTGCACCACCATGCCGAGGCTTATCGTCCCGCAGGCACCCACCAATCCGTCGCAGGGGCTGATGAGATTCGCAGGCTCCCGATCGATCGGACGCGAACCTTCCTTGAGCTCGCGGGTAAAGCACTCATGCAGACTCTTGAATCGCTGAGTTTTCGACTCGCTTAGATCGAGATCGGAGAACAGGGTCCACAAAGCAATACTGATCCTGCAAACCCAGGGGTTCTCGATGCGGCTCAACCAGCCCACGAAGCGCGTAACCAGCCTTCTGGGGATCCGGTTGCTGATCAGGAAGTTGATGTCCTCCTGCTGCGTCACACGGGCGATCAAGGATTTGGCGTTCATGTAACTGTCATTCGCCTGCAATACAGTCCGCGCAGATCCAACGGCAAGGAATTCGCACCATCAAAACCATCGGTTATGCACTTGGCGGGCTGGTGCTGGCCTTCCTGCTGCGCAAGGCGTACTTGAGGCTGCAGCTCTCGTTCGCCAAACACCGCTCCCTGGCCGGCCACTCGCGCATGGCGCGGCGATTCGCCTCCTGGGTGCCGTTCTATGAATACGGCGAATCCGCTTTCTTCGCCGTGGATTCGGCCCCGCCGGAGATTGTCGAGAAACGCCGCGCGGCCTTCGCCCGCCTCTCGGCGCAGTTCGCGGCGCGCTTCAAAACCACCCTGGCGAGGACCGCGGAACTCGCGGGCTCCGTCTCCGATCTCGAATTCACCTCGCGCTACCGCGTGCCTTTTCAATTCAGCCGCTACGTTCGCGAGCACATGAAATCGAGCTCGTTCCTCGAGTCCTCTTCCGGCGTAACGGTCACCGATCTCGACGGCAACCGCTTCTACGACGTCACAGGCTCGTACGGCGTGAACGTCTTCGGCTATGACTTTTACAAGGAATGCATCGACCGGGGCGCTGCTCTGGTGCGCGGTCTCGGCCCGGTCCTCGGCGCCTACCATCCGCTCACCGCGCACAACGTCCGCCGGCTGCTCGAGATTTCCGGCCTCGACGAGGTGTCCTTTCACATGTCCGGCACGGAAGCGGTCATGCAGGCCGTGCGGCTGGCGCGCTACCACACGCAACGCTCGCATCTGGTGCGCTTCTGCGGCGCCTATCACGGCTGGTGGGGCGACGTGCAGCCCGGCGTCGGCAATCCCGTGCCCGCGCGCGGGACCTATACGCTGAAGGACATGGACCCCGCGGCGCTCAAGTTGCTGCGCAGCCGCCGCGATATCGCGTGCGTGCTCGTGAATCCCCTGCAGGCCCTGCACCCCAATGCCGGGGCGCCGGGAGATTCCACCTTGGTCGACAGTGCCCGTCGGGCGCACTTTGACCGCGACGCCTATTCGGCATGGCTCGAGCAACTGCGCGAGGTCTGCACCCAACGGGGCATAGCGTTGATCTTCGATGAGGTCTTCGTGGGCTTCCGATTGGGCCGCGGCGGCGCGCAGGAATACTTCGGCGTTCGCGCCGATATGGTGATTTATGGCAAAACCGTTGCCGGCGGATTGCCGGTCGGCGTGGTTTGCGGCAAGCACGCGCTCATGCGGAGGTTTCGCTGCGACCGCCCGGCCGATATTTGTTTCGCCCGCGGCACGTTCAATTCTCACCCTTACGTCATGGGCGCCATGCACGAATTTTTCGCCAAGCTCGACGGCGAGCCGGTGCGCGCCATGTATCGCGACCTCGATGCGGTGTGGAATGCGCGGGCGCAACGCCTGAGCGATCGACTGATCGCCGCGCAGTTGCCCCTGCGCGTCGCGAATCTGTCCACGATTTGGACGCTCTACTATCCGCAGCCGTCGGCTTATAACTGGATGCTTCAATATTACTTGCGCGCCGCGGGACTCGCCCTGAGCTGGGTCGGTACCGGGCGCCTGATTTTCAGTTTGAACTAT
>DATATA010000012.1:0-25277 GCA_036263775.1 Steroidobacteraceae bacterium | reverse complement strand
GCATCGCGGCGGCGGGTTACCTCGCCGACACCGGTGCGGATGCGGCGGCCAAGTGAGGATGCCACGGATGAGGAAAATTCAGCTGCAGCGCCCTTTCGGGGGCGCGGCTCTCTTCGCGCTGGCGCTGGCCCCGCTGGCTTTAGCGTCATCGGCGTCATCGGCGTCATCGGCGTCATCGGCGGCACCGGCCGCGCCGCAGTCGCTGCACTTTCGCGATCGCGAGATTCACGACACCGACACGCTCGCCTGGTGGCATACCACGGAGATGCTGTCGAACGACGCCATGGAAGGCCGCGACACCGGCTCGGCCGCCTACCAGCGCGCCGCCGATTACGTTGTCAACCGCTTCAAGGCGGCGGGTCTTGAACCCGCAGGGGAGAAGGGCAGCTATTTTCAGACGGTACCCATGCACGAGATCGCGGTGCTTCCCGAGGGCACGCATTTCAGCCTCATCGGCGCCGGCGGCACCGAGACTGCGCTGCAGTTTCTGCGGCAGATCAGCATTTCACCGGCTGAGGATCTGGCCGCGAAATTCGAAGGTGCGCTCACCTTCCGCGGTTACTGCGGCAAGGAAGCCATGGCCGACATTGCCGGCAAAATCGTGGTGTGTTTCGGCACCCAGCGTGCCGGGCTCCCGAGCGCCGCGGTACGCGCCGCCAATGCCCGCGACGGAAATGCGCAGGGCCTCATCAATGTCGATGACCCCTACTTCGCCATCGAACCCCCGCGCTGGCCCTACGCCTATGCGCGCAGCGTCTCGCTTCGACTGCCGCCGCCTGCAAAGCCCCATGCTGCAACGCTCGCCTCAATGCGTCTCAGCGCCGAAGCATTCGCCACGCTGCTTCGCGGCTCCGGTCAAGATGCGGCGGCCATTCTCAAAGCGGGCGGCGCCAAACAGCCGCTGCCGAACTTCGAAATCCCCGGCACGCTGCGCGCCCAGCTGCACGTCACACAGCGCGACATCAGCTCTCCCAACGTCGTCGCCAAGCTCACCGGCTCGGATGCGAAGCTGAAGAACGAATATCTCGTCATCGCCGCGCACCTCGACGGCTATGGCCACGGCACCCCGGTCAATGGGGACAATCTCTACAACGGCACCCTTGACGATGCAGCCTATGTCGCGCTGCTGATCCAGACCGCCGACGGCATCAAGGCCCGTCGGCTGCATGTGCCGAAGCGCAGCATTCTGTTCATCGCATTCACCGGCGAGGAAAAGGGACTATTGGGGTCGCGCTGGTTTGTCGATCATCCGACCGTGCCCGCGGCGCAGCTTGCCGCGAACGTCAATCTTGATCAGCTGCGGCCGCTCTTCCCGCTTAAAATACTCACGGCGGAAGCGCTAACCGATACCACGCTGGGTGAAACCGCGCGCGCCGTTGCCGCACCCCTGCACATCGAAATCCGTCCGGATGCCGAGCCCGAGCGCAATCTGCTTCATCGCGCCGACCAGTATCCCTTCCTTGGAATACATGTACCCGCCATCAGCTTTATCTTCGGCTACGATCCAAACACGGATTCGGAGAAACGCTATCGCGAGTGGTACCAGATCAGGTATCACCGGCCGCAGGACGACATCACCCAGCCGATGGACTTCGCCGCGGCGGCGAAATTCAATACTTTTTTCTATCGATTGGTCGAGACCATCGCCGATGAGTTTAAGCGGCCGTCGATTTATCCGACCAGTTCATTTGCCGCGGATAAACACTAAGTCCTCGCCTTCGCGCCGGTCCACGAAGTCCACGATTTTCCTGTTGGCATCGCGCCTGAAGATCTTGCGGTCGCGGGGTTTCCCGGGCACGAAGAACACGTCGGCCGATTCCTGCGACAGCACTACGTTAGGCAATCCCTGGCGCTCGCCCACCAGATGATCCCCGTCGCGGCGAATGACGTAGCTTAAATCCGGCGCCGCGCGATATTTTCCCGCATATTCATCGAGCAATTCCGGGGTGGTCTTGATTGCGGGCGGGTTCTTCGCCACGACGTACACGTGCACCAGCGCGAGGTGCCAATCCACCCCCTCTTTCAGCCAAGTCTCCGTCATGAGGTAATCGGCTTGCAGCGCGATGCCGTGATAATTTTCGCGCTCGTCATCCTTGTGAATGACCAACGCAACGTTGCCGTGCACGCTGGCCTGGTAGTCGACGATGGTGATGCGTCCGCTGTTGCCGGGCGGCAGCGGCTTCAAGGCCGCCAGGAATTGATCGCGGCGCATGACGGCGCCGTTTTCATCCACGTAGACGGCATCTTTGGTCAGCAGCCGCTCCCATACGGTGCGGTCACCCGGGGCGATCGCGTCCAAGAGCGCCTGATCCGAGGCGCGCAATTGCTTCTGCACGGCCAGCGCATCGGGCTCGACCGAGTGGGACTGAATCGCGGCAAAGACAAGAAGCGCAGCCAGCATTGAGGGATAATACCAACATCGCGCAGCCATTTAGGGAGCCCGATGCCTCTCCTGTCCTGGATCAAAGGCCGCGCCGCGGTGTTTGTGGTCACCTATCTGGCGATTTGGGCGCTCGCGACTGCCTATCTCCGCGCCCAGGGCGCCGACTGGACCCTTCCGACTATTTCCCTCGGTGTGTTCGGCGCCGCGTTGCCGCTGCTCGGTATCGCTCTTACCCGCCGCGCCGCGCCGACAGCCATCGCAGTGCGCAGGCCGACGCTGGAGCTGTGGGCTCTGTTGGGATTTTTGGTGCTCTATGCGGTGGGCTTTTTAGGATGGGGCATGAGTGCGACGCGCGCAGCCGTGCCGGCGGGACGCGAGCAGGAATTGCTGGTACTGGCGGTCAAGCTGCTCGTGCATGTTGCCGCCCCCGCACTGCTCCTCGCCGCGCTGGGCGCCAAGCTTGCGCCGCTGTTCGACAGCGGGTTGGCGCGGCGCGGCTTTTGGCCGCCGCTTCTAGTACTCGGCGCCATCATTCTCGCGTTGATGTGCGTGGTCTCGCCGGCGCTCGACGAGATCAAGGCGCTGCACGCCTCCGTCGCGACGCTGGCGTGGGCTGCGCCGGCGACGTTCGTCTGGCTGGCCTTCGAAGCGGGTCTATGCGAGGAGTTTCTGTTTCGCGCGGTGCTGCAGACCCGGCTCGCGGCCGTGCTCGAGACCCAAGCCGGCGCCGTCGTCACTGGGGCACTGTTATTTGCACTGGCTCACGTGCCGGGGTTGTACTTCCGCGGACACCCCGGTGTCGACGGGTACTCGACCGATCCCATTCAGGTGATCGCCTTCACCATTGCGGTGCTCTCCCCGGTAGCGCTACTGTTCGGCACGCTTTGGGCGCGAACGCGCAGCCTGCTGCTCATCGTGCTGCTGCACGCCGCGGTCGACGTGCTGCCCAACATGAATGATTTCGTCCGCACCTGGACCGCCTGAATTATTGGAGCGCTCGCATGTTTGATGTGAATAGCTGCACGCTTCAGACCGATCGACTGCTGCTGCGGGAGCTGGCGTTCTCGGATTTCGACGCAGTGCATGCGTACGCCGCGGATCCGGTGGTTACCCGCTACACGTCATTCGGGCCGAATACGCCGGAAGAAACGCACGCCTTCTTGAGCCGATGCATCGCAGCCGGCGCGACCACTCCTCGGCGCAGCCACACCTTCGCCGCCGTCGAGCGCGCATCGGGCCGGCTAATCGGCAGTTGCGGATTACAGCCGAGCGACGATACGGGCCGGCACTTCGCGTTTGGCTATTGCTTCAACCAACATTGGTGGCGGCGTGGCTTTGGCAAAGAGGCTGCCACTGCGATCGTGCAGTTCGGCTTCGAGCACCTTCAAGCTCACCGGCTTTGGGCGCAGGTGTTCACAGGCAACGCCGCATCCGTGCGCATCCTCGAGGGATTGGCATTTCGCCAGGAAGGGCTGGCATTGCAGAGCCTGTTTTTGCGAACTTCCTGGCATGATATTTTGACGTTCGCGCAGCTGCGCACCGAATGGGTAGCGCTCCAGTGAAGCGTGCCGGGGCGATATTTTCCTGCTACGACGATGGCGGGCGTTCCGGATATTCGATAGCGCTCGATCAGTCGCTCCGCCTTTTGGATTCGTAGATCCACATCAAAGGACTTGGCCGTGCTCAAGAATTTATCTATCGGCACGCCGGCCTGCCGCTTGTAGAACTTTGCAGCGTCCTCGATGGTCGGCATACGACTTTTGAGCACCCGCGTCGAAGGATCGACAATGGCCAATTCACCATTCTTCCATACGGCGTTGAACATGGCTTCGTGGGTTCGTTCGACCACTCCGAGACTTTCGGCGGTGCAGTACGCGAGTTGAAACATCGGCCAATCTTCGTTCGGATTGAACCCAGCGGGTAAATAGTCCAGAACTGCATTGCGTGGAAGCGCTTGCTTTAGTTTTTGCATGCGCGGCTGCAAATCATTGCAAAAAGGACATGCGTAAGAAAAGACTTCTGTTACTTCAATTTTACCTTTCGGTGTAATCGAAGGCCGGGCGGCCTGGATCAGAAAATAGTTCGCCCCTTCTTTCCACGGAGGCGCCGTATCGGCGCTCGCAATGTCCATCGAGGACAGTAGGGCGCAGAATATTGCCAAACAAGCACGCGTCATCTGAATCTCCCATCGTAACGCCATCAGGGCTTCATCTCCGGATCGTAATAGTCCAGAAAAACAATGAAGTCCATGACTTCCGCCATGTCATGACCCACGAAACGAATTGAATGAGAGTCTGTGCGCTCCACCGAACGAAGGTAGCTGACAATCTCCGCCGTCGTGTAGCTCTTGAACGAGATGTCCAACGTGACCGGCGTCGAGACCACGTAGGGTTTGCGTTGCTCCCGATGAGTAACCGCCGCGAGTGCACCTTGATAGATCAATTCGCAAGCAGCGGCCGGCGTCAGCGTTTCCGCCGAGTGAAATCCCAGCGACTTTTTCGTGATCACCGACTGCATGCTGCCGAGACGCCCCGTGACCTCGCTGATCGCGGCATCATCGCCGGATATGAACACCACGGGAACGCCCATTGCGCCGGCATAGGCGGCATTGAGTTCCGCCTCGGTCACGGCAGTTCCGTTCAGCGCAACTCTTGTGAAATGGGCGCTCGAAATCGTGTGAGCCCGCACGCCCTTGGGATTCGTCGTCGAAGCGTGATAACCGACGAAGAGCGCGGCAGCGAAGCCGGAATCGAGTCCTGCCATCATTTCGCCATGCCGCGGCCAGGAGCGCACGATCCGCACATCCTTTGGAAACAGCTCGATCATGAGGCTCTCACCGTTGCCGTGCGAATCGCTGACCACGACCTCCGTGGCACCGGCGGCCTGGGCGCCTCGGACCGCGGCCACGGCTTCATCGGTCATGAAGCGGCGGAATCGTTCGTATTCAAAGCCGCCGGGGATCAGCTGGTCCCCCGTGACGACGCCCGCAACGCCTTCCATATCCACTGAGATGTAAACTTTGAGCGGCGTGGCCGGCGCCTTCTGGCTTGCGCCATAGGCACTGAGCGGAATCGCCAGCCCCCAACTTAGGAGTACACCGGCTACAAGCATTCGATCTGCGAACATCCCGGCTCCTTACCTGTTATTGGAGATGGCAGAGTGTCAGCGCCTTCGCCAAAAGGCAAAACCTACCTCTTTCCCTCACCTGTCCACGCGTTTCTGCAGATTCTCAGGGTACCGCGCTCCCTGCACCGGCATTTCGGCGAGCGCGCGATCAATCGCCTGCAGATCGGCAGCGCTCATATCGACACCCGCCGCGCCAATATTCTCTTCCAATCGATGCAGTTTGGTGGTCCCGGGAATCGGGACGATCCAGGGTTGTTGTTCTAGAAGCCAGGCCAGCGCGAGCTGTGCCGAGGTGACCTTCTTTTTCGCGGCGATCGAGCCGAGGAGCCCAATCAGGGCTTGGTTTGCCCTTCGGGCCTCCGCCGTAAAGCGAGGCACCAAATTGCGAAAATCATTGCTGTCGAACTGAGTCTTCTCGCTGATTGCGCCCGTGAGGTAGCCCCGGCCGAGCGGACTGAAGGGCACGAATCCGATTCCCAGCTCCTGCAGGGTCGGGAAGACTTGCGTTTCCGGCTCCCTCCACCACAGCGAATATTCGCTTTGCAGCGCCGTGACCGGCTGGACCGCATGCGCGCGCCGAATGGTCTTAGCTCCGGCCTCGGATAGGCCAAAATGCTTGACCTTGCCCTCGCGGATCAATTCCTTCACCGTACCGGCGACCTCTTCGATCGGAACGCTTGGGTCGACGCGGTGCTGGTAGAGCAGATCGATGACATCGGTCTTAAGGCGCTTGAGCGATGCCTCGGCAACTTCTCGGATGTGCTGCGGCCGGCTATCCATGCCCTTTTGCACATCGCCTCCAGCAAATCCAAACTTGGTCGCGATCACGACTTGTTCCCGGAACGGCGCCAGCGCCTCGCCCACGACTTCCTCATTCTTGAATGGGCCATAAGCTTCCGCCGTGTCGAACAAGGTCACGCCGCGCTCGACGGCCGCTCGGATCACCTTGATGGCCTCCGATTTATCGACCGCCGGTCCGTAACCGTAGCTCAGTCCCATGCAGCCGAGTCCAATCTCTGAAACTTCTAAGCCGCTGTTTCCCAACTTACGCTTTTGCATATTTACCCCTCCAGCATTGAGATCGCGGCCAGCGCGACCGCACGGCATGCGGCGGCGCCGGTCGCCCGTAAGACAGTAAGAGCGGCTATTGTGCTATTAGTTGCTCCATGACGAAATCAAATCCTTCGCTCATCGTTGCCGCAACGGTTCTACTGCTGTTCTGCTTGAGCTCCCGGCTCTTGGCTGAAGCCCCCGTGCCGCCCCTCGAACTCTTGGTGTTAGGCTCCGGCGGTCCCGGGGCTGCGGGCCGGGCGGCTTCGAGTTATCTCGTATATGTCGATGGCACGGCACGCATCCTGGTCGACGCAGGGCCCGGATCCTTTGCACGCCTAGGCGAAGCCCGCGCCTCGCTCTCGAGCACCGACCTTGTGCTGCTCACCCACTTGCATATCGATCATGTAGCAGAGCTTCCCGGTTTGTTCAAGGCACGCGCAGTGTCGAGCTCAGGCGCCATCGTGTTTAACGTGTGGGGTCCCAAGGGATCGCCAGGACACGGACAGGACGCGTATTTCCCCAGCACGCGGGAATTCATGCAACTATTGTTCGGACCCAAGGGTGCCTTCGCTTACTTGAGCGATTTCGCCGCTCCCGTCAGCATTCGCGCCCATGACCTGGCCGCCTCTGCCGGCAATGCCATACCGGAGCAGATTTTCAAGGAAGGCGACCTCTCGATCAGAGCGGTCGCGGGCCATCATGGCGATGCGCCGGCGGTCATCTACCGCATCGATCATGGCGGCAAGAGCGTGACCTTTTCAGGAGACATTGATGCCGGGGGCCTGCAGGCCTTGCGCGGCATCGCCAAGAATACGGATCTCTTGGTCTTCAACAGCGTGGTGCTCGATCCGCCCGACTCTCCCGCCGTTCTTTACACGCTGCATACGCCGCCGCTCGCCATCGGACAACTCGCCAAGGCGGCAGGTGCACGCGGGCTATTGCTGAGCCATCTGTCGCCCGCGGTGGACGAGAAGCGCGATGCGGTATTGAAATCCATTCGCCGCAACTTCCCGGGCAGCGTGACTTTTGCAGGCGACGGATTGCGAGCGAGGCCGTGAGGGCCCTTTAAACCCGCGCTTCGTGATCGGCCCTTCTGGCAAACGATAGGCAGACGGTTCGGGAACGAACCGCTCCCCGGGTTCCGCTGCCGCGCAGATGCGGCACTCGCCAAAACACGCGCTGTTCGCGCCGCACCAGATGACCGCGAACATGATGCAAGCGCGGTGATTGACGTCCATTGCCGTCACCGCCGGGCTCCGACATGGACACGGCATCAAGCGATGCATTCACTTCCACATGATCGAGCAGCGGCCCGCGGCCGTTCGCCAGCCGCTTACGATTAATGGCCGTGCGCGACACCGCCACCAAACGCGTGGCGTCTTTTGCGCTCAGCAAGAGCAGGAACGCGAGAACGAACGGCGCATCCCAGGCGATGGAATTGATCGATTCCCTGACCAGGCGGCGCTTGAAATCCGGATCGCCTGCGGCCTCCCGATAGTAGCCGGCCCATGAGTCGTCAAACCGGAATCGCACATGGTCGAGTAGCGACGCCGTCGCCGGATTGCCGCTGTGGGTGACGTCGACGAACCCGCCCGACAGGACATCTTGGTCATATTTGGTATCCGCAAACTCACCACGTAAATCGAAATGGGTTTCCAGCGGCGATAGCGTCAAGACGGAGTTTTCCTCGCCGGCGGCCGCATCCGCCCAAAAAGTTCTTCCCACCGCGGTCAACCCATTGGCGGAGGCCCGCAGCAAGATACCCACCTTGCGGCCTGCCGACGCCGAATCGTACTCAGCGTTCGATTGCGTCGCGTGAATCACCCGCTTGTGGACCTCGTCATTCCACTCTATCCAAAGATTTGGTGCGGGCATGCGCAACAGATCCAAGCATCCGACCAGGCGCGCGCCGTCTGCAAAGGCCAATTCGGCGCTGGCTTGGGTCAAATCATCTCCGAGCACGTACCGCAACGGGCAATTGGCCAATTGCGCGGCATAGCGGCTCGGGCCTGCAACCTCGAAGGGCCGCGAGGGGTCGCGGCTCGAACTCAGCACCAGCGGCGCATGGCTATGAGCAATGCTATCAAGTAGTCGCATCGGCGCGGTCATCCCCGTGTCGGTTCTAGTACAGACTCGTGCAATGAGATACGCCGAAACTGGTCGGCGTTTCCACGGCATCATCGAGTTCGTCCCACATGCCGACGATTTCGTCCCAGCTTCAAAAATGCGCATCCCACCCGGTGTGCGGGCCGCCGTAGGGACTGCCGAAAGCTGCGGCGTCATGTCCCCTTGCAGCCCGCTCACACCGCCTGGAGTCCCGCTGGTTCCCAACCGACATGCGCGAAGTTGGCGCTCGCCGTGCCACCTTCTACACTGCAGTGATGACAGCCTCCGATCCCGCAGTGGAACCCAAAGGCGCTGAGCTGTGGCCGATCATCTGGACTGCTGGGGGGTTGTGTTGGCTGGCGATCGCCATCCTCGGACTTCTATGGGCGTGGCCGCTCAGCGGCACGACTCTGAACGGCGATTACATCGTCACCTCCGCGGCGCGCCTGATTCATCGCGTTCTGCTGTTCCTCTTGTCGGCCTGTGTGTACCGCATTGCGTTGGATCAGGGATGGCCGCAGGAGCGCAACCGCCAAGTACGCCTGGTCGCTGTTCAGGTGCTGCTCGCGCTTCTGATTACGCGGCTTTCGCCGCTAATTCTGACCATGACCGCCGTGATAACCGATGGAAGGTGGTCGCATCTCGGCGAGGACATCGCGCCCTGGCTTCCATTTCATGCCACTTGGATGCAGTGGGTAGGATTGCTGCGCTCCTGGATGGTGCCGTACTTGTTGGGGCTCATCGCCGTCGCCCTCGTGTACACGGCGCGGCAATATCATCGCGATTCGATGCGGCTCGCGAGACTCTCCGCTGAAATCGCGAATCTGCGCATGGCCATGCTGTCCGCCCAGCTGCATCCGCATTTCCTGTTCAATGCGTTGCACGCGATTTCAGAGCTGATCAGGGAGAGCCCCGGCCAGGCAACGACCATGATTGCGCGGCTCGGAGATTTTCTTCGAATTGCGCTCGAGAGCACCAAGCAGCCGTGGATACGGGTCGAGGCGGAGGTCATCGGGCTGGATGCGTATCTCGCCGTCCAGCAGACTCGATTTCGAGATCGGCTGAGTGTCGCCCTGTTGGTCGATCCCTCGGCCATGAACATGCTGATGCCGGCGCTATTGCTGCAGCCCATCGTAGAAAATACCATCGAGCACGGCCGCTGCGGCTCCGCCGGCTTGTTGGCGGTCAGCGTGCGCATTCGGCGCGAGGGAGATCGGCTCATGATCGAAGTAACCAATAGTACGCCGCAGCTTACGGCGCCTTTGTCGCGCAGCGCGTTTGGCGACGGCCTGCGCAACGTCGAGGCCCGTTTGCGTGCGGCGTTCGGCGATGATGCCAGTGTGCAAATCGGTCCGGATGAGCTCAGCGGCACTCGCGCGATGCTCGACATGCCGGCAAGCGCGGCGCAGGCGGAACTCGCATGAGCGGTGCTCTGCTCTCGGCGATGATCGTCGACGACGAACCCATCGCGCGGCAGCGTATTCGCCGGCTGCTGGCGCGCGAAGCTGATTTTCACGTCATCGGTGATTTTGGATCGGTGGCCGAGTGCGAGCCGATGGAGGCCCGCGCCGCCCCCGATCTCTTGCTGCTGGACGTGCGCATGCCGGAACGCAATGGCTTTGACCTGCTGGCATCCTTCGAGGCGCGCGGTGTGCACCCTTTCGTGATTTTCGTGACTGCCTACGCCGAGTATGCGGTCGAGGCATTCGGGGTTGAAGCGGTCGACTACCTGCTCAAACCTTTCGACGACGAGCGCTTTGCAAAAACATCCGGGTGAGCGCCGCGCAGCGATCAGCGCCGCGACTTCGAGATCGGCTCCTGGTCAACGATGGCGGTCGGGTGCTGTTCGTGCCGACGCGCGAAGTCGAAATGGTGCAAGCAGCCGGCAAGCACGTGAAAATCTTCGTCAATGGTCACTGCTATCTGGCGCGTCAGGCGCTGCGCGACGTGGAAGCGCGCCTCGACAACAACCACTTCGTGCGGGTGCACCGCTCCACGATCATCAATGTGGAGCAGATCACAGAGCTGCACCCCTTGTTTCACGGCGACTACGAGGTCGTGCTCAAGCGCGGAACGCGCGTGACGCTCAGCCGTCGATTCCGCAGTCGGATTTTGCCGTTTCTGATCGGCCCGTGGCCGACTTGATTCCAATCGCTCCGGGAAGCTTGGCGACCTTTCGAGCTCTGCTTGCCGGTGACCTAGGCGGCGGATATCGGCGGCGCACGCGGCCTTCTTTTCGATCGGTCCCACACCACGCCCGGAAACCCCTTAAGCGGCACCAGCCGCTCACCCAAGTAAGCCCATTCCACCGCCTGCTCGATGCCGATGTGATAGCGAGCCTGCCGGCCGGTGCGGCTCCGAAACAGCGCACGCGGCACATTCACCATGTGCGGTGAGCGGGCACGCTCGTAGCAGATAGGCGTTCCGCAGCGCGCGCAGAAACTTCGGGTGGTACCCGCCGCGACGTCTTCGTACTGGGTGACCTTCGACAGCCCGTGAGTTATGCGGAAGCGCCGACGCCAGCTTCCCACATAGGTCGCGTATGCCGCTCCGTGGGCATGCCGGCTTGCGGGGGAATGATCGTGCCAGGCCCAACGTGCCGGAAAGTCGATCTCGATGCGCACATCGCCGCACAGACATTGGCCGGGCACGGCGGCCGCCGGTTCTTTTGGCGCGCCTGGGGAGGTCATTCTCTTCACTCAAAACCTCAAAATGTTGGCTTAAATCGCGCGGCGTACGATCCCATCCTGCCGGGTCTCACGGCGCGGCTCGTTAAATTCCGATGGCCTTGACCATGATGCCGGCAATACTCGCGCCCATTAGCGGACCGATGAACGGGACGTAACAATAGCCGAAGTCCGACGATCCCTTGCCCGCGATTGGCAGCACCGCATGCATGAGGCGCGGACCCAGATCCCGAGCCGGGTTGATGGCGTAACCGGTGGGTCCCCCGAGAGACAGCCCGATTCCCCACACCAGAAAGCCAATTAAAAATGGACCCAGGCCGGGGCTTAAGCCGACGCCGGTGCCATACTTGCTCGAAATGGCCGCGGCAACGAGCACGAGCACAAAAGTGCCGATGATTTCCGTGGCGAGGTTCGCGAGCGGTGCTCGAATGGCCGGAATCGTCGAAAAGCAGGCCAACTTGTCGAGCGGGTTGGGCGTTTTCTGCCAGTGCGAAAAGTATCCCAGCCAAACGAGCACGGCGCCGGCCATTGCCCCCAAAAATTGCGCGGGAACATACACCTCGAGGCGGCTCCAATCTCCGGTTGAGAGTGCAACACCCACGGTGACGGCAGGATTCAGGTGCCCATCGCTCCCGATCGCAAGCGCCGTGAACACTCCGGCCATGACGGCGAAACACCAGCCCGTGGTAATGACGATCCAGCCGGATTTTTCGCCCTTGGTCTGCTGCAGGACCACATTCGCCACGACACCATTGCCGAGCAGGATCATGATCATGGTGCCCATGAATTCACCGAGAAATGCCGAATGCATACTGTCCCCTTGCCGCCGTTGATTCTTATTGTTTGATCATTCGATCCAGTCTAAGGAGCGGCCGACGGCCCTCTGCCACGAACCGAACAGTGCCCGGCGGCGATCGTTCGCCATTTGCGGCTTCCAGCGCTTATCGACCGCCCAGTTGCTCACCAAATCGTCGCGATTGCGCCAATACCCGACCGCGAGACCCGCTGCATATGCGGCGCCCAACGCCGTGGTCTCCGTGATCTTCGGCCGCACCGCCGGCACATCCAGAATGTCGGCCTGAAACTGCATGAGCAGTTCGTTGCCTACCATGCCGCCATCGACCCGCAGCTCCGGGATGCTGATCGAGGAATCCTGCGCCATGGCGCCGAGCACCTCGCGGGTTTGATAGGCAGTCGCTTCCAGTACCGCTCGCGCGATATGGGCGCGTGTCACGTAGCGCGTCAGCCCGACGATGGTGCCGCGCGCTCTTTCATTCCAATGCGGGGCATACAGTCCGGAGAATGCAGGCACGAAGTACACGCCGCCGTTGTCTTCGACTTCGCCAGCGAGTTTCTCCACCTCGGCGCTGCTGCCGATCAACCCCAAATTATCGCGCAGCCATTGCACCAAGGCGCCGGTCACGGCAATCGAGCCTTCCAGTGCGTAACAGGCTTTTTCTTTTGCCATCTTGTAGGCGACGGTGGTGATGAGGCCCGCGGCCGAAGCAATCGGCTTTTCGCCCGTGTTCATGAGCAGAAAGCATCCTGTGCCGTAGGTGTTCTTCGCCTCGCCGGGACGAAAGCAGGCCTGACCGACGAGCGCCGCTTGCTGATCACCGAGCACACCGGCGATCGGCGTTCCCAGAAGCGCGGGGCTCCGAGACTCGCCGTAGAGCTCGCTCGAGGCAACGATGCGAGGCAGCACCTCACGGGGAATCAGCAGCTCCTCGAGCAACGCACGATCCCAGTCCAGGGAATCGAGGCTCATCAACTGCGTGCGGCTGGCATTCGTGACATCGGTAATATGCAGTCCGCCCTCGCGGCCGCCCGTGAGGTTCCACAGCAGCCACGTATCGATATTGCCGAACAATACCTCGCCCGATTGCGCCCGGCCGCGCGCTCCCGCTACGTTATCCAACAGCCATTGCAGCTTCAGACCGCTGAAATAGCTCGCCAGCGGCAGCCCGGTCTTGGCGCGGAAGCGATCTGAACCGCCGTTGCCGGCATATTGCGCCACCAACTGATCCACCCGCGTGTCCTGCCAGACCAGCGCATTGTGCAACGGCTTGCCGCTGCGCTTATCCCACAGGACCGTGGTCTCACGCTGATTGGTGATGCCGACCGCCGCTAGGTCGCCAGGGCCCAGACTCGCGCGCGCGAGCGCCGCGCCCGCCACCTCCTGGGTGTTCTGCCAGATTTCAATGGGATCGTGTTCGACCCAGCCTGGCTTGGGAAATATTTGCCTATGTTCCTTCTGCGCGGAACTGATCATGTTGCCGCCGCGGTCGAACACGATGAATCGCGTGCTGGTGGTGCCTTGATCGATCGCCCCTACATACCGCGCCATGGTTTCCCCAATTCTTGTTCGGCTGCCGCGAGAGAGATTGCGCCGGCTATTTGCTTACACGTCATGAACTCTCCGGTTTCCAAGTCTCGATTCCCGCAATTCTCGCCGACTCTTCCCACAGGCGCTTTGCAGCGTCATCGTCTTGGGCCGCAGCAGTCGGTGTCGCGATCCGGCACTTGTAGAAATAATCGCCGCTGATCGCGGCCACTTCGGGCGACGAGGCCAGATACACGAGGGTTTTGGCGCCCTTCTCCGGGGTAATCGCAAACAGGGCCTTCCCGACGCGCACCACGCCCGACAGCACGCCGCCGCTGCTGTCGCCGAATCGGGTCGCCACGAAGCCCGGATGCAGGCAGTTGGCGGTGACGCCCGTTCCCTTCCAGCGACCTGCGAGTTCGCGGGTGAACAAAATATTGCAAAGCTTGGATCGACCGTACGCCCGGATCGCCGAGTAGCCCTTGGTGGCCTGCAGGTCGTCGAAATCCAGGGTATGTCCTTTGTGCGCAGCGGAGGCCGTGCTGACTACCCGCGACGGTGCCCCTGCGATCAAGCTCGCGCGCAATCCCAACGTCAGCACGAAATAGGCCATGTGGTTGGTCGCGAAGGTCTCTTCCAGACTATCCGCGGTGAGCCGGCGCGTGCCGAACAGCGCGCCGGCATTGTTGATGAGCACATCAAGGCGCGGCTCGGCCGCCGAGATTTCCGCGGCAACGCGCTTCGACTCAGAGATGCGCGAGAGGTCGCCATAATAGATGGAGTGGGCCGCGCTGCTGCCAAGACTGCGCAATCGCGTCAGCGTTTTTTGACCTCGCGCTGCATCGCGTGCAATCAGCACGATGCGGGCGCCCATGGCGGCCAAGCTCTGCGCCGCCACTTCCCCGATGCCCGAAGTCGCACCGGAAATGACCACCACTTTTCCCTTCATGGCAATTCCTTGTCTAGCTTCCCGCACTGTAGCAGGCACCTCGTTGCGTCGACACAGCAATTTGGCGAGGATGGGCGCATGAAACACCCGCTACCGCTGATTCTCTGGGCTTGCGGCCTGCTGTGCGTGTCGCCCGGGAGCGTTTTGGCCGCCAAGCTCCCTCCCGATCTCGCCAAGGCCGTCGCCGATTACGATGCTGCGCAAATCAAGGGCGACGGCGCCGAGCTCAAACGCTTGCTCGCCGACGACTACACGCTGGTGAACAAAAAGGCATGGACCAACGGCGCGGTCATGGGCGGCATAGCAACCTTGAGCGGCACGGATGGCGGCAGGCATTTTGAAATGACGTTACGATTTGCCGACATTTGGGCCAAGCGCCATGGGGTGTGGCAGGTCATCTACACGCATGTATCGAAGGAGTCCGCATGAAAAGAATAAAGATCCTCTCCGCCGCTCTGCTCGTCTCGCTGTGCGCCGGCACCCTGCTCGCGAAAGACAGCGCGCCGAAGGACATTTGGGATCGCGTCGAGCATCACAATGCCGATTCAAACGGCGTCAAGATTCACTATGTCGCCGTCGGCAAAGGACCGCTCATCATCATGATCCACGGCTTTCCGGACTTCTGGTACACATGGCGCAAACAGATGGACGCGCTAAGCGGTCACTATCGGGTCGTCGCAGTCGATCAGCGCGGCTACGACTTGTCGGACCGTCCCAGCGGCATCGAACAATACTCCATGCCCTTGTTGGTCAATGATATCGGCGCCGTTATCAAGGCCGAGGGTCGCAGCAATGCCGTGATCGTCGGTCATGATTGGGGCGGCGCGGTGGCCTGGACCCTCGCCATGACGCATCCGGAGTGGATTCAAGCGCTCGTCATCTTGAATCTTCCGCATCCGAGCGGCATTCAACGTGAAATTAGGACCAATCCGCAGCAGCGTAAGAACAGTGAGTACGCGTTCAATTTTCAAAAGCCCGGTGCCGAGAAGTCCCTGAGCTCTGAAAAGCTGGCCGGTTGGGTCAAGGACGATGCCGCGCGGGTGCACTACATCGAAGCATTCAATCGCTCGGATTTCGAGGCGATGCTCAACTACTATCGAGCCAATTATCCGCGGCCGGATCAGGACAGCTCAACCCCGGCGCCTGAGCCTGTGCCGTTGCCCAAAGTCACGGTTCCGGTGCTCGAATTTCATGGGCTGGGCGATCAAGCGCTGCTCCCAGGCGCGCTCAGCGGCACATGGGACATGATTGATAAGGACTTCACGCTGGTCACGATTCCCGGCGCCGGACACTTCGTGCAGCAGGACGCGTCCGACCTGGTCTCCACCACGATGAGCGACTGGCTCGCGCGGCGCATTCACTGAGTACGCTGCCCCAGGCGCCGCAGATAGGGCGTCAGCGCGGCAGCGGTGAACTCGCGCGCTTCGTGTTCATAGCGATTGGCCCAATAGCCGCGCCGCGCGGACTCCTTAAGGTAGCGCCAGCGGGTCAGGTAACCCGGCCGCCATTGACGCACCACGTGGAAGTACTCGTGCAGCAGCAATTCCGGAGCCGCAATGAATTGCGCGCCGCTGCCGGCAAGCAAGATCCGGTTGGGCCGCGTCGTGGCGCTCGCGCCCAGGTGAGCGCGGGCGTAGAGTGAATTTTCTATCACGACGATCTCATCCACCGGCGCCTGGAACACGTGTTCGAGCGCCACCCGCGTCCGCTGCGGAATCACATAGCGCTTGCCGATCATTGCGAGGCCCTCCTAGGGCGGAAAATTGCCATATGGCGACGGCGCCCCCGTCACTATTTTATCCAGCTCAATTCGCCGCCGCGTCGTGGGGCTTGGCAAGGTAGGCGCCGATGAGTCCGATGAACGCCGCCACGGATAGCCACAAACCTGGAACCGCCAGATTCTGCGTGGCGTGCATGAGATACGTGCTGATCGCCGGTGTGAAGCCGCCGAACACCGCGGTGGCCAAGCTGTACGCCAGCGCGAACCCTGAAGTGCGGACGTCCACGGGCATGATCTCGGTCAAGAATACGACCATGGCGCCGTTGTAGCTGCCATAAATGAACGACAACCAGAGTTCTACGGTGAGCAGCCGGGTAAAAGAAGGAGCCTGCACCAGCCAAAGCATCGCCGGATAGGCAGTCAGCAACATCAGCATGGTGCAGGTGAAAAGCAACGGCCGGCGTCCGACCCTGTCCGATAAGGCACCCATGATCGGCAGCCAGAAAAGATTCGATGCGCCGACGCAGAGCGTGACCAGCAAACCGTCCGTCGAGGTTAGGTGTAGTTCGCCGCCGAATGTCGGCGTATAGGCGGTGATCATGTAGAAGGACACGGTGGTCGTCGTGACCATCATGGTTCCGATGAGCACGATGCGCCAGTGGATGCGCAGCGAGCGCAAAATTTCCGAGGTGCTCGGCCGCGATGCGCGCGCCTGGAATTGGTCGGTCTCTTGCAGGGAGCGCCTGAGCCGAAACAGAAAAGGAATGATGGCGCAGCCGATGAGCAGAGGCACGCGCCAGCCCCATGCCGTCATTTTGTCAGGCGGCAAAGCATGGCTCAGGAGCACCCCCACCAGCGCCGCGAACATCACCGCGACCTGCTGGCTGCCTGATTGCCAGCTGACATAAAAACCCTTGTGGCCCGGCGTCGCGATTTCCGACAGGTAGACCGAAACGCCCCCCAGTTCCATTCCCGCCGAGAAGCCTTGCAGCAATCTGCCGCAGAGCACCAGCAGCGGTGCTATCAAGCCAATGCCGGCGTACCCTGGCATGCAGGCGATCGACACAATGCCGACGGACATGAGGGTTAAGGTAAGCAACAAACCGGCGCGCCTTCCATGCCGGTCGGCGTACGCTCCGAGCACGATGGCGCCCAGCGGGCGCATGAGAAAGCCCGCCCCGAAGGTCATCAGCGACAGCATCAAGGACAGAAATGCGCTGCCGGCAGGGAAGAACGCCTTGCCGATCGCGCCGGCGTAGTAGCCGAAGACCATGAAGTCATACATCTCCAGGAAATTTCCGCTGGAGACGCGTATCACCGACCAGATCGCCGACTTGCGGCTAGGGAAGTTCACGGGTCCGATATTGACTGCTGCTCTGCACCGAGTCGAGGTACCTGTGAGAATCCTCACCGGCACGTGAGCGTGTTCGCCTACAGACGCACGCATTGCGATTCAACACTATGGCGCGCACTAACTCATAAGTGGGGTTCGTCATGACGAATGAAAATCAAAGCGCACAGGCTCAAGAACTGCGGTCCCGGGTTTCCGATACGGTCCAATCCGCGAAAGACGCGGCGGCCAAAGCGAACACGGCGGCGTTGGATGTACTGAAAAACGCGGCCAGTTCCGCCGACGAATACGTGCGCGAAAACCCGTGGATGGCCATCGGACTGATCGCCGGGGTCTCGGCATCGCTGGGATTTCTCGCCGGATACCTGGTCGCTCCGCAACGCTCCTTCATGGGCATGCTGCGGCGATAAATCCGCGGATATGGTGTTGCTTCTGATTATTCTGCTGTCGCTCTTCGGCGCAGGCGGCTGTAAATCGGGTCAGCCGGCGCAGCGCCGGTCACGACAGCGTGGCGAGACCGAACACGCCGAATGACTGGCGCGGATCGGTCCACATTTCCTCGATGTACCATCCTGCGCTTTCGACCAGCGCCGAAAGGGTGCGCACATCGTACTTGCGCGAAGTTTCCGTGTGAATCGATTCCCCTGCTTCGAAATCGAAGTTCTGCCCATCGACCATGGCGGTTTGCGCCTCGGTGCTCACCAGGTGCATTTCCACGGCGGAATTCGTGCTGTTCCAGCGAGCCTCGTGCGCAAACCGTTCCAGCCTGAAATCGCCGTCGAGCTCGCGATTGATTCGCGCAAGCAGGTTGGCATTGAATGCCGCCGTTACGCCTTGCCGATCGTTGTAGGCTGCGCGCAGCACCTTGGCGTCCTTGGTCAAATCCGCGCCGATCACGGCGGTGCCCTTCGCACCGACATGCCGGCGCATGCGCCGCAAGAAGGAGATCGTCTCGGCGTGGTCCAGATTGCCGATGGTGGAGCCGGGGAAGAACGCGGAGCGTCCTTTTAACGGAATGCCGGCGGGAATTTCGAAGTCGCCGGTAAAGTCGGCCACGATGGGCCAAATTCCGATCTTCGGAAAGCGGTGCCGCAACGAAATGACCGCCTGATCGAGAAAATCGCCGGAGATGTCGACCGGCACATAGAGCCGCGGCGCCTGCAAGGCGTCGATCAGTATTTCGGTCTTGATGCCGGCCCCCGCGCCGTATTCGATCAAGATCGCACCCTTGCCGACGAAGGCCGCCATCTCCGCGGCATTCTCCCGCAGAATGCCGGTCTCGACCCGCGTCGGATAGTATTCCTGCAGCTGCGTGATCTGCTCGAACAATTCAGAGCCGCGCTCATCATAAAGCCAGCGGCAAGGCAGGGTTTTGCGCGGTTTCGAGAGCCCCGCGACGACATCCTGGCGGAATAGTTCCGGCTGTGAGAGCCGGTAGCTTGCTGTATCGAGCATTACGCGTCCTCCGCCAATCGCAATCCTGAGAATTGCCATCGGGCATGCGGTGCAAAGAAATTTCGATAGGTCGCCCGCACGTGATCTTCCGGAGTGACACAGGAACCGCCGCGCAACACGAACTGACCCGACATGAACTTGCCGTTGTATTCCCCCAGCGCCCCTTCCATCGGACGAAACCGCGGGTAAGGCATGAAGGCACTGCGAGTCCATTCCCAAACGTCCCCAAACAGCTGCCGCATCTCGCCTCGCGCCGCCGGAGCGGCCCTGGGCCGCAGCCGGGCGGAATCGACAAAGTTGCCGCTCACCGGCAACGCCTGCGCGGCGATCTCCCATTCAGCTTCCGTCGGCAAGCGCCGGCCCGCCCAAGTCGCAAACGCATCCGCTTCGAAATAGCTGACGTGCGTCACGGGCGCGTCCGGATCTATGGGCTGGGCACCGCGCAAGGTCATGGACCAGAATTCACCCTCGCGCGCGTCCCAGTACAGCGGCGCGGACCAGGCCTCGGCAAGCACCTTGGCCCAGCCATCGGAAAGCCACAGCAACGGACTCCGGTATCCACCGTCTGCGATAAATTCACGCCACTCGCCATTCGTCACCAAGCGATCGGCCAGCCGATAGGGTTCGATGCGCACGGCGTGACGCGGACCCTCGCAGTCGAAGGCGAATTCCGAGCCATCATGTCCCATCTCGAACAAACCGCCTGGGAAATCATGGTAGGTGAGCGTCAGGTCCGGCGGCTCGACCGGCAACGGCACGGATTCCCGATACGCCGGACGCATGGGATTCTGCGCAAACAGATGCAAAATGTCCGTCAGCAATAGCTCTTGATGCTGCTGCTCGTGATGGCAACCCAGTTCGATGATCTTGAGCACGCTCTGCGACGGCGCGCTTTGAAACAAGGCCGCCATTGCGGCATCGACATGGGCGCGATACGCCCGCACTTCCGCGAGTGTCGGCCGCGTGAGCAGCCCGCGCCGCGGCCGTGCATGCCGTTCACCGACTGATTCATAATAGGAGTTGAAAAGAAAATTGAAGCGCTCATCGTATGCCCGGTAATTTCCGGCGCCGGGAGCCAGCACCATCGCCTCGAAGAACCAGGTCGTGTGCGCCAGATGCCATTTGGCAGGACTGGCATCCGGCATCGACTGCACGGTGGCATCGGCATCCGATAAGGGAGCCGCAAGATCCAAACTTGCCGCGCGCACGGTTTTGAATCGGCGTTCGAGCGCCGATAGTTCGGGACCCGCCTTTCCGGCGGGAGCAGGATGCATGCCTAACATTGATCGATTTATCCCGAAGTGAGGACGACGCGACGAACGCCCATCGTAATGGGTGGAAATGCTTCATGGGGGACTATGTGAGAATACTCTGTTTCGGTCTGTTACCGATTTACGTGTAGGCAATCTCCGACGAGGATCGCGTAACTATCGAGAATAATTGAGAATATCAGCCCAGGACTTTGTCATGCAGGTATCCCACTCGCGCGGCTACCGATGCGGCGCCCCACCGCTCCTTGACCGCGGTGGGCGCCAAACACTTCATTGTCGATTGGACTAACTTTATTTCGGCTTGGCAGCCACCGGTGTGAACGACAGGTCCTGATAGTCGTAGCTGAAATCGGCTAGCGGCGATACCGCCTTCAACGTGACGTGCTCGACCTTGCCGTCCGCGTTCAAGCCGAAGGTCACATATGCAGGCTCGATGGTCTTGTCGTCGAATTTCGTCACGAAGCTGTCGTATTGCCAATGCTGCAGGGCCCCGCCCATGCGAGGGGTCGATTTGAAATCGATGGTGAGTGCACCGTTGGCCTGTCCGATTTCAATGTTGCCGTACCACGGGTCGGCATAGCTGCCGACATAGCGTTCGAGCGGCAGCGACGGTCCGATTTTTGCCGGCTGCGTGGTCTTCGCCTGGTAGGCCTTCAATGCCGCTTGCACGCGCTCATGCTTTTGCGCAATGATCTTTTCCGGCCAGTTTTCCTTCGGCAGGCCGAGATAATGATCGAGCAGTTCATACATTAGGCCGACGATCATTTCGCCGTCCTCGCAGTTGATTTCGATCGAGAATCCCACATGCTTGTCGGGAATCAGCACCACCGCGCTTTGCGATCCGAATACTGCGCCGCCGTGCCAGATGATCTTGGTGCCGCGATAATCTCTGACATCCCAGCCGAGCGCGTAAGTACTGAACATGGGCTGGGTCTTCGCCATCACGCCCGACGGCGACGCGGTCGGCAGCAGGATCACCGGCTTCCACATTTGATCGTGCGCTGCTTCGCTGAACAGACGACCGCCATTATTCGGCAGCGCGCCCCCGTCCAACTGAATCATCAGCCAGCGCGCCATGTCGTTGGCACTGATCGCCAATCCGCCCGCGGGGGAGGCGTTGGCGCCCAGATTGTCGCGCTCATTCAGCACCTCTTGATCGCCGACGCCGCGCAATCCGCCGTTCATGCGTGCATGCGGCTGTACTCGGTCGGGACTGGAGAAATGCCCCTCATCATCCGTCGTCGAATGCAGCATGCCCGCCGGCTTGAGCACGTGGTCGCGGGTGAATTTCTCCCAAGTTTCGCCCGTGACATCCTCGATCAACTGTCCTGCCACCATGTAAAGAATGTTGTCGTAGGCGTAGGCGCTGCGAAAGCTCGTTGCCGGCTTGATATAACGCAGCCGCCGCACCGATTCGGCGCGGCTCAGATTCGTGCGCGGCACGAACAGCAGGTCGCCCGCCCCCAATCCTAAGCCGCTGCGATGCACGAGCAAATCGCGAATGGTCATTTCGCGCGTCACCCAGGGGTCATACATTTGAAAGCCGGGCAGATGATCGATGACCTTGTCGTCCCAGCGGATCTTGCCCTGATCCACCAGAATGCCGAGCGCGGCGACCGTGAACGCCTTGCCGGTGGAACCGGTCATGAAAATCGTGTCGCCATCCACCGGATTGGGCGAGCCCAGTTTCTTGACGCCGAATCCCTTCGCCATCACCACCTTGTCGTTCTCGACGATGGCGATGGCTATGCCGGGGACGCCGATTTGTTTGCGCAATGACTCAACGCGGTTATCGAATCCGGATGGCGGCGCCGCGAATGCGGTCACCGTGAATGCGGTCGCCGCGCACAGGAACATCCCTAACGTCAAGGCTGAAGTTTTCATGCAAGAAGCTCCGGTTGAATTGGGTTCGAAGTGAGGGTTTCCGCAGCCCGCTCGGCCTCGATGCGCCGACCGGCGCGATCGAGAGCGAACAGCATCCCGGAGGCCAGGGTTGAGATTGCGGCTAAAATGATGAAATACAGCGCGTGACTGGTGCCGGTCCATAATGTGCCGACCACGCCCGCCAAAAAGCTTCCGGCAAATATCGCGCAAAACCAGGCCGCGATGGTCGTGGCGCCATGGCCGATCGGTGCCAATCGCGCGAACAGCCCCAGTCCTGTCGGCAGGATATAGAGTTCGCCCAGGGTGAAGATGACGAAGAACAGCACCAGCCACAGCCAATGCGCGCGGCCCGCGCCTGCCGAGAATGCGACTCCGCTGAGCAGCAGATACGCCCCCGCAACGATCAATGCGCCCAAGGCCATTTTTCGCATCGACGATCCCGTCGATCCTGCTTGCGCGCGTCGCCGCCAATGCGCCAGCAACATCGGCGTCATGACGATGACCAGCAGCGGATCCAAGGATTGGAACCACGTCATCGGTATGGTGATGACCGCCGTGGTGCGATCGATGCCGGCGTCGGCCCACAGCGGCACCGTATTTCCGAACTGCTCATAAGCACTGCGAAACACCGTGACCGCAACGACGACCGCAAACATTAAAATGAACGTCGAGCGGTAACGGTGCGCGGGCATCGCGATAGCGGCGGCGGGCGCGGCGGTTCCCTTGGCCGGGCGCGCCTGCTCCGGCAGGTGCTTGCCGCCCAGGATGTAGATAAGGAGCCCGGCCAGCATCCCGACTCCGGCGGCGCCGAAACCCCAGTGCCATCCGTAGAACTCGCCCAGCGTGCCGCAGATCAACGGGGCTAAAAATCCGCCGATATTGATGCCGACGTAGTAGACGTTGTAGGCCCAGGCGCGGCGCGGATCATCAGGCCGATACAACCCATCGATTTGGCTGGGCAAGCTGGGAAGAAACAAGCCATTGCCCAAGGCGATGGTCGCGAGTGCGAAGTAGAACAACGGCTCGGAGGCCATCATGAAATGGCCCGCGGCCATGATGCTGCCGCCGATGATGACTGCGCGCCGCTTGCCGAGCCAGCGGTCCGCGATGATGCCGCCGAAAATCGGCGTGAGATATGCCGTGGCGGTGTACGCACCGTAGATGAGCGACGCCTTTTCCTGACCGATGAGCAGTTGCTTGGTCATGTAGTAGACCAGCAAGGCCCGCATGCCGTAGTAGGAGAAGATCTCCCACATCTCGGTCAGAAAAAGGATGGTGAGCCCGCGCGGCTGACCGAACCAAGTCTGCGGGCGCGTGTTCATGCGGTCTTAAGCGCGCGTCCCGCCCCACACTTGCGCGCCGCTCCACGCGCGGCCGTCGACGTAAGTCATGCTCGGCGTCCGGTCCTTGGCGAGGAAAATCGGACCGTCCAGATCCACCACATCGCAGAGCTGTCCGAGCACGAACGCGGGTGCCATGGCAAGACTCGTGCCCACCATGTTGCCCACCATCACGCCCAAGTTCAGACGCCGCGCTTCGCGCGCCATGGCCAGTCCTTCGGTCAAGCCGCCGCACTTGTCCAGCTTGATATTCACGACATTGAATCGCCCGACCAAGCCCGCGACGTCCTTCAAGCTCAGCACGCTCTCGTCCGCGGCGATCGGGATCGGCGATTTGAAACCCGACAGGTCAGCCTCGCGGCCGCGCTTCAAGGGTTGCTCGAGCAGCGACACGTTGGTGCTCACCAGCACGCCCAGCAGCGACTCGAGTGCATCGATGCCATAGCCCTGATTGGCGTCGACTCCCATCCACACCTCAGGGCGCGCGGCCCGCACCGCCTTCACGCGCTCGATGTCCGCCGGCAAATCGCCGGTCAATTTCAACTTCAATGACCGCGCCTGGGCGAATTTGCGCGCGCCGGCGGCCATCACCGCCGGCTCGTCCGCGCCCAGCGTAAACGTCGTGATCAGCGGTTTGGGTTCGGACAGGCCGGCAAGTTTCCAAACCGCTTCACCTGAGCGCTGCGCGTCGAGTTCCCACAAGGCACAGTCCACTGCGTTACGGGCGCCTCCGGGCGGCAGCAATTCTTGCAGCCCGGCCCGATCGACGCTGCGCTCGATGGCGCGGCGCGCCGCCTCGATCTCGGCCACCATGGTGGGCGCGGTATCGCCTAAGTAGTACACGCCCGAGGCTTCGCCGCGGCCGCGGTGCGTGCCGTCCTCGAGAGTCGCGACGACCACGTCTTGCTCCTCGAACACAAAGCCGGAGATGCGAAACGGCGCCGACAGCGGCAGCTTCTCGACCCCCACATGCAACTTCAAACCCGGCATCAGTAATTGACCCCAAAGCCGATCAGATTGAAGGCAAAGGCAACCCAGAGGACGATGAAGGCCGAGAGCGCCAGTACGATGCTCCACAGCTTGGCGGGCCAGCGGCGAGTGCCGGTCCACACCGTCCAGAGATTCCACGCGATAAAAGCGGAGCCTAGGACGAATGCCAGAATGCCGAAGATCTCTGCAAAGCGGATGTTCCCGTTGAAGATGTTGGTCAGATTGTTGAAGTCGTTGAACATGCGGACGACCGTGAATCCCCACAGCGCCAGCGCAGCCACCAGCAAGATCGATCCGATCTTGCTGAAGCGATAGGCGCGCAGCGCCTCCGGACTCAAGGCCACGGTGGCGCCAAAGCGGCGGCGCACGATGGCGGTAATCGGCCAGAACACCGCGGTCAGCAACAGCGCGCCCAGGGCGCAATAAAACGCCGGCAGCAGCCACGCGCTGTCCTCGTAACCGGACACGCGGTCGAACACCATGAACGGCGAAATGCCGTCGATGCTGAATCTCACCACTTTGCCGTCGACCACCTTGGCAGCCAGACGTTCGTGACTACCCTCGTCGCGCCACACGAAGGGCGCCGTTTCCACCCAGTGCCGCGGCTTGCCGTTCAGTCCGTCGAACGGCGTGACGAGT
>DATATA010000010.1:0-1510 GCA_036263775.1 Steroidobacteraceae bacterium | reverse complement strand
CGGCGCGCAAAAGGCCGGTCTTCGGATCAACGGTCTGATTGGGGAAGACTGTACCTGGGTGTGCACTGTCGCCGTAAGCGATGAAAGTGCCGCCCGCATCCGTGCCGGATCCGCCGCAGATTGCATGGCCCCCGCCGAACGATAGGCTGCAGGCGCTGTAGTCGAACTGCCCGCCGATGTTCTGCGCCTGCTTGTCGTAGGTCGCGTACACCGTGGCATTGCCCGCGCCGTCGGCGAAATTCGAACCGGCGATGAATGACACATTCTTCTGAAATCCGGAATCCACGCTGCCGGTGGGCGAGTTGAAACCACTGCCGGCCACGAGGTTCTGATAGAGAGTCTCGTGATTGTTATGGTTGAACATGCCGTACTGGGCGTCGATTTTCACGCCTTCGTAATGGGTGTCCATGATGAAGTTCACGACGCCCGATACGGCATCCGCGCCGTAGGTCGAGGAAGCACCGCCGGTCAGCACGTCGACTCTCTCGATGAGTTCGGCGGGAATCTGGTTGATGTCGGCGAAGTTGCGGCCGTTCGGAGCGCCGGGGGCGAGCCGCTTGCCGTTGACCAGCACCAGGGTGCGTTGCGGACCCAAGTCATGCAAATCCAGGGTCGCGGTGCCATCCGCACCGTTCGACATGTTGCTGCCCTGGCCGGCAAATACCTGCGGCAGGTTGTTGATGATGTCTTCGACACGGGTCAGACCCGACTGTTGAATATCAACATTTGAGACCGTGGTGATCGGGCTGGCGGATATCAGGTTCGCGCTTTGAATGCGCGATCCGGTTACGACAACTTCTTGAATCTCTGGCGCCGCGGTCGCCGCGGCCGCCGCCGGTGCGGTTTGCGCGTAAACGGCCGGAACAGCTGCACTCGCCGCGGCTGCGGTGAGGACGGCGTGAACGGCGTGCTGCAGAATCCGATTCTTTCCCATCTTGATTGCTCCCGAGTTAATCGATTCAGTCCTGTCTTCCGGTGGCCGGGCGATCCATAAGCGTCGCCTCCCTGCCACGTCGAGTTATGGACCGATTACAACATGCCGCTGATATGTTGCCAAGTCGCGTCGGCTGGAAAATTACCGGCTGGTGGTGTAGACGGCGTTTCCAGGCCGAAATTAGGCGCGATTTTTGCGGCTGGAAGGCCGTCGCCGCCTCAACATGGCGGCGCCGACCAAAAAAACGTCACTTTTTTTGCCTAAATGCGTGTTGTTATGACGCAACAACCGCGCGCAGAGGCGCTATCTGGACCACATGCGGTGCAAATTCGCGATCGCAAACTCCAGCTGCGTGCGATTCTGCCACTCCATTTTCAAGCCTTCGAGCGCGCGCACTTCTCCCAAGGAATACAGCAATTCTCTCTGCAATTGATCGGGAATTTGGCTCTCGATGAAGGTAATCATCACCATCCGCTCGCCCGAACTGACCGGCACGACCTGATGCACCGTCGTCGAGGGATAAAACACGGCAGATCCCGCCTGGCCCTTGACGCTGACCGCTTCCGTGCCCAGGTG
>DATATA010000067.1:0-3341 GCA_036263775.1 Steroidobacteraceae bacterium | reverse complement strand
GCTCTGCCGAGCGCGAGACGCAGATAGTTCCGCGAGTGCCGCGCCGCGTTGGGCCCGAACAAAAAAAAGTACAGGGCGATACCGTACAGAATCAGCCGGCTTGCCCCGCGGCCGCATCGCAACGACAGAAACGCCATGATTCGGAGCAGCCAAAGGCTGCCGCGCTCGCGATGTCTGACCCATTCAGGTGCCTTCGCCGTGCCGTCGGCGAGATTTGCGGTCTTAGGACTCATGCAGGGTACCGCCGGCAATCTTGCGGTCCTCAACCAGGATCGCGAAGCGAATCAAACCTGGGGATGGGGCTTCGTGCTCGAAGACCAGCGAGTCGCGCGGCCGCACGGCATCGAGAAATTTGGCCGACGAAATGTGCCAGGACCTAAGGTCGATGCCGCGCGCGGATTCCAGAATTTTGAGCATTTCGTCCAGCAAGGCGGCCCCCGGCAGAACCGGAAAGGCCGGAAAATGGCCGGAAAACGCCGGATGGTCCGCGGCAATATTCAGCGTGCTTTGCATTTTCATGGCGAGCCGTTGATCCGCAATTGCGCGTCCGCCAATCCCTGCAAGGCTTGCTGGGGCAGCTTGCCGGTCGCATTGCGAGGCAGATGCTGCACGATCAGCAACGGTCGCGGCAAGAAAACCGGATCGATCAGTTGGCGCAGCTGTTCGGTCAGTGAGGCGGCGCTCATGCCCGGTGCGACGACCACGGCGGCGAGGCGCGCCACGCCGGTGGTTGCGCTCAAATCCTCGCGCAGAAAAAACGCCCCATCGATCACCCCCGGGATGGCGTTGAGTTGTGCGTTCAAGTAGCCGAATGAGCTGCGCTTGCCCGCGACATTGACCAGGTCGGCGGTCCGGCCATGCAGCAAGAACTGTCTTTCGCCCGTGATTTCGATGACATCGCACATCGGCGTCAATTGTTCGACGTGGCCGCCTTGCGCAAAGACCTGGCCATTCGAAACGCTCAAGCGAACGCCGGGCCAAAGGCGCCAGGTCGCCGTTCGGGCCGTGCGCCGCAAGGCAATCTGGCCGGTTTCGGTCGAGCCGTAAATCTCCAAAAGGGGCGTGCCGTACTTTTGCTCCACCTCGCCCGCCAGCTCCTGGGTCAATGGGGCCGTTGCCGAGATGACAAGGTCGAGCGCCGGAAATTCGATCTCCGAGGACAGCAGGGTGCGCAAATGAATGGGCGTGGTCACCAGTGTCCGCGGCTGCGGCACCCGTTTGACGGCGGCAGCCACGTCCGCGGGATAAAAGGGCCGCTCAGCGCTCAACGCGTTGCCGCTCAACAGCGCCAGCAGCACGGTCGACTCGAAGCCGTACATATGCTGACCGGGAACGGTGCCCACCAAGGCGTGGCTGCGGCCGTCCAACAGCCCGAGGCTTTGCGCGCCGTCGCGCACGCAGCGCGCCAGCAGCCCCCAGGTTTTCTTGAAGGGTACGGGCGTGCCCGTCGACCCGGAGGTAAATACCATCGCCGCGAGCTGAGTCGCGGCGATGCGAGGCACCTCGAAACGTGCTGCGGGCGTGATCGAGGACGACGATTCATCGATCAGGTCCGGATAATAAATCCGCGGCAACTCGATGTCGCAACTCATGTCGTCCGTCAGGCAGAGGGCATCCGGCGCGAATGCCGCAAGTTGCGCAATGACCTGCGGCGTATGCGTCGATGGCAGGAGGCTGACGCGCTCCGATATCAGGCACGCGGCGAGTCCGACCGTGAAGCGATAGCGGTCGGCGCAGACATTCAGCACATGTCTGCCCTTGGGCAACCGCCGCGCCAACTGCGCTGCATCGGCAAGAAATTGCCGAGCGCTGACGCCGGTACCCGATCGATAGGCGACTATCGATGCCGGCGAGGGATGAGAGAGTAGGGCAATTGCATCCATGCTTTAGGGCGAATCCGCGAAATAGACTCGCAGCGTAGCGAGCAATCCACCGCGATGCACCTGGGGCAGCACGCGGCGGCGGACCAGGTATTCCACCACGAACATCGCGAGGATCAGAGGCAGCGCGCAGAAATTGACGAACAACGACCAGACGCGCAGCGGAGCAAGGGCAAAGAACAAAAAAGTCGCAGCGAGGTTCAGCAGAAAGAAAGCAACCCATGCCAGCGTGACATTGCGCGTGTAGCGCAGCTCGAGGGTACTCAAGGGGCCATGTACCTTATCCGCGAGCTGCGTGCACAGCGGCACGCGGCCGTTCCGCAGCGAACGGCCGAACGTGGCGGCCATGAGGCAATAAAAACCGCACTGCTGCACCAGGTACAGAATGGAAAAATTCTGCGTGAGCAATGGCCAGAATGCACGCAACAGGGTTGCCGCGGCCGCTACGCCTACGCACGCCCCGAGCGCGCCGCTCCAGCGCCAGAGTAAAACGAGACCGAGCGCGAGCATCGGCGCGAGCGCGAGTCCGGTGCGCAAATCGCGCGCTTGCGGATTGAGATTGCTGTAATGCGACAATACGGAGTAGGCGATGAAAAACAAGACGACGGCAGCGAGCTGCAGTCTACGTCCCGAAGTCATGGCTACTTGGTTCTCTGCGCCGCAATGTACTCTGCTAGATGCCTCAAAGAACGAAAGATCTGCTGATTCTCCTGGCTGTCGGCCCGAAGGTGAATCCCGTACTGCTTGGAGACGATCAATGCCACTTCCAAGATATCGATGGAATCCAATCCCAGCCCCTCGCCGTACAGCGGGGCGTCCGGGTCGATCTGCTGAGGCAGTACCTCGAGATTCAGGGCTTCCACGAAAAGCGCGGCAAGTTCCCGCTGGAGACCGACGTCGGTCTGCGGCGCCGGCTGTTGCATGAGCGACGCTTTGTCGGCCATAGGTTTGAGCTTTCAATTGGAGTTCTAAGTAGCTGCATTATATAGGTGCGGGCCGGTGCGGCAACTCACCGGTTCGGCGTATGCTACCGCGATGCAGGCCCCGCACCCGCCGTTGCGCGAGTACTACACGCAGGAAGCGGAGCGGCGCGGCTGGGTGCGGCAGATCTTTGACCGCACTGCGGGAGATTATGACCGCATCGAGCGCGTCATGGCCTTGGGGTCCGGCTCCTGGTACCGCAGAAGCGCATTGCACAGGGCCGGCCTTCGGCCGGGCATGCAGGTATTGGATATCGGGGCCGGAACCGGACTGACGGCCAAGCAGGCGGCCTTTTTGGTTGGTATATCTGGTCAGGTTACGGGTATCGATCCTTGTCCAGGAATGATCCGGCGCGCCAAGGTTCCCGCGGCCGTGCAACTCTTGATCGGCAGTGCCGAGGCGATTCCTGCGTCCGCTGAAACCGCCGACTTCTTGTGCATGGGCTATGCGCTGCGTCACATCGCCGACTTCTCCGCTGCT
>DATATA010000053.1:0-28261 GCA_036263775.1 Steroidobacteraceae bacterium | reverse complement strand
CAATTCAGATACCACGTTTTGGACAAATCTCGGCTATACCGCGCGGCGGCAGTATCGTTCTTCGCAGGATTACCGCAACTGGCTCAGTCAGATGAAGGATGTGCCGCGCTACTTCCGCGAAGAGATCGATGAAATGCGGGCGGGCTTGAAGCGCGGCTTCACACCGCCGCGCGTCACGCTCGAGGGACGCGATGCCTCGATTACCGCGGTCACAGATGCGACCCCGGAAAACAGCCTGTTCTATACGCCGTTCAAGGATATGCATGGCATCTCGGATGCCGATCAAAAGACGCTGCGGGAGCAAGCGCTCAACACCATCCGCGACACCGTGCAGCCCGCGTATCGTGAACTGCTGACTTTCTTCCGCAATGAGTATTTCCCTGGGACCCGCACCACGCTGGCCGCCTACGATCTTCCGGACGGCAAGGCCTACTATCAATCGAGAATTCGGCAGTTCACGACGCTTAACGAAGACCCGGCGGCCATCCATGCGTTCGGCGAAGCGGAAGTCGCGCGTCTGCACGAAGCAATGCTCGCCGCCATGAAGGAGAGCGGATTCAAGGGCGATTTTCCCGCGTTTCTCGCGTTCTTGCGCAAGGATCCGCAGTTCTACGCAAAGACGCCGGAGGAATTGCTGATGCGGGCGGCATGGATCGCCAAGCGCTTCGACGGCAAGGCATCGCAGTTCTTCGGGCTGCTGCCGCGCGCGCGCTTTGCCATCAAGCCCGTGCCGGACGATCTCGCTCCCTTCTATACCTCCGGCCGCGGCGGTCCGGGCGTGTACTTGGTCAATACCTACAACTTACCCGGCCGGCCGCTGTACAACTTGACGGCGCTCACGCTGCACGAGTCCGCTCCTGGCCACGCCTTCCAGATGCCGATCGCGCTCGAGCACAAGCAGCAGCCGGAATTCCGGCAGCACACATATTTATCCGCCTACGGCGAAGGCTGGGCGCTGTACTGCGAGACTCTCGGAGTCGAGATGGGCATGTATGACACCCCCTATGATCGCTTCGGCATGCTGAACTATCAGATCTGGCGCGCCGCACGGCTGGTGGTCGATACCGGGATTCATTCTCAGGGCTGGAACCGCGACCGGGCCATTGCCTATTTCCGCGAATACACGGCGCTGCCGCTGCACGAGATCGACACCGAGATTGACCGCTACATCGCTTGGCCCGCGCAGGCGTTGTCTTATTATTTGGGCGAGGACGCCATTTTGAAAGCACGGGCCAAGGCGGAGAAAGCGCTGGGCGGCAAGTTCAATGTCCGCGCCTTCCATGACGCCGTGCTCGAGTTGGGCTCGGTACCGATCCCGGTGCTGCAGGCGCGCATCGATCGATTCATCGCGGAAGGCGGCAAGGGCCCTTACCCCGGGATGGAATAGGACCTCTTTGCGGTGAATATCGGAAGATATCTATTGATCGGAGCGATAGCGCTGGTGGCGTTGATCTACATCGCACGATGGTGGTGGCTGGAGCGCGCGCGGTCCGCGGATCCGCACCGGCCCCGCCGGCCGCGTTTTTCCGATCTTCTGGTGGGATTCGTCACGAACTTTTTCGATACCTTGGGGATAGGCTGCTTTGCACCGACGACGGCCTACTACAAGCTGCGCGTGCGCATGCCGGACGATGAGATTCCGGGCACATTGAACACGGGCCATGCCCTGCCCGCCATGACCGAGGCACTGATCTTCATCGCAATCGTCAGCGTGGATATGACCACATTGGTCAGCATGATTGCCGCGGCCGTACTCGGGGCCTGGCTCGGCGTCGGAATCGTATCGGGCCTCTCGCGCCGTGCGATTCAACTCGGCATGGGCGGTGCGTTGATGTGCGCGGCGCTGCTTTTTTTGGCGAAAAACCTCGACTGGGTGCCGGGCGGCGGCGAGGCCTTGGCATTGCACGGACCCACGTTGATCTTTGCCGTCGGCGTCAATTTTTTTCTCGGCGCGTTGATGATGCTGGGCGTGGGATTGTTTGCGCCCTGCCTCATTCTCGTCAGCCTGCTCGGCATGAGTCCCTTGGCGGCCTTTCCGATCATGATGGGTTCATGCGCGCTGTTGATGCCCGTGGGCGGCGCGCGATTCGTGCGCAGCGGCCGCTACAACCTGAGCGCGGCGCTGGGACTCGCGCTCGGCGGCATCCCGGGGGTATTGATCGCCGCTTACATCGTCAGGTCGTTGCCCGTGTTCTGGCTGCGCTGGCTGGTGCTCGTCGTGGTGGTCTATGCCGCGGCGCAGATGCTGCGGTCAGCCGGCAAATCATACATAAATCAATAGATTAAGTTTATTTTCTAATCTGTTTTATGCGACCCATGGACGGGCGCAACAGGCATATCTGCTACAGCGAACGCGCAATGATTACCTTCATGATCTCGGTGGACCCGCCGTATATGCGCGCGATGCGCGAGTCGCGGAAGATGCGCGCGATCGGATACTCGTTGATATAGCCGTAGCCGCCGTGCAACTGCAGGCAGTCATCCACGATCTGCCATTCGGTTTCGGTGGCCCACATTTTGGCGATCGCCGCGGTGGTGCCGTCGAGCGCCCCATTCAAGAGCCGCGCAATGCAGTCGTTGATGAACACCTTCGCCACCGTGGCCTTGGCTTTCGCCTCGGCCAGCTTGAATTGTGAATTTTGAAAGTCGATGACGCGTTGCCCGAAGGCCTTGCGATTTTTGACGTACTCGATGGTGGTTTCCAATGCCTTCTCCATGGTGATGACGGCGCCGATGGCGATGAGCAGGCGTTCGCGCGGCAGTTCCGCCATCAGCTGCGAGAATCCCTTGCCTTCCTCCATGCCGAGCAAATTGCCGGCCGGCACCCAGACATCGTCGAAAAACAGTTCCGAGGTGTCCTGGGCATCGAGTCCGATCTTGTCGAGTTTCCTGCCCCGCCTGAAGCCTTTGACCTGGTCGGTTTCGACAATCAATAACGACACGCCACGCGACCCCAAGGTCGGATCGGTTTTGACGACGACCACGATTAAATCCGCGATCTGCCCATTGGATATAAAGGTCTTCGAGCCGTTGATTCGGTAGCCTTCGCCATCGCGGCGTGCCGTGGTGCGAATGGACTGAAGGTCGGAACCCGCGCCCGGCTCGCTCATGGCAATGGCCGACACGTGTTCACCCGAGACCAATTTTGGCAGCCAGCGATGCTTTTGCTCTTCCGTGCCGTGCAGGATGATGTACGGCGTGATGATGACGTTGTGCAAGCCGAGTGCGAAGCCCTCGAGATTTTGCCGCGCAGCCACGTCCAGCAGCACCAGTTCGTGGCGAAAATCCGCGCCGGGACCGCCATACGCTTCCGGCACCATCACGCCCAAGAATCCGGCAGCCCCGGTCTCGCGCCAAAACGCACGTTCGACCTGGCCGGCCTCGCGCCAACCCGCCACGCGCTCGGGCGGCGCGGCGCGCTCGAAAAAGCGGTTTGCCGCGTCGGCAAACATCTGGATCTCCGGATCCTCCATGAACGCCGGGGGCGGCACATCGAGCACTGGCATTGCTAACTCCCCTTAGACGCGACCTCGCGTATCAATCATGGAATGACACGAAATCCTCGAGTGCCGCACGGTCAGTGCGCAATCGATTGATGGGCGCTGAATAATCGCCATAGCCGAGCGCCAATCCGCAGAACAACATCATGGTCGGTTGCACGCTCAAGAATTCACTCACTTCCTTGTGCCAGATGGCCCAGGACTCCTGCGCGCAGGTTTCCAAACCTTGTTCGCGCGCCAGCAACATCAGAGTCTGGATCAGCATTCCCAGATCCGACCATTGCGGCGGACCCATCGAACGGTCGAGGTAGAAAAACATCCCGACCGGTGCGCCGAAAAAATCGTAATTGCGCGCGAACTGCCGGTGCCGTGCCGGCCGGTCGCCGCGCGCCACGCCGATGTGTCCATAGAGGTCCTCGCCGCCTTTGTGACGGCGCGACCGATACGGTTCCTTGAGTTCCGGCGGATAGACGTGATATTCGGCGGTGCCGCCGAACGGGGTGGCGAGAAATTTCGGCGTCAACTGCGCTCGAAACCGTGCCATGGAATCTCCCGTGACCACATGCACGAACCATGGCTGCAGGTTGCCGCCGGACGGCGCAAAGCACGCAGTTTCCAGCAGCCTGCGAATGGTTTCGCCATCGACCGGCTGATGGGTGAACGCGCGGCAGGAATGGCGCGACAAAACCGCCTCGCTCACACCGACGGCCACGGAGGTAGTGGTCTTGCCTTCCCGCACGAATGCTCCGAAATTATGCTGTTTGCCAAAGAGTGGCCAACTTGTGCAGCCATCCCTACTATGATGCCACACCAGTCACGGGGGAAGCCCATGCCCGACGCTTTGATCATCGATGCATGCCGGACGCCGCGCGGCATCGGCAAGGCCGGCAAAGGTGCGCTCGCGCACCTACATCCACAGCATTTGGGCGCGGCCGTGCTCAAAGCGCTCGCCGATCGCAACCAGCTGGCGACGAAAGAAATCGACGATGTCATATGGGGCACCTCTACCCAGGTCGAACGCCAAGGCGCGGATCTGGCGCGCATGGCGGCGCTGTCCGCGGGCTACGATATCGTCTCGAGCGGCGTGACGTTGGATCGGTTTTGCGGCTCCGGCATCACCGCCGTCAATCTCGCCACCGCCGCCGTCATGTCCGGCATGGAAGATCTCATCGTCGCCGGCGGCACAGAGATGATGTCGTACACGGCCGGTCTGCCGCATGGCTCGCCGTTCCTGGACCGGGGCAACGAACAGCTGCGCGCGCTTCATCCGCAGTCGCATCAGGGTGTCTGCGCCGACGCCATCGCCACCTTGGAAAAAATCACCCGTGCGGACGTCGATGCGCTGGCACTGCAGAGCCAGCAGCGCGCGGCGCGCGCCATCGAGCACGGCTACTTCGATCGCAGCGTGGTTCCGGTATCGAATCCCGACGGCAGCATGGCGCTTGATCACGAACAGTTTCCGCGCCCGCAGACCACCGCCGAAGGTCTCGCGGCCTTGAAGCCCTCGTTCGCCGCGATCGCGGATTACGCCTTGGATGAGCGCGGCACCACCTATCGCGGCTTGATTCAACAAAAGTATCCGGGTCTTGAAATCAACCACATTCACCATGCCGGCAACAGCTCCGGCGTGGTCGACGGCGCCGCCGCCGTGCTGATCGCCTCGCCGGACTACGCGCGCAAGCGGGGCCTGAAGGCGCGGGCTCGGGTGCTGGCGTATGCGAACATCGGCGACTCACCCACCCTGATGCTGAATGCGCCGGTCCCCGCGGCGAAAAAGGCGCTGCGACGCGCGGGGCTCACGGCGGATGACATCGACCTGTGGGAAATCAACGAGGCGTTCGCGGTGGTCGCTGAAAAATTCATTCGCGACCTGAATCTCGACCGCGGCAAGGTGAACGTGAACGGCGGCGCAATCGCCCTGGGGCATCCCATTGGTGCGACCGGGTCTATTTTGATCGGCACGTTGCTGGACGAGCTCGAGCGGCGCGGCCTGAAACGAGGACTGGCGACGATGTGTGCGGGCGGCGGCATGGCGCCGGCCATCATCATCGAAGTTCTGGCACCGCGCGCGGCACGCCCTCCATTCCAACGAGGAGTTGCATGATTACCGGCGATCTATTCATCGGCTTCACCCGGGTGCGGAGTCAGGATCAATTCAAGGCGATTGCCGCCGCGGACGGCGCGCCGCTGCCTGCATCCTTCAGTATCGCCGGTGCCGCCGAGGTCGCGCGGGCCTGCTCACTCGCCGAGGCGGCTTTCGACCCGTTTCGCGGTCTCAGCCTCAGCGAGCGAGCGCGTTTTCTCGAGACAATCGCGGAGCAAATTCTGGCGCTCGGCGATGCGCTCCTGCAGCGCGCGCATCTGGAGACCGGTCTGCCTTTGGCGCGCCTCACGGGCGAGCGCGCGCGGACCATGGGGCAGCTCAAATTGTTTGCCGATGAGGTCCGCGATGGCAGCTATCTCGGCGTGCGGATCGAGAGCGCCCTGCCGGATCGCAAACCCGCGCCGCGCAGCGAGCTTCGATTGCGCAAGATTCCGCTAGGTCCGGTGGCCGTATTCGGCGCCAGCAACTTTCCGCTGGCATTCTCGGTGGCCGGAGGCGATACCGCGGCGGCGCTTGCGTCGGGTTGCCCGGTAGTTGCGAAGGGCCATGCGGCTCACCCGGGCACGGCGGAAATGGTCGCGCATGCGGTTCTGGCCGCGGCGCAGCAGTGCGGCATGCCCGACGGGGTCTTTTCTCTGTTGGCCGGCCCTTCGAATGATCTGGGCCGTGCCCTGGTGACCGATCCGCGCATCAAAGCCGTGGGCTTCACGGGCTCGCGTGCCGGCGGTCTTGCGCTGATGGCGGCGGCGGCGGCGCGCCCGGAGCCTATTCCGGTGTTCGCGGAGATGAGCAGCATCAACCCCACCATTTTGTTGCCGGGTGCGCTGCGCGCGCGGGCGGCAAAGTTGGCGGAAGGATTCATCGCCTCGATGACCTTGGGCGCCGGTCAGTTCTGTACCAATCCGGGCATGGTCCTGGCTTTGTCCGGTGTTGAGGTGGAGGCATTCGCCGACGCCGCGTCGGCGGCGGTCGGCGCTGCGCCGGGTCAAATCATGCTGACGCCTGCAATTCATAAGAACTATGAGCGCGGCGTCGCGCGATTGGCGCAGCAGCCGCGCGTGCAAGCGCGAGGGCGCGGCCTTGAATCCGCCGGTCCCCATACCGGGCGCGCGGCGCTGTTTGCAACCGATGCCGAGGCGCTGCTCGCGCATCGACATCTGTCCGAGGAAATCTTCGGCGCGTCGTCACTCATCGTTCGCTGCAAGGATCCGGCGCAGCTGCTCGCCGTGCTCGATGGCCTCGAGGGCCAATTGACCTTGAGCCTGCATCTGGAAGGCGCCGAGGATGCCGTCATCGCGCGTCGGCTGCTCCCCGTCATGGAACGCAAGGCCGGCCGCCTCATTGTCAACGGCTGGCCCACCGGCGTCGAAGTGAGTCATGCCATGGTGCATGGCGGACCGTATCCGGCGACCTCCGATGGCCGCAGCACGTCAGTAGGAACGCTGGCCATTGACCGGTTCCTGCGGCCGGTCTGTTACCAAGACTTCCCCGATTCGCTTTTGCCCGCCGAACTGCGCGGCGACCAAGCGCGGTCGTACCTTCATCGCGTCGACGGACGCTTCCACATCCCGCAAAAGAGCGCCTGACCCTTCCTGACCGGGGTCAGGAGTTCAATGAACCGCGCCGGCCTCATGCAGCGCGCGGATCTTTTGCTCGCTGTATCCGATTCCTCGCAGCAGCGCCGCGGAGTCGGTGCCGTCCGCGGTTTGCGGCATGACAGGTTCCGGCGCCGCGGTGGCGGAGAAGCGCGGTGCCGGCCGCGGTTGCGTGACGCCGCCGACCTCGATGAAAGTTCCGCGCGCGGCGTTGTGCGGATCCTGCGGAGCCTCCGCCAGGGAAAGCACCGGCGCGATGCATGCATCGCTGCCCTCGAAAATTGCACACCATTCAGCCCGTGTTTTAGCGGCGAAAACGGCCGCGAGGCGCTCCTTTAGCGAAGGCCATAGAGTCCTGTCGTGCTGCCGGGCAAAGTCGCCGGTTTCTGCAATCCCAAGGCGGCGCAGAAATTCGGAATAGAACTTGGGTTCAATAGGGCCGATCGAAATATGGCCTCCATCGGCGCAAGCATACGCATCATAGAAATGCGCGCCCGTGTCGAGCGTATTGCTGCCGCGTTTGTCGGACCAGGCGCCTTGCGCCACAAAGCTCCATATCATCGAGGCCAGGAGCGCCGAGCCGTCCACCATGGCGCAATCGATGACCTGCCCTTCGCCGCTCTTCTGCGAATGCAAAATCGCGGCAAGCATGCCGAATGCCAGCAGCATCCCGCCGCCGCCGAAATCGCCGATCAAGTTGACCGGCGGCGTGGGCTTGTCGCCCGCGCGGCCCACGCAGTCAAGGACCCCGGACAAGGCGATGTAATTGATATCGTGGCCCGCGGTGTGCGCACGCGGCCCGGACTGGCCCCACCCGGTCATGCGGCCGTACACGAGCTTGGGGTTATCCGACAGCAGCAGGTCGGGACCCAAACCCAGCCGTTCCATCACGCCCGGGCGAAATCCCTCAATCAGTCCGTCCGCGGTCTTGCATAGATCCCGGACCGCCTCGACACCCAGCCGCTGCTTGAGATCGACAATCATCGCTTTGCGCGAGCGCGCGAGAATGTCCTTGCTCGGATCAATCAGGCTCGCGCGATCGGCACCGGGCGGAACGATTCGAATGACCTCGGCGCCATGATCCGCGAGCATCATCGCGCAGAAGGGCGCGGGACCGATTCCGGCAATCTCAATGATTTTCAGGCCGGCGAGAGAACCGTCGCGATTCATTGCAATAAAATGCTGCGCAATCGGCGCGCCGCCGTATGCAACGCAGCGTCGAGCTCCGCAAAGGTTGCGTTGCCGATGGCGTAGTCGTTCCAATCCTTGAAGTCGAAGTGCCACCACTCTTCTGGGTAAACGGCAAATCCCTGCGCCTCCATTTCTTTGCGCAGCAGATCGCGCAGGCCCCGTTGCCGGCTGGTGCCGCCGATATAGTCAGCGTAGGAACGGGGCGACATCTCATCGTAGCGCCCGGTCATTTCCACGGCGCCGCCGGTTTTCAAATTATAAAGCGTCAGGTCCACCGCGCTGCCGCGGTTGTGGCGCGACCCCTGCGCGGGATCCGCTACGAAAACATGGTCGGATTCAGGGGTCGCATCCCAAAACATTTTCGTCACGAACCACGGCCGATAGGCGTCGTGGATGAGCAGTCCATATCCTTTCGACGCCAGCGCTCGTTCAACGCGGCCGAGCGCCTCGGCCGCCGGACGCTGTAGATACGCCTCCGCGCGCTCATAGAGAGGAAAGCCGATGAAATTGTTCGAGCTCGCATAGCGAATGTCGAATTTGATGCCGGGATCGACCGTCGCCAGATTGATCAAGTCGAAAACGCGCTTAGGTTTAGGTTCCTTCGGCGGCTTCGCGCGCAGTGCGGCCGCGCGCAGCCGGCCCTTGTCCGCCTTTACGCCGGCGCGTATTTTTTCAACGACCTCGGCGCCGATGTCCTTGAATTGCAAGCGGGCGCCGCCGACAACCACCGCCGACGCGCGTTGCGCTCGAGGCACGTCGAAATTCACGGTGGTCTGAGATTTTGCTTTTGCGGCATCAACAGAAAAACCGCTCGCGCTCAGCCGCCGCAGTGGCGCCCGGTGCATTCCCAGTCCGTCTACGAATAGCGCGCCGTCTGCCTCATAGACAGTCAGCGCGGCGCCCTCTGATCGGTACTCGCCGATGAGCACTTTAAGGTCGCTTGGCGCCTGGCGCGGCAGCGCAACCGCAACCCCTGCCCAAAACAGCAGCAACAGAATCGCCCGAATGCGTCCGCCCATGCTTGCCTTTTCACTCACGTGGCAGCCCGGAAGTTGCTAGAGTCATATTTATTCGCCGGTCACGGCGATCATAACATCGGCACGCAGTCGAGGGCGGTTTCCGTTGAATAGCTGGTCACAGCGCAAACCCATAGCCGACGCCATCCGCGACCTCGACGGCGACTCGAGTGCGCCGACGCTGCGGCGCGTGCTTGGGCCGCTCGATCTGATGCTGGTTGGTATCGGAGTCATCGTCGGCGCCGGAATCTTTGTCGTCACCGGAAACGCGGCCGCACAGTTTGCCGGCCCCGCCATCGTGCTGTCGTTCCTGCTTGCGGGCTTTGGTTGCGCGCTCACCGGTGTGTGCTACGCCGAGCTCGCGGCCATGATTCCGGCGGCGGGGAGTGCGTACGCGTATATTTACACCGCGCTCGGCGAGGCGGCAGCGTGGGTCGTCGGCTGGAGTCTGTTGGCGGAATACGTTTTTGGAGCGTCGTACGTTTCCGTCGGATGGTCGGGATATTTGGTGTCGCTTTTCGCGCAATGGGGCGTGCCGCTTCCGGCGACTTTGACCACTGCACCGTTGGCCATTGGCGCACATGGCTTGACCGCGACGGGAAGCCTGATCAATGCGCCCGCTTCCCTGCTGGCCATCGTCATTTCACTGGTTGCAATGCGCGGCGTGCGCTTGTCCAGCATCGTCAATGGGATCATCGTGGCTCTCAAGATGGGTGCGCTGATCTTGCTGGTGACCTTCGGCGCGCTTCACGTCCATCCGCACAACTGGACGCCGTTCCTGCCTCCAAACGATGGGATCGGGCATTTTGGCTGGAGCGGCGTGCTACGCGCGGCAGCGGTCGTGTTTGTTTCGTATCTTGGGTTCGACGCCATTGCCACGCTCGCGCAGGATACGCGCAATCCACAGCGCAATGTCCCCATCGGCATTTTAGGCTCGCTGGGCGCGGTGACATTGCTTTACATCGCGGTGTCGCTGGTGCTGACCGGGTTGGTCTCTTATACCCTTCTCGACAAGGCCAATCCGCTGTCGGTTGCGCTGCGCGGCGGCGGTCCGTCGCTCGTTTGGCTGTTGCCGATCGTCGATTTCGCTGCCGTGATCGGATTGGGTTCCGTCGTGCTGGTCATCATGCTGGCGCAGCCTCGCGTGCTCATGGCGATGGGGAAAGACGGTCTGGTGCCGCAGGCATTTGCCCGCATCCATGCGCGCTTTCACACGCCCTACTGGGGCACGATAATATGCGGCGCGTCGGTGGCGGCGTTGGCCGGTTTGTTTCCGATATCGATCTTGGTACAGCTGGTTTCAGTGGGAACACTCATCGTATTCACCGCGGTTGCCGCCTCGGTCATTGTTCTGCGCCGGGTCGATCCTGGGCGGCCGCGGCCGTTTCGCACACCCTTGGTGCCGACGGTTCCAATCGTTGGCATGCTGATCTGCATCGGACTCCTGATATACGTGCCGTTGCTGACCTGGACGGTGTACCTCATCTGGCTGACGCTTGGACTTGCGATTTACTGGATCTACGGATGGCGATCCGCCGTTCGTCTGCGCGCCGCCGCCGGCGGAAACCCACGCCATGACAAAGATGATCGATCGTGAGCCTCGCCCCTAAAGTTCAGCAGCCGGCAGCCAGCACCTCGCGCGCGATGATCAGTTTTTGCACCTCCGTGGCGCCCTCATAAATGCGCAGCGCCCGGATGTCGCGATAGAGTTTTTCCACCGGCGTGCCCGCCGTCACACCCCGCGCGCCGAACAGCTGCAGAGCCCGGTCTATCACCCGCTGCGCGGTCTCCGTGGCCGTCATTTTTGCCATGGCGGCTTCCTTGGTAACCCGCTTACCCGCGTCGCGCAGCCAGGCAGCTCGATAGGTTAGAAGCCGGGCCGCGTCCATCTCAGTGGCCATATCCGCCAATGACACCTGCGTCATCTGGAAATCGGCGAGATTGCGGCCGAACATCTGCCGCGATCTTGACTGCGAAACGGCTTCGTCCAAGGCGCGCTGCCCGAAGCCCAAGGCGGCGGCAGCCACGGAGGTGCGAAAAATGTCCAAGGTGCGCATCGCGATCTTGAATCCATCCCCTTCGACACCGATTCTTTGCAGCGCCGGAATGCGGCAGCCGTTGAATGCGATCGTCGCCATCGGGTGAGGCGCGATCAAATCGATGCGTTGCGCAATGGAGAACCCGGGCGTTGCGGCATCCACGACGAAGGCGCTGATGCCCGATGCGGCCGTGGTACCGTCGGCTCGTACGTTGGCTGTCTGCGTGCGCGCGAAGACACAGTAGAAATCGGCGATGCCGCCGTTGGAAATCCAGGTTTTCTCGCCATCGAGCACGTAGTGATCGCCATCGGCGCGAGCGCGGCATTGCATGGCGGCCACATCCGATCCCGCCTCGGGTTCAGACAAGGCGAACGCCGCAATCGCCTCGCCTCGGGCGATCTTCGGCAGATACCTCGATTGCAATTCATTCGAGCCCGCCAAAGTGATTGCGCCGCTGCCCAGTCCCTGCATGGCGAAGGCAAAATCGGCAAGGCCGTCGAATCGCGCCAGAGATTCGCGCAGGATGGAAATCGATCTCACATCGAAATCTTCATGCACGCCGCCTTGATCCCTACGCACGCAATGGCGGGTCAATCCGGCTGCGCCCAGTCGTTTGACGAACCGCCGACAGGCCTCGTCGACCACCGTCCGGCTCTCGTCGTGCGCGATGGCGTCGCGGTTATCGGCGCACCATGTTGCCGCTGCCGCGTGAAGCTCACGATGGCGCTCATCGAAGAACGGCCAATCCAAAAACGCTGCGGTCGCCATGAAGAAATTTTTCCTGTGAGGTCGAGGTCGGCTTGGAGTCGGGTCAATCGCTGGGCACGAAAATCCATAGCAGCAAGTACACCAGCAAACCGGCTCCCGCGCACAGGAACAATACCGTGAAGAGCAGCCGCCATACCCACGATTCGACCGCGGTCGCTCGCGCGATGCCGCCGCACACACCGCCGATCCACCGATCATTGCGGCTGCGGCGGAAGGCATTGACCGCGGCGGTGAGCGGCTCAGGGTCGTGCACGCGTGCTGCGTTCAGGAGCCTCTCCTTGGCGCGCGTGAACTCCTCTTCGGTCAGCGCGCCGCCGGCGCGAAGCTCCGCCAGCTTGCTCAGTTCATCACTTAGCGACATCGCGATCTCCTCGTATCGGCCGATTCACCCGGCGTTCAGGTCAGACATCGGGCGATCAGACCAGAGAGAGGCGGAAAATTCCACTCCTCCGCCCCGCCCACGGATTCGATCATCCGCCAGTTGCGATCCGTACCGGGTTGCCAGCGCACGCCCGCTCCGAGGTTGAACGCGCACAACAGCCGCCGCCCGCCCAAGCTGCGCTCGAACACGAGAAAGTCGGCCGGCGCATCGATGAATCGCTGCGCTCCATCGCGCAGTACGGCAGTGTGGCGGCGCAACCCGATCAGCCGGCGTGTGACCGCGAGTTGCGAGCCAGGGTCGTGCTCTTGACGATCCACCGCAAGGCCCAGGTGCGCAGCGCTGATAGGTAGCCATGGAACTGCCGTCGAAAAACCGGCGTACGGTGCGGAAGACCGCCAGGGCATGGGCGTGCGCGCACCGTCGCGTCCTAACGTGGCCGGCCAGTTCGCGATCGCCTCCGGGTCCTTCAGATCCTCAAAGCCGATCTCGGCCTGCGGCAGCCCCAGCTCTTCTCCTTGATATAGGAATATGTTTCCCCGCAAGCACACCAGCAGCAGCATCGCCAGTTGAGCATAAGCGGCGCGATGCTCCGGAGCTGACCAGCGCGTGACCGCACGCGGGGCATCATGATTCGAAAATGCCCAGCTGGGCCAGCCCATCCCATCGGTGTCGGGCCATGCGCCAAGCGTCTTTCGAACCAGCTCGGGCGTCAATCGATCCGCATACAGAAAATTAAATCCGTACGCCGTGTGAAAGCGCTTCTGCCCCTGGGTCAGCAGCTGCATTTCCGGTTCGCTGCCCTCGCCGCCGATCTCCGCGACCGTGAAGCGCTCGTCAAACTCATCGGCGACCTGACGGATCCTTTCAATGAACCGAGGCAAGTCCGGATGCGACCGGTTATACAGCGGCTTCTGAAAATCGACCGGCCGCGTGCGCGGCTGGTCGCTCGGCGGCGCGGGCGGATTGTCGCGCAGCAAGGGGTCGTGCAAGGTGAAATTGACCGCATCGAGCCGGAATCCATCCACGCCTCGCTTGAACCAGAACCGCGCGCATTCGAGCAGCGCCTCCTGCACCTGCGGATTGTGCACGTTCAGGTCCGGCTGTTCGGTGAGAAAATTGTGCAAATAATATTGGCCCCGCCGCGCGTTCCAGGTCCATGCAGGGCCGCCGAACACCGATTGCCAATTGCTCGGCGGCGAGCCGTCCGGCTTGGGATCGGCCCACACGTACCAATCGGCGCGCGGATTGCTGCGGTCCTGACAGCTCTCGCGAAACCAGGGATGCTGATCGGAGGTGTGCGAGAACACCTGGTCGATGACGATCTTCAACCCAAGCGCATGCGCCTTCTTGAGCAGTAAGTCAAAGTCATGCAGGGTGCCGAAGATCGGATCCACATCGCAGTAGTCCGAAACGTCATAGCCGAAATCCAACATCGGCGATTTGAAGAACGGCGACAGCCAAACCGCATCGACCCCGAGCGATGCCACGTAATCCAGGCTGGCAGTAATGCCCGGCAAGTCGCCGATGCCGTCGCCGTTGGAATCCTTGTAGCTGCGCGGATAGATCTGATAGATCACCGCGCCATGCCACCAGGGCGATGCGCCTTGCGCGTCGACTTGAGAGTCCCCGGGCAGCTTCATTGGCGACGCCTCACAAACTATGTAATCCAATGCTGCCAGACGCACACGATAACTGCCAGGCTGGCCGGCGTGGTAAGCGCCTTGAAGGAGACGAATCGATCAGATGACTTAAGGTGCCGGACGACGTTTCAGAACCGCAAAATTGCGCTCATCGGCCGCAATCTCGCGATAGAACTGCTTCAGCAGGTCCGCCTTCTCGGCCGGCACCGACAGCTCGCGGATTTCCAGGGTGCGGGTGTATCTCAAGGTCCCTCCCGAGTACTCGCTTTTGCTGTGATATGAGGCGAAGCCGTCATCGATGCTAAGCTGCGGCGGCAGCTCATCGACGCCGTAGCCGGCGGGGACAGCAATCTCTACAACATCGGTATCGCGCTCGGGTTCGGCAAATTCGATGGCATGCACCCGTGCGCTCTTGGACTCGAGGAAACCATCGGCTTCGCTGCCCAGTATCCGCGGCCGCACCAGCATCAAATCCCCGGCCGGCTTCGCATAGTTGCTTACCTCCAGCGTGTAGTTCCATTCGAACGGCCGCTCCTCGGCGTGCAGGTTGCTGATCGATGCCTTGAGTACCTGGAAATTCGAAAGCGATGCCTGCGCCAGCCGCTCGATCGGTCTGACGCGGTCGGTATCGAGCTGCGCGGAACGAAGCATCGCGCGCTGCCGGGCGCCATGCCCGCCCAAATGAACCTCGTGAATATCGCCGTGCAACGTGCCCTTCTCGTCGAGCTGCATCTTGGCGGTGCGCGTCAATCCGCTGAGCTCCGGCGGCAGCTGCGGCAATTGCACCAATTCGCCGCTATTGCCGGTAACCAGGAGCCCCACGTTCGCCTGCAGCTCGCCCGGTAGTGCGCCGAACGGGGTCAGCGAATCGGTCGGGTCGAAAAACAGGAGTTTGCCGAGCTTCGGATGTACGATCTGTGCCGGCAGGCTGGCGGCATCGACCCCGGCCGGCAGCGCGATCGCCATGACGGCATGATCGAAATTCAGGCTCGGCGGCGTGTTCATCGTCACCGCGCCGCGGTCCGTGTTGATGATGACGTAGTAGGAATCGACGCCGATCTCCTTGAGCATGGTGCTGAGGAGCGTGACGTTGTCCTTACAGTCGCCGTAGCGGTGAGCAAAAATCTCCGCCGCAGGATGCGGTTGGTGTCCGCCGATGCCCAACTCGATTGCCACATAGCGGATGTCCGTCTGCACGAAGCGCGCCAGCGCCCGCATCTTGGCGAGCGTATCGGGCAGATTCGCGGTCAGCTCCGCGACTTTTTGCTTGATTGCGGGCGAGGCCGTGCGCCGATCCTGGATGAGATGGGCGTACCAGATGCCGACATCGTTCCAACTACGAATGCTCGAGTTCTTGCCGGGCGGTATCAGTGATACCACCAGATGGGCGGCCACCCGCTGCCAGGGCGGCATGTAGCGCTCGACCTTGACGGCCGGCACGTCATTCAAACTCCACGTCCATTGATTGGGGCCGGTGCTCGCCGGCGTCTCGACCGCGTGATTGAGCCACGCCGACTCGTAGCTCCAGCCGCTCGGCAGCACCAACGAGAAACGCGACGCGCGCACCGGCACGCCGTACTGCACGTTCCAATCCTCAGCGAGGATCTCGGGCCTCAATTCCTGCTCGACTTCATAGCCGATTACCGCACCGGGCAGCGCGCCCGGAATGACGAGCACCTTCATGCGCAGGTCGCTGACCAGTTCGCCGCCCTCGACATCCGAGTCCACGGAGTCGACGGCATCGCGTTCTTTGACTTCGAAATCCTTGCCGTCGGGCGGAATGCTCCAGCCGCGAAGGCCGCTGATCGGGCGGTTGGGATCGTAATAAAACCGCGGCTTGGCCCAATCCGCGCCATCCGGCCGAAGTATCTTGACGACCTCGCGCCGCAGGCGCTTGATCTTGCCGTTGGCCCCGACTGTCAGCGTCTCTTCTCGCCAGAGAACCACCGCGTCGGCCTTGTCATCGTGCGCCGGCAGCGGTTGGCTCAATTGACTACGCATCCAATCGGGTGCGCCGGCGGCACGGGCCGGGCGCGCGCCGAACGCGCAACATAGAACGATGAGGGCCGCCGTCACACGGCAAACATGCGTATTCATCGGCTCGCGCCCGAGGTTTTCTTGAGAACCGCTTGGTCTTGGTCCGCGGTGCGCACTTTTTCGAAGAAATCCTGCAAGATTGGATAGGCCTTCACGGACACCAACATCATGTCGAGCCGCAGCGCACGTTTGAGTTTGAGCACGCCGCCGGATTCGCCATAGGAGGTCGTGTATGAATAGGCGGGCTGCGAAAAGCTGCCGGCGTGCGGAAGATTGCCGACCTGCCAGTCCTTGGGCAGTTCAATGCTCACATCGTCGTCTTCCTCGGACGGATAGCGGAAATATATCGGATGCAACCGTGGCGAATGCACGAATACCGCCTTCTGCTGCGCGCTGAACAAGCTGGCGGGCATGAGCATGCGCGACCCTGCATTGCTCGCGCCATCGGCGACATGCACATCGAAGCGCGCTTCCAGGCTCGGGGAGGAACTGTCCCAGTCGGGCGGCATGGTCAGCTGCACCTCCGCCCCGTGGCCAATCCAGGAGCGGACCTCCTCTTCCAAATGCTGCTTGCGGGCCGCATCGTCTTCCAGAAGTTCATTCAGACGCCGCGTCATTGCCTCCTGCCCGCTGTAGGTCACATCCACGTGACCGTCCAGCGAGCCAGAGGGCGACAGCTTGAGTTCTGCGCGGCGCACCAGACAGCTGTCCTTCGACGAGGGCAGCATCGTGTTGATCCACTGACCGCCATCCTTGCCCAAGCGCAGCGCCTTGACCGCTGTCTGGTCCCAGGGCAGTAGTCCGAAGGGCGTGTACTTGGTCCCGGGATCGAAGAACTGCTCCTTGCCATCGACGCTCACCTCGACGACATTGTCGTTGAGTTCCCGGCTATTCATCATGTTCGGGTTGAAGAAGTGTTTGTCGCGGGTCGACACGTATAAAGGATAGGCCTCGAAACCCGCCGCGCGAGTCATCGCAAGAAACAGCCAGGTGATCTCGCGGCCGGTGCCGTAGCCGCGCTTCCACACATCCTCAACGTCGCTGTTGTCCTTGAGGTTCTCGCGTTTCAATTCCTGCTCCGATTTCCTGCGCTCGAAGTCCAGATTGCGAATGCGCTGCGTGCGCTCGTAGATCTTCCTGAGCTTCGCCTCGGGCGCATCATCCGCTGCGACGGTCTGAGCGACGGCCTCATTCATGGCGCGCGGCCGGTCGATGAACTTGTCGATCGTCTTGTAGCTCTGCCTGCCGAAGCTCCGCCAGTAGGCGGCGGCGTCGTTCTCCTTCGACCGATCCGATGAATCGTAGATGAAATCCACGCGGTATTTGAGCTCATTCTCCGGCGGCTCGAACTCCTCGGTTACGAACGCCGGCACATCGTGCACCTCCATGCGAATTCTGCCGGATGCATCCTTCGGCTGCGTTGAGCCCTCCGGAAGGCCGATCGGCCACGCGAAGCGCAACACGAACTCGGGGCTGCGGACGAGCGAAAACTTACCGTACTGAGTGAACAGGTTCTGGCTCAGAATCCACTGGGAATTGAAAACGTAATACGGCTCGAACTCATGCGTGTAGCGGTACTCGATGATGCTGCCAACCTCGGCGTTCGGCAGCGTGAAAGTTTTGGCCGCGAATCTGACGCCGCCCGCCTTGACCAGTGTCTTGTCGAAGATCTGTCCGTCGAAATTGACGATGCTGCCGTCAGGCTTGATGGTGCGGGCGCGAATCGAGCGGACCGCCTCCGCACCCTTGATGTAGGGAATCTCGATATTCGCGTACTCCCGCCCTTCCTCGGTCAGAATCTTGATGCGTTCGTACGTGCTTTCCGACGGACCGTTGTCGTCGCGGTTCACTTCGCGGTAAAGGTAGATCGCGGGGGCATTGGGCGCCTTCGGCGCGCTCCTCATACTGAGTTCCGCCGGCGCGACGGGCAACCAGTCGTCGGCGCGCACCGCGAAGGCCGTCATCGACAAGACCAACACGCACGATCCCTGCAGCAACGCACGGCAGACAGCCAGCATCGTTCATCCCTTGATTTATCGTCAGCGTAGTATGGCGCAACGCCGGAAGCCGAGTCGAGATCCTATCTCGGCGGATAATGTTAAACGCATTAGATATCAATCATTTACGTCAGATGTAGAAATCGGTAAGCTGACTCCCCGGCCGGCCGCACCGATCGTCGGACGATTGCATGGATGGGATAGCCTTGGGAGGGAACGATGGCCATACGGCACGATTTTTTTGCGGGCTCGGTATTGCTGGCCTTCACAGCATCGGCATGTCTCGCCGCGGAAAGCGTAACGCTGCCGAAGGATGTGGTATTGCCTGCCAACATCGCGGTCGCTATTTACCTGCCGAAGCAAGTGCGAGAGTTTCGTAGCGTATTTCATTCGGCCGGCGGTTTTCAAACCACTGACTCCGTGCAGCTGGGCAACACATTCGAGGAGGCCGCGCTGGCCTCGGCGCATCATTTTTTCGCCACGACTTTCATGTACGAAGTGACCGGGACACCCGGGTACGGGCTGTTAATCGCCATGCATCCTGAGGTGAAGCCCGAAGATCAGCAATTGGTCGCCACAGCGCATTACGCAGTCTACGATGCCGCCGGTACTTCCGTATTGAAAGGGGATTCCGTCGTCCGCTGGGCTCCCGGAATGGGCGTGCATAATTCCGATGTTCTGGGAGGCCTGATGGAGCAGGTAATCAATCGAACCCTGACGGATATCGTTGCCAAACTGAGGCCGACCGCCGACAAATTTCCCACAGGAGAAAAGTCGCAACTGAGCGTGAGTTTGCTGGTTGACAAAGACCACCCAGCATTGAGCGGAACCGGCTTTTTCGTGAACAGCACAGGCCAGGTACTCACAGCGGCGCATGTCGTGCACGAGTGCGCAGTTGTCGAAGTACGCCATGGGGGTAATTCTGTTCCGGCAACCGTAGCCGCCAGCAGTGCACTATTGGACCTGGCCGTGCTTGACACTCACGCAAGCAATGAACATTTCCTACCGCTGCGTCATGCCGGCCGCCTGGAACTTGGCGAGAACGTTGCCAACATCGGATTTCCTCTGCAATCCCTGATGACGGACGCACCGACTGTCACACGCGGCACGCTCAGCTCGCGCGCCGGCTTGAGCGGATCCCTGGGTCAGTTTCAGTTCTCAGCGCCCATACAACCCGGCGCGAGCGGCGGCCCGGTGATTGGCGCTCGCGGGGATGTAGTGGGAGTGGCTGTCGGAAGCCTGAATGCCGCGGAACTCCTCAAGCAAGGTGTGTTGCCGCAGAATGTCAATTTTGCGCTCGAAGCACAGTACATTCAGAAATTCCTGCAAAACAAATCGGTCGTTTTTGTTGAGGGGCCGGAAGATCCGCATACCTCTCCTGAGGTTCCGATCGACAACGTCTTGCCCGCGGTGGTGGGCGTCAAATGCTATCAATAGGGTAAGTCAGCATGCAGAGAGCACAGCCCGGTACTTTGAAACGTCACATGATGATGATTATTTGCCTGATTTCATACCAAGCCATGGCCGAGGTCACGGCGTCAAACGCCAATTCGATACCCGCGAGCCAGGCCGATGATCAGGCCGGCGCGCTGCTCCCTACCATCTCTTTTCACGCCGACGCGGCAGGAAATGATCTTTTTGATGCGTTGCAATCAAATCACCTGCTGGCGCACCTTTCCAAGGAAGCTCCGGGCGCCCCGATTCAACTCCGCATTTATCATTCCGTTCACCCGGCAAATGTGGATGCAAAAAATTTCTTCAGTGGATTGTTATCGGTAGGCACTCTTGGGCTCTCTCCGGTGGTAATGAGCGGCGAACACACCATGCACTACGATCTCTACGTCAATGGTCAAAGGATTTCCCGATACGAATACAGCGCGAAATTGTCGCGCAATCAGTACCTGCACGGCAAAACAGTGGATGCCACGCATGGGCTCGGGCCAGATGGACAAGTCTGGGCAAAGTCCACGGTCGATCTTTTTCTGAACGACCTTGCGCACGACAGCGCCGTACGCTCACTGAATGATGAGTATCGGCTGTATTTCGGAAAGACGGCATCTCTCGCCCCCGCCGCCGCCACAGCGCAACCCTAGGATATGGCGTTCTGCATCCATAGACCGGCCTTCCCTCTATCCCCGTACGTGGAGTTCATCTGGCGGGTAACGAACTCCGGGGCGGCGCCCATTAAAGTACCCGTGCTCGCCGGCGCCACCCCGCTGGAATACCGCCGATCGATGCCGCAGATCCCGGGTCCATTGCCGAAGCCTGCGGCGGTTTAATTTTTTACAATACACGCCCGGTGCCGCCAGGCAGGATGGGCCCATGACAAGTCGATCTCCCAATGCCCGTCTGACATGCATCCGCCTAAGCATAGGAAGCCTGCACGGCAGCACGGGAGGATGGCGATTTGAACGATTCTGGGGCACCGACCAGACGCGGGATGGTGTTTCCGATTCGGGAGCGTCGTGCTTTGAGTGCCATACCAAAGCCAAGGCACACGGATTCGTCTTTAGCGAGCTACATTGACTAGCATTTGGTTCAGGCTCCTAATAACGCTGCCGCCCTGGACGCACGAACTGCACCCGCAAAGGTGGACGCCGGCATGATGAGAATCGTCTTTCTCCGCTTATTCTTGGCAATGGTTCGCCGCCGTCGCCTTTCACGCGCATTGAGTTGACGCATGCAGCCGGCGGTTGCCTTGTGGAGCGGCGGCAAGGATTCGGCGTTGGCGCTGGACCGCGTGCGTCGCGGCGGCGAGTTTGAAGTCCGCGCCCTGATCACCACTGTGAACGCAGAATTTCGGCGGGTCTCCATGCATGGGGTGCGCGAGGAACTGATCGATCTGCAATCCCAGGCGATCGGCATACCTGCGCACAAAATGTATGTCGGCGGCCGTGGCAGCAATGACGACTACGTGCCCGCCCTGCGCGCGGCACTGGAAAGCTTCAAGAAGCTTGGCATCACCAACGTGATCTTCGGCGACATCTTTCTGGAGGACTTGCGGCAGTGGCGCGAGAGCCTGCTCGGCGGCTTAGGAATGACAGGCGTTTTCCCGCTGTGGAAGCAGGATACCCGCGCGCTCATCCGGCAATTCATTGATCGGGGCTTCAAGGCTGTCGTCTGCTGCACGAACGATGCTCATTTGACCCAACGGGAAGTCGGCCGGCCTTTGGATGAGGCCTTTATTGGCGGGTTGCCGGACACCGTGGATCCGTGCGGAGAGAATGGTGAATATCACAGTTTTGTTTACGACGGCCCGACCTTTGGCCGCCCGATTGCTTTTAGATTGGGCGAGATCGTGTACCGCCCCTTGCTGCCAGTGGCCGAGACCGGCACTTCTCCGGCGGCGCAGCGCGGTTCGCCAAAGAATATTCCGGTCCCGACCGCCTCAGGCCCATCAGCGACCAAAGGATTCTGGTTTGTAGACTTGCTGCCCGAGGGACCTTTATATTCGAACAATTAGCATTCGGTAGCATATGTTTTTTGATAGCGGCGTCCCTGATCTTCGTAGAGCTGAAGTGCATGCCTAGCCCGTCCGAGCGGTCGTCCGTTTCGAGCCCCGTGCAATCACCATGCGTCAACGTCTGTCGGTTGGACGCGGAGGGGGCGACTTGCGTCGGATGCCGCCGCACGCTGGGCGAAATTGCCGAATGGTCGAGCGCGAGCGAGGCTCGGCGGCGTGAAATCCTGGCAGCAGTTAAGCTGAGAACCTTGCGCGCGTAGACGAGCAAGAGGAGACCTCGACTCGGGAAGGAAGTGTTGCTGAACCTCGGTCTGACCGATGGTGGCGGCGGAACGAGACTTTGATGGCCAAACTAGATGACTTCGAGCACCGGCCGCTTACTTTCGCGCCTCGATTCGCATGTGCTCGAAATCCAGCACTAGGACAGTGAGTTGTTGGATAACATCGTCTCCAAGACGGGCAACGCCTTCGTGATCCTGCTCATTTATTGAGATCTTCTTGAAATTGAGCGGAATGCCCGCGACGGTCAAGCCCAGGGTCGGATAGACCTTCTCGTTGGTCTCGACGACGCCGCCGGCGCCGCCTACTCGGCCTTTGTGTACCTCGGCCGTCGCCTCCACTGCGGGCCCCAGCAGCACATGGGCCGGCGCGCGCAGATAAGAATCATTCGCCCCCGTATCTAGGTGAGCGCCCCGCGTCCCGAGATCGGTCGATACAGGAATGCCGATGCCTTCCTTGTGCCAGTAGACTTGAGGGCTGGCTGCAGCAACCTTTTCCGCCTCGTCTCCCAGGGCAAGCGTTTTGCCCTTGTCCAGCCATTCGACACGCCGGAACGCGACCAATTCAGGCAGACCGAAGATGGCGCGAATCTGTGGAAGGTTTGCAATTTTCAGTTGCGCATCAGGTAGCACCAGCACGGGTACATTCTCGAGCGCTGCGCCCCCGATCCACAGGACATCGATGATCCCCAGCCCCCCTTGGACGGGAGCCGTGGTGCTGCCCACGGTAATTTGCCCTTGCAGGCGCCGCACGCCGATTTCTGTCGCAAGTGATTGGGTGACGACGGCAATTTGAGCACCCGTGTCCACTAGCCATGGCGCGCTCGTGCCATTCACCTTGATGAGGGCGTCCCGGCTTCCAAGGCCATTGGGAGTGAGCGAAATGCGCCCAGATCCGATCGCACGTATTGCGGGTGTATTGCGCAACTTCCGATTGTTTGCCGCGGACTGATCGTCATCGGCGCCGAGCGCCGTTGCCTTGCCACACGCAGCCGCACCGGGGGCATAGTCGCCGTGGATGGTGAAATCCGCGCAGAGGCGCTGATAGAGCGCCCGTTGCTGCACATTGGTCGCCTTGGGGTGCGAACCAAGCCACTTCTCGATGCCGGCATCGGCGCCCGCCTCGCCCAACTGGGCTGCGCGAATCAAGCTGACGACTTCGCCCTTGGCAGGACGTCGAAAGGATCGGGGCCGGCTGCGGCTGTCGCCGCCGTCTGCGCAGGCGGCGCGGCTTGTGCGTGAGAATTCTTTAGCGCGGTTGCCGAACTTGCCGGCTCGCCACGCTTGAGTTCTCGTAGTTGCCGTCGTCAATTATGCAGGAGGGAGCGGATTCCGAGAAGCGAGGCAAATGCTGATCGAATCGAGTTCCAGCATCTGCTCGCCTTGTTGCGCTAAAATCTTTTCGAAATGACCATGACCGGTAAAGCGGAGACCCTTCTCGTCGCCGGCCGCGAAATTGCGGTTTCGCATCCGGACAAAGTGCTGTTTCCGAAACTGAAGCACACCAAGCTCGACCTCGTGCGCTACTACCTTGCGGTAGCCGATGGTGCGCTACGCGGCGCGGGTGGACGCCCTAACATGCTCGTCCGCTACCCCAATGGCATCGAGGGGAATCACTTTTATCAGAAGCGGGCTCCGGCAGGCCGCCCCGCGTGGATTGAGGTGGCAGAGATTCATTTTCCCTCGGGCCGTGCCGCACAGGAGGTCGTTCCCCGGGACGCAGCGGCGCTCGCCTGGCTCGCGAACCTTGCCTGCTTGGAACTCCATCCCCACCCGGTGCGGGCGGAAGACCTCGATCATCCCGATGAGCTTCGAATCGACCTCGATCCGATGCCGGGTGTTGCCTGGAAGCAGGTCCGGGACGTGGCCGCCGTGGTCCACTCGGTACTCGAGCAATTCAAACTCGATGGTTGGCCCAAAACCTCCGGGTCACGCGGCATGCACATCCTTGTGCGGCTCGAACCGCGCTGGGACTTCGACGAGGTGCGCCGCGCCGCTCTGGCCTTGGCACGCGAGATCGAGGGCCGTGCACCGACCCTCGCGACCAGCAAATGGTGGAAGGAGGAGCGCGAGGGCGTCTTCATCGACTACAACCAGAACGCAAAGGATCGCACCGTTGCCTCGGCTTACTCAGTACGGCCGACACCGGATGCGCGAGTATCGGCACCGCTCACCTGGAACGAGGTGCATGATTGCGACCCTGCTGATTTTACTCTGGAGTCGATGCCCGCCCGCTTCAAGAAGCTAGGGGATGTGCACGGCGGCATCGACAATCATGCAGGCTCACTGGTCAATCTGCTTGAACTCTTCGAACGGCAGGGTCTGGGTGATGCACCGTGGCCGCCGCATTACAAGCGAGCGGCGGCGGAGCCGCCTCGCGTCGAGCCATCCAAGCGTCGAAAATTTCCACTGATCGAGATTGGACGCGCCCGGCACAGGAAAGACGCTCTGTCGGGCGTCACGCGCTGGAAAGCCCGTCACCCGCAAGCGGCTGCTCACCTTGCGCCGGCCGATATATTGGTCGACAGCATGCGCGGCCGATACACCACCTGGACGCGAATCAGGATCAACCTGCAGCACGTCCCAGAAAACTTGCGTCCGGCTCAGGAACCCCTGGATCCCAATGAAAAGATGGATTCAAGCTCGTAAGGCGTGGTCGTCTCGAGCTGATCATAACGGCAATCATGCGGCGGTTTGTCCGGCCGCCAGCGAAGAAAAATGGCCGCGTGACGAAAACGATCGCCTTGCATATGATCGTACTTCACCTCGCATACCCGTTCGATCCTAAGCGGCTCCCACGACAAGTCCTTGCCCGCACTCCAGCGGCTTTGTGCTCCCGGCATTCGACTTGATTCGCCGGCAGCGCCGGCCCATTCCTTCCACGGATGACTCTGCATCGCGTGCTTGCGAAGCGGCGCTAATTCTGCCGCGAGCCGGCGCCGCACCTGCATAGTAAAGGATGACGTAACTCCGACGTGCTGGAGCACGTCTGCATCATCGTACAAACCCAACAGCAGCGAGCCCACTGCGTCCTTGCCGCTCTTATGCCAACGAAATCCGGCCACGACACAGTCGGCGGTGCGTGCATGCTTGACCTTGATCATGGCGCGCTTGCCGGGCAAGTATGTTCCGGAAGCTAGCTTTGCCACCACGCCGTCAAGACCGGCACCCTCGAAACGGGTGAGCCACTCGAGTCCGATGGATCGAGCGCGAGTCGTCGGTGTGATATAGACAGGCGCTCCTACCTTGCCGAGCAAATCCTCGAGGGCCGCCCGCCGCTCCGCCTGCGGCGTTGCCATTAGATTGCGCTTACTCAACGCGAGCAGATCGAAGGCTACGAACGAAGACGGGGTCTCTACGGCGAGCTTTTTGATGCGCGATTCGGCCGGATGCAGACGCAACTGCAAGGTATCGAAATCGAGGCCATGCTCGGTCGCAATGACGATCTCACCGTCCACAACGGCGCCCTTGGGCAGGCGGTCGACTAGAGCCGCATGAAGCTCGGGAAAATACCGATCGAGCGGCCGCAAATCGCGGCTTTGAATGTAAGCGCCGTCGCTGCCGCGAAAAATGATTGCCCGAAAACCGTCCCATTTTGGCTCATAGAGGTAATCACCGGTCGGCAGCTCGTCTGCCAGCTTCGCGAGCATGGGCTCGACCGGCGGCTTCACCGCAAGGTCCGAGGGCAGCTTCAGCGGCGCCGCGGTATTTGAGCGGGATTTCACGATGATCTAACCTATGAAATTGGTCGGCCTTGTCCGATTTCGAGCGGACGCGCCACTGTAGCCTGAACAAAGCGCCCAGCCAATTTCGAGATTGGAAGTTGGCGGAGTTACTCCTGTGGTTGGTTCTTCAAAGGCCCGGCGGACTTGTAAGCGTTGACCACGAGGCCTGAGGACAAAACTTGCGTGCTGGCCAGCTCAAAGGAACGTGGCGAGGTTCCCTCGGTGAAGAAACGCCCTCGACGATGTCCGGCCCAAGGCTCTCGAACGGGCCCCATTCGAGGCTTGCGGGCCGCGGGGCTGCGATAGGGTGCTGTCCAATCGCCATAGGGAAAGTCGCTGTCTTCGCCCAAGCCGCGAACTTGGATGACGCCGTCCAGCGAAATGTGTTCGATAATTTTAAGCTTTCTCATTGCGAGCCTCCGTGGCTAAACTATTTGTTCGGCCGGCTTTTGATGAATGTCTTCACGACAACGACGAACGGGCAGCGCAGATTCTACAAGCCGTCGGTAAAATTTTGCGCACAAAACAGGATTGTAAGATCAATGAAAAGACGAACCTTGTTGAGTTCGATTGCCATGCTCCCGCTTCTATCCGCAGGCTTCGCTACCTTGTTGCGCCCGACGCGGCTCGCGAAGGCAGCCACGGGGCGGCGGCGCGGGCGACAGCGAGTACGACCCGCCGATACATCGTGGCCAAGCACTGCAGCTTGGACAAAGCTCAACCACGATGTGGAAGGCAATCTTATCGAAGTGCGCACTCTGTTCGCATCGTGCGAGACGGAACCGACGGGCGCGGCCTGCCTCAATGCGGTTAAGAACGTTAAGAACCCTTACTGGCTCGCCGATCAGCCGGCCGGTACGCAGATCTCGGGATGGCTGGACGCTTGGACACCGGCGCCAAGTGCGTACGCAATCAAGGCACGCAATGCGGCCGACGTTGCTGCCGGCGTCACGTTTGCTCGCGAGAACAATCTGCGACTCGTCGTCAAGGGGGGCGCCCACAGTTATCTAGGCACATCCAACGCCCCGGACTCTTTGCTCATATGGACGCGCACGATGAACAAAGTCACGCTTCACGATGCGTTCGTGGGCAAAGGTTGCGAGGGCCGCGTCGCGCCCGTGCCCGCTGTGAGCGCCGAAGCGGGCGCGGTGTGGATGGATCTCTACAACGCCGTAACCACCGAAGGCGGCCGCTACGTGCAGGGCGGCGGATGCACCACCGTGGGGGTCGCGGGGCTGGTGCAAGGCGGAGGCTTCGGTTCTTATTCGAAGGGTTTCGGCACGGCGGCAGCCGGCCTGCTGGAGGCCGAAATCATCACGGCCGATGGGCAGGTGCGCATTGCCAATGCCTGCAGCAATCCTGATCTGTTCTGGGCCCTCAAAGGCGGCGGTGGCGGCACATTTGGCGTTGTCACCCGACTGACGTTGCGCACTCACGAACTTCCGAGATTTTTTGGCTCCGCCGGCGGCAAGATCAAAGCGCAATCGGACGCAGCGTTCTTGCAGCTGATCGCGCACTTCATCGGCTTCTATCATGAGAAGCTGTTCAATCCACACTGGGGCGAGAAGGTCCACTTCGGGCCGGATAACACGCTCGAAATATCGATGGCGAGTCAAGGCCTCGACGCCGAGCAGGTCGGCGATACCTGGCAATCATTCTTCGCTTGGGTGAAAGAGAATTCTAAGGAATTCACTGTCGTATCTCCGTTCTATTCAGGCGCCAGGGATTCGCGAAATTTCTGGGACGTGGCGGCGCATCCCTGGCTCGCCCGAGACATGCGCGCTGGCGCGCCTAAACACCATGCCTGGAATAAAGGCGACCAGGGAGAGTGCGGTGCGTTTCTCCACGGTTATGATTCGCTCTGGCTGCCCGCATCGCTGTTGCGGGCAGATCGGAGGAAGCAACTTGCCGATGCGCTATTTGCGGCGAGCCGACACAAGCTGGTGCGTCTCCATGTCGGTAAAGGCCTGGCAGGCGCGTCGCCTGAGACTCTCGTTGCATCACGCGATACCGCTACTAATCCGGCGGTGCTCGATGCCTTTACCCTCGCCATCATCGCCGACGGCGACGAGACGCCCGCCTACCAAGGCTTTGCACGCCCGGTTATGGATCTGGTTGCCGGCCGCCAGGACGCGCATGAGATCGACCTGGCGGCGGCGGAGCTTCGCAAGATCGCTCCGAACTCAGGCTCGTATGTTTTGGAGAGCAACTACTTTAATTCCTCCTGGCAGAAGGAATATTGGGGCGAGAATTATTCGAGATTGCGGGGCATCAAGACAAAATTCGATCCCGATGGACTCTTCTTCGTGCACCACGGTGTCGGCAGCGAAGATTGGAGCGCCGACGGCTTTATGCGTCTCAGCTAACGAGTATGATCGACGTTGCGCCGGCATACGCGGTCTCGCGGCGACGCTCAACTCGCGCGGGAAAGATGACTGCCAGTCCGAAGCGCGGCGTAAGGGTGCCTCGCATTCGCAGCTTCGCGAAGAGCCTCCCAAAACGGCCCCCATCAGACGGTGGCTGCCT
>DATATA010000028.1:0-21018 GCA_036263775.1 Steroidobacteraceae bacterium | reverse complement strand
CGCTCTGCAGCTCGGGATCCAAGAAGGCGCGGGCGGCGCGCAATAGGCGCAGCTGCAGCGTCACCAGTTGGCCCTCCACGGGCTCGTAGGGCTGCATGATGTATTCGGCATACAGTCCCCAGCCTTCCGCGTTGGTGGAGTTGAACGCGTATAGGGCGCGGGCGAGGCTCACACCATGCTCGATCATGGAATCGAATTGCAATTCATGGCCGGGACGGGCCTCGTGAGAGGTCAAGGTCCACGCGACGGCGTCGAAAGTGAAATCATCGTACTTGTCTTCCGCGCCGCCCGTTGCCGAGGGAATATTGAGCGGCAGCACGAATTGGCCGCGCTGCCCGGTGTTGTGCAGAAACGGCGGCGGCACCATGTGAGGTGCCGGCTGTTGCGCCGTCTCCGCGGGCGTCGCCAAGCGGATGATGGCCGGCCGGTTGGGCAAGGAGACCAGGTTTTTCGCAACGATGATCCGCTCGATCTCGTGCAGGCGGTTCTCGAAGAACGGCAGGATGGCTGCGCCGGTTATTTGATGCTTCTTGAGTTCCGCAATCACCGCGCGGTAGTCGTTTGACGGAAAGCCGTTGGCCTTGGCTACTTGCGCCGCCAGGGGCGCCATTTCACCCTGATACTGCGTAAAGGCGGCGTGTGCCATCTTCGCAATCTGCGCCGGCGCAATATCGATTCCGTAAGCCTCGAATGCCAAGGCATACTCTTCAGGCGGCAGGCGGAAATCGGTGCGCGCCTTGGGAAGAATCGCGGTCTTCACCCAGGCGTCGTAGGCGGCCAGCTGTGACTTCAGCTGTTCATATGCCGGTTCCCAGCCGCTCAATTTGTACTTCTTGAACAGCTTGGCGATGCCCTCTACGTAATTGGAGTTGCGTCCCAAATCGGTTTCGACTTCTTCTTTGGACGGAAAAATGACGCCGGGCTTGGCCATTTGCTCCAGCTCGCGCTCCTTTAGGCGATCAGTAAAGGGCTTGTATCCCGGCTCAACGCCGGCGTACTTGCGCAAGCGCACGAGTGAGGCGGCGCGCCGCTGCGGGACCACCTGATCATCGAGCAGTCCTTGCAGCCCGCGGAATATCCGCGCGCCGGCATTCAGAAACGGCACCTCGTGGGCAAGCTGAAAGTCCTGCATGCGGAACTGCAGATTGAAACTCTTTTGCAGAATGTCGATGTCCTCTTGGATATGCCTATCCGTGACACCGGCGCGTGCCGCCTTGATCTTTTTGAGCGCGGCCTCGAGTTCGTGCCGCTCCGCGAGCTCATCAGCCCGCGAAGGATCCGAAATACGCTCATCGAATTTCGCCACGCCCTGCGACGAGCCCTGCTCGGGGGAATGCTCAAGCTGCACGCTCAGCAGCATGTTGGTGTATTCGTTGCTTTGCTCGATCCAGGCCTTTCCGGAATCAGTGCCGGAGGTTTGTGCCCCTGAGGCGGTAAATGATAGGGCACTGAAGAGAATCAACGCGCTCAAACGTTGCAGCATGGTATTTCCTAATGGGACTAGTTTTTGGTGCGCGGCTCGGCGGTGAACATGTCACGCCGGCCGCCGATGAAGCGGTAGCCCGCATCCTTGAGGCCGGCGGCGGTCTTCGCCATCTCCGCTGCGTCAAAGGTCGGGATGGTGCGGATGTCATAGATGGCGCCGCTGGGTACTCTAAGCTCGTCGCGCAGAAACGGAACGAGGTCGGCGCAGGAGATGGCGCTGCCTTGCGGCTCGCTGTAAAGAGCCGCGACACAAGTATGCCGGGGGCCGTCAAACGTGACGATCACATCGGGCCTGTCGGCCAGCGGCGGCGGGACGGGCGCCGTGTCAGGCGCCGGTGCGTTGCTGGATGAACCGCAACCGGCGAACAGCAGCGATGCCGCCAAGATCGCGGGCGCCGCGCGCGCCGAGAAGGCGGCGTTGCTCCGGTGCTGATTTACTGCAGGCATTGCCTGCATTCTGCCCCAAACCGCCTGGTGTCGTCATCCGCTGTGTCAGTCGGTGTTGCGCAGCAGTTCGTTCAGCGATGTCTTGGCGCGAGTCTGCGCGTCCACGCGCTTGACGATGACGGCGCAGGCGAGCCCATACTTGCCGTTAGCCGCCGGCAGACTGCCGGGAACCACCACCGCGCCGGCCGGCACCCGGCCATAGAGGACCTCGTCCCGCTCGCGATCGTAGATGCGCGTGCTCTGTCCGATAAAAACGCCCATGGAAATGACCGCGCCGGCCTCGATCACCACCCCCTCGACGATTTCCGAGCGCGCGCCGATGAAGCAGTTGTCTTCGATGATGGTGGGGCCTGCTTGCAGGGGTTCCAGCACGCCGCCGATGCCGACACCGCCGGACAGATGCACATTCTTGCCGATCTGCGCACAGGAACCGACGGTCGCCCAGGTGTCGACCATGGTGCCGGTGTCGACGAAAGCGCCCACGTTGACGTAGCTGGGCATCAACACCACATTGGCTGCGATGTGCGCACCGCGGCGCACGGTGGCGGGCGGCACGACGCGTGCGCCGGCGGCTGCAAATCTTGCCGCGCTCCAGCCGCTGTATTTCAGCGGCACCTTGTCATAAAAGTTCAAGTCGCCCGCGGACAGCGCCGCATTGTCATTGATTCGAAACGACAGCAGCACGGCTTTTTTCAGCCACTCGTTGACCCGCCAGACCCCGGCCTCAGGCTGCGCCACGCGCACCTGCCCGTCGTCGAGCAACCGCAGCGCCTGGTCGACCGCCGCGCGCACGGTGCCGGAAGCATTGCGCGGGCTCAAGGCGGCGCGTTCCTCGAACGCCGTGTCGATGATCGAACGCAAATCGTCATGACTGCTCACGGCCGAGCCACGTCGCGCCGATCCAACGCCTGCATCAGGGATTCCTGCACGCGCCGGCACACCTCGTCCTGCAGCAGGCCGCCATCCGCTCCCGTAATATAGAACACGTCTTCAGCACGCTCGCCCACCGTCATGATCTTGGCGCCGGCGATGGCAACGCGTTCGGCGCGAAAGACCTTGCCGACCTCCGACAGAAGTCCCGGGCGGTCGGCCGCGACCAGCTCGAGAATCGTGCGCTGGTTGCGGCTGTCGACGCTGAAGTTGACCTGGGTCGGGGTCCAAAACATGCGCACCTGGCGCGGCGCGCGGCGCGTCACGGCGGGCGGCGAATCCTCCACCTGCTGCAGCACGCGCCACAATCCGCGTTCGATGTCGTGAATGCGCGAGGCATCGGCGATCACGGCGCCGTTGTCCTCGAGCACCACGTAGGTTTCCAGACTGAAGCCATTGGCGCTCGAAATGAGCCGTGCATCGACCACGTTCAGTCCCATTTGATCGAGCACGCCGGTGGTTCGCGCAAAGCTGCGCAGGCGCCGCGGCGTGTAGGTCAGCACGGCCGTACCGCCGCGATCGGTAAGTTGCCGCACGGCGACCAGCGGCGTGTCGTCATTGGGCGCCCGCGCCGCCAGCAGGGCCGTATGCCAGGCAATCTCCTCAGGCGTGTAACGCAGAAAATACGCCTCGGTCCACTGCGTCCAAACCGCCGCGGCCTGTTTCAGCGTGATGTCGGGCGGCATTTTCCCGAGCGCCTGGTCCTGGGTCTCCCGGATCAGTTCCTCTTGATCGATCGGCGTTTCGAGTCCGCGGCGCAGCGCGCGCTTGGTGCGCTCATAGAATTCCTCGAACAACCGCGCCTTCCATGAATTCCACAGCTTCGGATTCGTGCCGCGCACATCGGCCACGGTCAACACATACAGGTAGTCCAGGTGCACCTGGTCGCCGACATGCCGCGCAAACTCCTGGACGATGTCCGGATCGCTGATGTCCTTCTTTTGCGAGGTGATCGAGAGGATCAGGTGATTGCGGACCAGCCATGCGGCCAGGCGCGCTTCGTACCGTCCCAGCCCTTGCTCCAAGCAAAATGCTTCGGCATCGACCGCGCCCAGCTCCGAGTGGTCGCCGCCGCGCCCTTTGGCGATGTCATGGAACAGCGCCGCCAGGTAGGCGATTTCCTGGCGCGGCAGGGACTGCATGATCTGGCTCAAAGCAGGGAACTCATCGTTGAACTTCGGCATCGCCAGGCGGCGCAGATTGCTGACCACGAACAGCGTGTGCGCATCCACCGTGTAGGCATGAAACAGGTCATATTGCATGCGGCCCACGACGCGCCCGAACGACGGGATGTAGCGCCCGAGCACGCCGTAGAGATTCATGCGCCGCAACTCATGCGTCACGCCGACCGGCGCGCACAGAATTTCGATGAAAAGGCGATGGTGGCGCGGATTCTGGCGGAACTCCTCGTCGATGAGCCAGACGTGAGCGCCGATCAGACGGATGGTCTCGGCGCGCACGCCGCGCAATTCAGGATGCTGCTGCAGCAGCACGAACAGTTCCAACAAGGCGGAGGGATGGCGGGCAAACACCTCCGGATGCGTCACTTCTAGATAGTCGTTGCGGACCTGGAAGCGCGCGTTTACGGCCAACGGGGCCGCGCTCTGGGTCAGAATCGCCTCGCGAAAAAGCTGCAGCAGCATTTCGTTGAGCAGACTGATATCCATCACCGTGCGGTAGTACTTCTGCATGAGTTGTTCGACCGCCAGCGTGAAGCTTGCGTCTTCGTAGCCGAACAATTTCGCGAGCTTGATCTGGTAGTCGAACAACAGCCGGTCCTCGCGCCGGCTCGTCAGCACATGCAGGCCGAAGCGCACTTTCCACAGGAACGATTGCGCGGCATGCAGCTTGCGCAATTCCTCCCGGGTCAAAAATCCGTGCGCTACCAGCTCATCGAGCGTGTCGGTGCCGAAATGCCGCTTCGCCACCCAGCCGATGGTCTGGATATCGCGCAGGCCGCCGGGGCTGGACTTGACGTTGGGCTCCAAGTTATAGGCCGTGTCGAAATAGCGATGATGGCGCTCGGTCTGTTCGCGGACCTTGGCCTCGAAGAAATCCTGCGACGACCACAGGCGATCGGGTGCCAGGGCGCGCCGCATGCCGGCAAAAAGCGGTTCGGGTCCCGCCAGCAATCGGGCTTCGAACAAGGTGGTGGCAACGCTGATATCGGCCAGGCTCTCGCGTTGACAGTCGTCGATCGAACGGACGCTATGTCCTACCTCCAGGCCGATGTCCCAGAGAAAGGTGAGGAAGCGCTCGATATCGGGCTGCCAATCGGCCGAGTCGCTCTTGGGCAACAGCACCATGATGTCGATATCGGAACAAGGGTGCAGCTCGCCGCGTCCATAGCCGCCGACCGCGACCAGCGCCAGGTCGCCGGCGAACTTGACCCACGCGGTGCGCAACGCGATATCCACCAGCCGCGCCCGGTCGCGCACCAGATCCTCGATCGGTTCGTCGGCGACGAACCGGTCTTTGAGCAGCTCAGTGCCTTGGTCCAGTACCTGGCGGAAAGTGAGGGGAGAGAATTGGCCCTCTTCGAGGGCCGCGGGCACCGCCGTAAGATATGGCCAGTCGGCGATTGGATGGAGAAACTTGCCGTGCGCGCTCAAGTGGCGGCCACAGCCGAAGCCGCCGCGGCACTTGCATTCGCGCCCAGAGTGAGCACCTCGTAGCCTTCATCGGTCACCAAAATGGTGTGTTCCCACTGAGCGGACAGAGACTGATCCTTGGTCACCACGGTCCAGCCGTCGGGCAGCAAACGCACGTCGCGCCGGCCGGCGTTGATCATGGGTTCGATGGTAAAGGTCATGCCCACCGCGAGTTCAAGCCCGGTGCCCGGCTTGCCGTAATGCAGCACCTGGGGGTCCTCGTGGTACACCCGGCCGATGCCGTGACCGCAATATTCGCGGACCACGGAGAAGTTGTTGGATTCCGCGAAGGTCTGGATGGCATGTCCTATGTCGCCCAAGTGGGCGCCGGGCCTGACCTGTTGAATGCCGCGCCACATGGCTTCATGGCAGGCGGCGGTGAGGCGGCGGGCGAGGATGGCGGCATTGCCGACCAAATACATGCGGCTCGTGTCGCCGTGGAACCCATCGCGGATCACCGTGACGTCGATGTTGATGATGTCGCCGCTTTTCAAGCGCTTGTCGCCCGGAATGCCGTGGCATACCACATGGTTCACCGAGGTGCAGATGGTCTTGGGGAAGCCCCGATAATTGAGGTTGGCGGGAATGGACTTCAGCTCCTCGACGATGAAGTCGTGGCAGCGCTTGTCAAGTTCGTCGGTGCTCACCCCCGGTTGAACGTAGGCTTCGATCATGTCCAGGACGCTGGCGGCGAGGCGGCCGGCGGCGCGCATTTTGTCCTGTTCCGCCGCATTTTTGATGGTCACATTCATAAGACAGACGGCGAGCCTCCTGGAATCGGCGGGCTTTGTTTATGGTAGGGGTTCATGGTATAAAGCCCGGCTATTTTTAACAACCCCGCACGCGTGTCGTCACAATCGACTGGGTGCCCGCTCTTGGCTTGAAATGAAGGTTCGCGCCTGCAATTTCAAGGCAAAATCGGGTTGCCGATTGGGACACGCGGAGGCTCAACCCAACCAGGAGTATTTATGACCAGCGTGTCCATGCGACAAATGCTGGAAGCGGGCGTCCATTTTGGACACCAAACCCGCTTCTGGAACCCGAAAATGGCTCCCTTCATTTTCGGCGAACGCAATAAAATTCACATCATCAATCTCGAAAAGACCCAGCCGCTGTATTCGCAGGCGGCGGCCTTCATCAAAAGCGTGGCATCCGCGGGCGGCAAGGTGCTGTTCGTCGGCACCAAGCGATCGGCGCGCGACGCCGTGCAAAAGGAGGCAGCCCGCTGTGCCATGCCCTACGTCAACCAGCGCTGGCTGGGCGGCATGCTCACCAATTTCAAGACCATCCGGCAGTCCATCAAGCGGCTGAACGAACTGGACGATATGGCGCAAAGCGGCGCCTTGGAACGCCGCGGCAAGAAAGAAGCACAGATGCTGCGCCGTGAGATGGACAAGCTGCTGCGCAGCTTGGGCGGTATCCGCGACATGACGGCGTTGCCCGATGCGCTGTTCGTCATCGATGTAGGCCACGAACAGATTGCGATTCACGAGGCCCAAAAGCTCAGCATCCCGGTGGTCGCGGTGGTCGATACCAATTGCTCGCCGGACGGCATCGACTATGTGATCCCGGGTAACGACGACGCCATGCGGGCCATTCTGCTGTACGCCGGCGGAATCGCCGACTCGGTCTTGGACGGAAAAGCCTCGCTGCCGGAAGTACCCGTGGGCGAGGACGAATTCGTGGAATTGGACGAGGAAGGCAACCCGAAGAAGCGCAGTGCCGGCGGCCGCCGTCCCGCCGCGCCTACCCGCGGACACAAGAAGCCGCCGCCTCGCCGTAAAGTGCCCGTCACCGTGGTACCGAGCGTCGCCGCCGCGGCCGCATCTCTCGATGAGGTGGAGGTCGAAGCCGACGAGGTCGATGCCCCGGACACACCGCCCGCGGAGACCCGCCCGGCCAGTGCGCCGCGTCGCCGGCCTGCGGGACGGCGCGCTCCGGCGCGCGGCACTTAAGCTTTGCTGAGCGGCGCATGAATGAATGCGCCGCTGCATGTTGCGAAACCAGTTCACATGAGGGATCGCCGCACGCGGCGATTGTAGGATCCGATGAACATTACGGCAGATTCAGTCAAGCAACTTCGCGAACGCACCGGCGCCGGCATGATGGAGTGCAAGAAGGCGCTGGTCGAGACCCAGGGTGATCTGGAAGCCGCCGCGGAACTGATGCGCAAAAGCGGGCTCGCGAAGGCGGACAAGAAAGCCGCGCGCGTCGCCGCGGAAGGCACCGTGGTCATCGAGCGAGCCGGCAACGATGCGGCCCTGGTCGAAGTGAACTGCGAGACCGACTTCGTGGCCCGCAGCGACGAATTTCAGGCCTTCGCCAAGGCGGTCGCGGCGGCCGCGTTGAAAGCCGCGCCCTCGAGCCTGGAGGACCTGCTCGCACTCTCCCACGAGGGGTCGACCCTGGAAGAGCGCCGCCGCGCCTTGATCGCGAAGATCGGCGAGAACATGACGGTGCGGCGTTTCGTGCGGGTAGCCTCGCCGGGGCCCCTGGGCAGCTACATTCACGGCGCCCGCATCGGCAGTCTGGCGGCACTGCAGGGCGGCGATGAGGCGCTGGCGCGCGACATCGCGATGCATGTGGCCGCGGCGAATCCGGCGTTCATCGATGCCGGCGACGTGCCGGCCGACATGCTCAACAAGGAACGGGAAATCTTGAGCGAGCAGGTCAAGGGCGAGAAGAAGCCGCCCGAGATCATCGCCAAGATGGTGGAAGGGCGCCTGCGAAAGTACCTGGCGGAAATCACCTTGGTGGGGCAGTCTTTCATCAAGGATGAGGACATGACCGTCGAGAAGCTGCTGAAGCAGGCGGGCGCCAAGGTGACGATGTTCGCCCGCTACGAAGTGGGCGCCGGCATCGAGAAGAAGCAGGATGATTTCGTCGGCGAAGTCATGGCCCAGGTCAAGGCGCAAGAAAAAGACAAGACCGGCAAGGACGACGGTCCGAAAAAGCACTAAGACAATGACTACGCCCGGCACGGCTCGGTATCGAAGAATTCTAGTTAAACTTTCCGGCGAGGCACTGCTGGGAAACGAGGATTACGGCATCGATCCGGTCATCCTCAAGCGAATCGCCGGCGAAATTCGCGACCTGACCCAGATGGGCGTTCAGGTCGCGGTCGTATTGGGGGGCGGGAATATCTTTCGCGGTGCCGGTTTGGCGCGCGCGGGCATGGATCGGGTGACCGCCGATCATATGGGCATGCTCGCCACCGTGATCAATGCATTGGCCTTGCAGGACGCGCTGGAGAGTCTCGGCACGTACGCCCGGGTGATGTCGGCTCTGCGCATCAACGAGGTTTGCGAGGATTACATCAGGCGGCGCGCGATGCGCCACTTGGAAAAAGGCCGCGTGGTGATATTCGGCGCCGGGACGGGCAATCCCTTCTTCACCACGGACACGGCGGCGAGCTTGCGCGCGATCGAGATCAATGCCGAGATTTTGCTCAAAGCGACCAAGGTAAACGGCATTTACGATTCCGACCCGGTCACCAACCCCGGCGCCAAGCGCTATGCCCGCCTGACCTTCGATAAGGTGCTCAACGATCGCCTCAATGTCATGGACGCAACGGCAATCGTCATGTGCAGGGACAACAACCTGCCGCTGCAGGTCTTCAATCTTTTCAACGCCGGCGATTTGATGCGTATTGTCCAAGGCGAAGACGTCGGCACCGTGGTATCGGCGGATCCTTAAAGTTAGGGGGATACATGCTGGAGGATGTGAAGAAGGATGCGACGGTGCGCATGCAAAAATGCGTCGCGGCATTCAAGGAACAGCTGAAGAAAATGCGCACGGGCCGCGCGCATACGAGTCTCATAGAGCATATCAAAGTCGATTATTACGGCTCTGAAATGCCGTTGAACCAGGTGGCCAACATCGCCACCGAGGATGCCCGCACCCTGACGGTGAGCCCCTGGGAAAAAGCCATGGTGCCGGTGATCGAAAAGGCCATCTACAAGTCGGACCTTGGGCTCACCCCGAACACCGCCGGACAGATCATCCGCATCCACATGCCGGCCCTGACGGAAGAGCGCCGGCGCGACATCATCAAGGTCGTCAAGGCCGAAGCGGAAAACGCGCGCGTCGCCGTTCGCGGGGTGCGCCGCGAAATCAATACCGAGCTCAAGGAAATGCTCAAGGAAAAACTCATCGCGCAAGACGATGAGCGCCGCGGGCAGGATGAGATTCAAAAGTTGACCGACAAGCATGTGGCCGATATCGACCACGCCATGGCCGATAAGGAGAAGGAACTCATGCAGGTCTGACCGCCACAGACCCGCACTTCCCAAATCGCGCATGGCCGACTCGCCGCAGCACATAGCAATCATCATGGACGGCAACGGCCGCTGGGCCCGCTCGCGCGGCATGCCGCGGGTTGCCGGACACCGCGCCAGCGTCAAAGTGGTGCGCAAGGTCGTCGAGGAGTGCGCCGAGCGCAAGGTGCGCTACTTGACGCTGTTCGCGTTCAGCAGCGAGAACTGGCGGCGTCCGGCCGATGAAGTGGGCGTGCTCATGGGATTGTTTTTGGATGCGCTGGTGCGCGAAGTGGCGGACTTGCACCGCAATCAGGTACGCCTGCGATTCATCGGCGATCGGGAATCGCTCGGATCGGAGCTTCGGCAAAAAATGCAGGACGCAGAAAGCCTGACCGGATCGAATCCCGGGTTGGAGCTGATGGTGGCGGTTGCCTATGGCGGACGCTGGGATGTCACTCAGGCCTGCAGATCGCTCGCGGCCGATGCGGCAGCCGGCAAGGTGGCCGCGAAGCAGATCACCGAAGAGCAGATCGGCGCGCGCCTGGCGCTCGGCGGAATTCCGGATCCGGACCTGCTGATCCGCACCGGCGGCGAGCAGCGCATCAGCAACTTCCTGTTGTGGAACCTTGCGTACACCGAATTTTATTTCACCGAGGCGCTGTGGCCGGAATTCTCGGCCGCGCATTTGCAGGCGGCTTTCGACTATTTCGGCCAGCGTGAGCGCCGCTTCGGCAAGACTTCGGCGCAGCTCACGGCGAAGGCCGATGCGTAACGCCCCGCATGCTTAGAACACGAATCCTTACCGGCGGCGTATTGGGCACCCTGTTGCTGCTGGGTTTGTTTCTTCTGCCGCCATTCTGGGCGGTGCTGGCATTCGGCGCGGTATTTGCCATCGGCGCCTGGGAATGGGCCGGCTTCGGCCTGCTGCGCGGGACGATTGCGCGCGTACTTTACGCCCTCGCCGTGGCGCTGGTGCTGCTGCTCAGTTGGCGCTGGACCGGCGATTCCGGACATCTGATCGCGCTCTTGAGCGCTGCGTGCGGCTGGTGGGTGATTGCATTCTTTTGGTTGGCATTTGCTCCGGGGTGGCATCGGCCCGGGCTGACCCTGATTTGCGGCCTGGCGGTGCTGGTACCGGCTTTCGTGGCCCTCGCGAGATTGCAGACTTCAGAGCCCGGGTGGTTGGGATCGGCGCACGGGCCGCTGGCCGTGCTATGGCTGGTGCTGATGGTTTGCGCCGCGGATATCGGCGCCTACGCTGCCGGGCGCGCCTTCGGACAACGTAAGTTGGCGCCGCGCGTTAGTCCTGGTAAGACCTGGGAGGGCGCAATGGGCGGACTGGCGATGGTGGCTCTGGTCGCTTGGGGCGGCGCCGTGTATTTCGGCGGCTCGCCGCGTGCCGCAATTGCATTCGGCTGCGGCGTGGGAATCTTTTCCATCATCGGCGATCTGACTGAGAGCATGTTCAAACGTGCGGCGGCGCTCAAAGACAGCGGCACATTGCTGCCGGGGCATGGGGGTTTGTTGGATCGCATCGACAGTGTGACGGCGGCGGCGCCCTTGTATGCGCTTGGGTTGTTCGGCTCCGGCGTGCTTCATTAAGCCATGCAGCGCGGCATCGCCATCCTGGGGTCGACGGGCAGCGTAGGGCGCAGCACGCTCAGCGTGGTTGCGCTGCATCCTGAACGTTTCAAGGTCGCGGTCTTGGGCGCGTTCAGTAGCTGGCAAGCGATCGTGGAGCAGGCACGGGAGTTCAACGCCGAGACCGTGGTGCTGGTCGATGAGCACGCCGCCGCCAAAGCACGCGCGGCGTTGCATGAGTGCGGCTCGGCGACGCGGGTCGAGAGCGGCGAGCAGGCGCTCACCGGTGCGATAAGCGCGTCCAACGTGCAGATGGTCATGGCGGCAATCGTCGGCGCCGCGGGCTTGACCTCGACCTTGGCGGCAGTGCGTGCCGGCAAGCGCGTATTCCTCGCCAACAAGGAAGCGCTGGTCATGACCGGCCGGCTGTTGATGGACGAGGTGCGCCGCGCGCACGCGGAACTCATCCCCATCGACAGCGAACATAACGCAATTTTTCAATGCATGCCCGGCGGCTATCTGCCCGGGAGTGCTGCGCGCGGCGTGACGCGCGTGATCCTGACCGCATCCGGCGGCCCGTTTCGCGGCGCATCCGCGGCAAAGATGGCGCAGGCCACGCCGGATGAGGCTTGCGCGCATCCGAAGTGGAAGATGGGCCGGAAAATTTCCGTGGATTCGGCGACGCTGATGAACAAGGGTCTCGAGGTCATTGAGGCGACTCTGCTGTTCGGTTTGCCGGAAACGCAAGTCGATGTGGTGGTGCACCCGCAGAGCGTCGTGCATTCTCTGGTCGAATACGCCGACGGTTCCATGTTGGCGCAGCTGGGCGCCCCCGATATGCGCACGCCCATTGCGCAGGCGCTGGCCTGGCCCGAGCGATTTGCCTCCGGTGTACAATCGCTGGACCTGCTCGCGATCGGACAGCTGGAATTCGAGCCGCCTGACCATGTCCGATTCCCAAGCTTGACGCTGGCCAGGGCTGCTGCCCGCGCCGGCGGCACCGCTCCAACCGTGTTAAACGCCGCCAACGAGGTTGCGGTTCAAGCGTTCCTGGATCGGCGCTTGAACTTTGTAGGTATTGCAACGGTCATTGACAAAGTACTGCAGCGCCTCAACGCATCTCCCGTCAAGGTTTTGGGCGATGTGTTGGAGGCCGACGCTGCGGCGCGACGCCTCGCGGTTGCCATGATAGAGCTTAGCGCTGGAGCCCCTGCATGATGTTTTTGATTGTCCCGGCCGCATTTTTGGTTGCGATCAGCATCTTGGTTGCCGTGCATGAGTTCGGACACTATTGGGTCGCGAAAAAACTCGGCTTCAAGGTGCTGCGCTTCAGCATCGGCTTTGGGAAACCTTTGTTCACGCGCGTCGGCCGCGATGCCGACCGCACCGAGTATTGCGTGGCGGCGATTCCGCTGGGCGGCTACGTCAAGCTGTTGGACGAGCGCGAGGGCGAGGTGGCGCCATCCGAACTGCATCGCTCCTTCACCCGCCGCCCGATCTCGCATCGCATTGCCGTGTTGCTGGCGGGGCCTGCGATGAATCTATTGTTCGCTTCATTGCTCTACGCGATCTTGGCCATGGTCGGCACCGAAATCGTCAAGCCTGTCATCGGTCAGGTTAGGCTCGACAGTCCGGCGGCAATCGCAGGATTGCGGCAGGGCGATCAAATCGTGCGCGTAGGAAGCCACAACGTCAATGACACCGAAGAGTTGCAGATTGCGCTCATCCGCCAATTCACCGGCGACGGTTTGGTGCCGTTGACGGTGCAGCGCGGCGGTGCAGAGCGCTCCGTGACGCTTCGGGTGACCGCGGATCGGCGCAGCTTGACGGAACCCGGCAAGCTGCTGCCTGGTTTGGGCTTCGATCTGGCGACGTGGAACGCCGCCACCTTGATCGATTCGGCGGATGCTGCCAGTGCCGGGGCGCGCGCTGGATTGCGGGCCGGCGATAAAGTTCTGGCGGTGGACGGGCAGCCGGTTGCCAATCGCAGCCAGTTCATCTCCATGGTGAGCGGCGCCGCGAACCGCGACATTTCCATTGAAGTCGAGCGCCACGGCGAGCGATTGCGTATCGTAGCGGCGGTCCCGCGCGTGATGGAAGACGGTCATGCGGTCGGCCGGCTGGGAATTCGCATCGGCGAAGGCCCGCCCGTGTGGCCTCCGGGATTGGTGGAAACCCATCGCTCCGGGCCGCTCGATGCCGTGGTCGTCGGCGTCAAAAAGACGTGGGAGATGTCCGCGCTGACCGTGCAGATGCTGTGGCGCATGCTGACCGGGCAGGTTTCCGCCAAGAACATCAGCGGGGTGGTGAGCATCGCGGAGTTCGCCGGCATCAGCGCTTCTTTGGGCGCGACCGCGTTCATGGCTTTTTTGGCGATCATCAGCGTGAGCTTGGGGGTCTTGAATTTGCTGCCGGTCCCGTTGTTGGACGGCGGTCAGGTGGTCTACCAAGCGGTCGAAGCCGTCAAGGGCAGCCCGCTTTCGGAGCGTACGCAACTGTTCGGCCAGCAGGTGGGGATTGCGCTGCTGGTGCTGTTGATGAGTTTGGCCTTTTATAACGACATATCAAGACATTTCAATTAACGGGAAATCATGATCAAACCCAAATTCCAGCCGTACCAGCGGCGTTGCCTGCGCCGCGCTGCCCAACAGAACAGCATCCGGTCGTTGCCGCGTGCGGCTTGAATTTCGCCTAGCCTTGTTGGTGGCGCTTGCCAGCCAGCTTTTCTGCGGCACCGTGCGGGCGCAAGCGGCCCAAGAAGCAGCTTTTACCGTCGGCGATATCCGCATCGAAGGGCTGCAACGAATTTCCGAGGGCACGGTTTTCAACTACCTGCCCGTGAACATCGGCGATCACCTGGATGGGTCGCGCATCGGCGAAGCGATGCGCGCGCTGTACGCGACCGGCTTCTTCCGCGACGTGGAATTGCGCCGCGACGGCAACACCCTGCTCGTCGTGGTGGTGGAGCGCCCGTCCATCGCCAAATTCGAGATCAAGGGCAACAAGGACATCAAGACCGAGGATCTCACGAAGAGTTTGCGCAATGTCGGTCTCGCGACCGGCAAGACCTTCGATCGCTCGGTGCTCGAGGATGTGAAGCAATATCTCACCGATCAGTATTTCAGCCGCGGCAAGTACGCCGTGCGCGTCGATACGAAGATCACGGACTTGCCCGGCAACAAGGTCGACATCGCCGTCGACATCAAGGAAGGCAAACGCGCCAAGATCGAGCAGATCAATCTCGTCGGCAACACGAAATTCAAGGAAAAGGACATTCTCGGCAGCTTCGAATTGAAGACGCCGAATTGGCTGTCCTGGTACAAGCAGGACGATCGCTACTCGCGCGAGTCCTTGACGGGCGACCTGGAAAAACTGCGTTCCTACTATATGGACAGGGGCTACGCGAATTTCCAGATCGAATCGACGCAAGTGGCCATTGCGCCCGAAAAAGACGACATGTACATCACGGTGAACATCAACGAGGGCGAGGTGTACAAGGTCAGCGACGTGAAGCTCGCTGGCACCATGGTCGTACCCGAGGATCAACTGCGCCGCTTGCTGCTGATCAAGCCGGGCGAAACCTATTCACGCAAGCTCGTCACCTCGACCCAGCAATTGATGAGTTATCGGCTGGGCGCGGACGGCTATGCCTTCGCGAAAATAGATCCCGTGCCGACCGCCGACAACGAGCACAAGACCGTGGCGCTGACGTTTTTCATCGAGCCCGGCAACCGCGTCTACGTGCGCCACATCAATTTCAACAACACCACGTCGATCAACGACGAAACGCTGCGCCGCGAAATGCGCCAGCTGGAAGGCGGATGGCTGTCGAACTCCGCGGTCGAACGCTCCAAGGAGCGCTTGCAGCGCCTGCCCTACGTTGAAAAAGTCGAGTTCGAAAACAAGCCCGTGGCGGGCAGCGCCGACCTCGTGGACGTGGACTACAACATCAAGGAAGGGCTGCCCGGGCAGTTCGGCGGCGGCATCGGTTACTCGGAAGCGCAGAAATTCAGCTTGCAAGGCAATTTCGTGCACAGCAATTTCATGGGCACCGGCGATCGCATTGCATTGGAAGTCAACGCCGGCTATTACAGCAAGTCCTATACATTTTCGCATACGCAGCCCTATACCACCATCGACGGCGTCTCGCGCACCACGTCCTTGACGTGGCGCGATGTGACGCAATTCGTCGCGGCATCCTCGGCCTTTTCAACCAAGCAGATCACCGGCGCGGTGCAATGGTCCTACCCGATCAGCGAGTACCAATACTTGAGCGCCGGCGCTTCCGTCAACAAGAACAGCCTGGTGGTCTCGCAAGGCTACAGCTCGCAGCAATCGGTCGATTGGGTCAAGCAGAACGGCCATACCTTCCAGCGCGATCTCACCGATACCAACGGCGACGGCGTTCTCAATTCATTGGACAGTCCCTACACCGTTTTCGGCACGGATTTCTACACCTATGAGCTGACCGGCGGCTGGTCCTACGAGGGGCGCAACCGTGCGTTGTTCCCCGACCGCGGCATGAAGATTGCGGTCTCAGCGCGCTACGCGCTGCCGGTGAGCAATGTCCAGTACTACCAGACCAACTTCGACTTCATCACGTACATACCTCTGTGGCGCCAGTTCTTGATATCGGTCCAGGCCTCGGTGGACTACGCCTCGTCGCTGGGCAAAACGACCGCCTTGCCGCCCTACCTCAATTACTACGCCGGCGGTCCGGACAGCATCAGAGGCTACCGTGAAAGCACTTTGGGGCCGCGGGACAATATCGGCATCGGCAACCCCTTTGGCGGAAATTTCCGGGTGGTCAACCGCTACGAGCTGATTTTCCCGGTGCCCGATAAGTGGAAGAGCTCGGCTCGCGTCAGCCTGTTCTTCGACATCGGCAACGTCTTTCAGACCGGGAACAAGGTCAGATTCCTCGGTGTCGATGACATAACGCCGGTCGACTATCACTTCAATTATGCTAATCTAAAACGATCAACCGGCATTGCAGTGCAGTGGCTCGCGCCCTTGGGGTTATTCCGTTTCTCGTACGGAATTCCATTGAATCCTTTCCAGGGCGATACGGTGCGGTTCGGCGACGAGACGGAGCGTTTTCAATTTTCCATCGGTCAAGCGTTTTGACCGCAATTTGAGGTCTTAGGATCAACATGTCGACTTATCTTCGCAGCATTCCGCTAGTGGCATTGGTCTTGAGCGGACTCATGGTGTCGCAGCAGGCGAGCGCTGAAATCAAGGTCGGGTACGTGGACTTCCAGAAGCTCATGTCGGAGGCTCCGCAGGTCAAGAGCGCCATGCAATCCCTGCAGAATGAATTCGGGTCGCGCCAGCGCGAATTGGTGGCCATGCAGAATGACCTGAAGGCGCGCGATGAGAAACTTTCAAAGGAAGGTGCGATCATGGCGGAAGCCGATCGCGCGAAAGCCGAAAAAACCTTGCGCGACGAACAACGTGAATTTTCCCGCAAGGGCGGCGAGTATCAGGACGACATCAACACACGCAAGAACGAAGAGATCGGCAAGGTCCAGCGCTACCTGCTCGAGCAAATTCGCACCTATTCCAGCGCGCAGGGCTTTGACCTGGTGTTGGGCGAGGGCGTGTTCTACAGCAAGCCGCAGCTGGATATCACGGCGCAAGTGCTGGAACTGCTGAAGACCAAACCTTCGACCGTGCCCAACGCGCCCAAACCCGCCGCGCCGGCGAAACCTCCGGCCACCAAATAAGGCGCCGATAACGCGCACTTGAGGAGTGCTTGGGGAGAGCTTAGGTGCCGGCAGAATTCAGTCTGGGGGAGCTGGCGGTGCGGTTCGGGCTCACGCTGCGGGGTGACCCCGGCCTCAAGGTGCATGGGGTGGCGACGCTGTCGCGCGCGGAATCCGGGAGCTTGAGCTTTCTCGCGAACTCGCGCTACCGCCGGCAGCTTTCGAGCACGCGGGCGACCGCCGTCATCGTGAGCGCGGAGGACGAGGCGCACTGTCCTTCGGCGGCCTTGATCGATCCCAATCCATACCTCGCATACGCCCGCATTGCCGCGCTCATGCACCCCGAGGCGAGCGTTGCGCCGGGAATCCACCGCAGCGCCGTGGTCGCTGCCGCGGCGCGGATCGCCGCGAGTGCAAGCATCGGCCCGCTGGCAGTGGTCGAAGATGACGCCGAAATCGGCGAGCGCGTGTCGATCGGCCCGGGGTGCATCGTGCAAACAGGCGCTCGAATCGGCGCCGACTCGATACTCGTGTCGCGGGTCAATTTGTACCCCGGGGTGAGCTTGGGTCAGCGTTGTATCCTGCACGCCGGCGCGGTGGTCGGCGCGGACGGCTTCGGCTTTGCCGCCAATGCCGGGACGTGGGTGAAGGTGCCGCAAGTCGGCAGCGTGCGAATCGGCGATGATGTGGAAGTCGGGGCCAACACCACCATCGATCGGGGCGCGATTGATGATACGGTTGTCGAGGACGGCGTCAAACTGGACAATCAGATCCAGGTGGGTCACAACGTGCTCATTGGCGCGCACACCGCGATCGCCGCCTGCACCGGCATATCGGGCAGCACGGTGATCGGCCGGCGCTGCATGATAGGGGGAATGGTGGGCTTCGCGGGCCATTTGACCATCGCCGATGACGTGGTGGTCACCGGCTGCAGCTTGGTGAGCGCATCGATCAAGCAGGCAGGCAGCTACTCGAGCGGCATGCCGACGGTAGAGACGAGACTATGGCGGCGAATGGTCGCCCATTTGAGGCGACTGGACGGATAGGAGAGAGAATGTCGGAGTCCGATAGACTGGATATCGCAGCGATCATGCGGCAATTGCCGCATCGGTATCCTTTCTTGCTGGTGGATCGGGTATTGGAGTGCGTCGCCGGACAACACTGCGTCGCTGTGAAGAACGTGACGGTCAACGAACCGTTCTTTCAAGGTCATTTCCCGCATCGTCCGGTGATGCCGGGCGTGCTCATCATCGAGGCCCTGGCGCAGGCTGCCGGCATTTTGGCGTTCAAGACCGCGAAAGTGGTGCCCGACGTCAACACGCGGTTTTACTTCGTCGCCATCGACAATGCGCGCTTCCGCAAGCCGGTCGAGCCCGGCGATCAGCTGAAGCTGCGGGTTGAATTGAAGCGCTCGTTCAAAGGAATCTGGAAATTCGATTGCCTCGCGCAAGTCGACGGCAAGGAAGTGGCGTCCGCGGAAATCATGGTGGCACCTGAGACCAAAGCGCCGGCGGGGAAGGGAGCGCAAGGATGATTGATGCGCGGGCGGTGGTATCGCCGCAAGCAGACATCGCGTCGGACGTGCAAATCGGCCCTTTCACGGTGATCGGCGCCGACGTGGTCATCGGACCGGGAACGTGGGTCGGCCCGCACGCCGTGATCAACGGACCGACGCGCATCGGCGCGAACAATAAGATCTACCAATTTGCCTCGTTGGGCGATGCGCCGCAGGACAAGAAGTACGACGGCGAACCGACGCGCCTCGAGATCGGCGATCGCAATGTGTTCCGCGAATCCGTCACCGTGAACCGCGGCACGACGCATGACCAGGGTGTGACGCGCATCGGCAACGACAATCTGCTCATGGCCTACTCGCATGTTGCCCATGACTGCCGGCTGGGCAACCAAATCGTGATGGCGAACTGCGCCACGTTGGGCGGGCACGTCGAAGTCGGCGATTGGGTGACCATGGGCGGCCTGTCGGCGGTGCACCAGTTCACCAAGATCGGGGCCTATTGTTTCCTCGCGCATAACGCGGCGGTCACGCGCGATGTGCCGCCGTATGTCATGGCGGTGGGCCGTCCCGCCGTTCCTCACAGCGTCAATGCGGTGGGCCTGCAGCGCCGCGGCTTCACGCCGGAACAAATCCTGAATATTCGCCGCGCCTATCGCACGCTGTACCGCTCCGGTTTGAAATTGAAAGCGGCCCTGGAAGAGCTCGAGGAAGCGGCTGCGGAGCAGCCGGAAATCGTGCCCTTCGTGGAATTCATCAAGCACAGCTCGCGCAGCATCGTCCGTTAGGCATAAGAATGTCCGAGCCACTGCGAGTGGGTCTATTGGCGGGTGAAGCGTCAGGCGACACCTTAGGCGCGGATCTCATCCATGCGCTGCGCGGCTTGGCTCCCGACGCGAAATTTTTCGGCGTAGCCGGGCCCAAAATGCAAGCCGCCGGATGCGAGACCTGGGAACCGGCCGAATCCTTTGCGGTCATGGGGCTGTTCGAAGTGCTGCGTGACTTGCCGCGGCTGGTGAAGTTGCTCGCGCGCATCAAGCGGATGTTCTTGACGGCGCGTCCGGACGTTTTCATCGGCATCGACGCGCCGGATACCAATTTGCGCATCGCCCGCACGCTGCACGCGGCCGGCATTCCGACCGTTCAGTACGTGAGCCCGCAAGTGTGGGCGTGGCGCCAAGGCCGTGCACGCAATATCCGCGAATCGGTGGACCTGGTGCTGTGTCTGCTGCCGTTCGAAAAGCGCTTTTACGACGAGCACGGCATCCGCGCCGAATTTGTCGGCCATCCGCTGGCGGACGCCATCCCGGAGAAAATCGATCGCGGCGCCGCGCGGCGCACGCTGGATCTTCCGGCGGACGCTGCCGTGGTCGCCTTGCTGCCGGGAAGCCGTCGCGGCGAGGTCGCGCGGCTTGCCGCAGACTTTGCGGCGACGATTCGCTGGCTGGCGGAGCGCCGCCCCGGCTTAAGATTCGTCGCGCCGATGGCCGGCGCTGCGACGCGGCAGATTTTTTCGCGCGTGCTCGAGCGCGATGCCCCGGGCATCCGGGTTCAGTTGATCGACGGACGGGCGACCACGGCCTTGAGCGCCGCCGACGTGGTGCTGGTCGCTTCCGGCACCGCCAGCCTGGAGGCCGCCCTGTGCAAGCGGCCGATGGTCGTCGTGTACCGGTTGGGCGCGCTCACCGCCTGGATGCTGACCCGCTTCAACCTGGTCAGGTCAAAATTTTTCGCCCAACCAAATCTACTTGCGGATCGGCGCGTCGTCGGCGAATATTTTCAGCGGCAAATTATCCCCGAGTCGATCGGAGCGGAGCTCTTGATGTGGCTTGACGATGGCGAACGGCGTACCGCGTTGGAACAGGAGTTCTCGCGTATTCACGCCGAACTGCGCCGGGGCGCGGGGACACGGGCGGCGCAAGCCGTCTTGGCTCTGCTCCACGCTCGGCCGAACGCGGCGGCGCCGTGAGGCGGGTGGCCGGCATCGACGAGGCAGGTCGCGGACCTCTGGCAGGGCCGGTGGTGGCGGCGGCGGTTATCTTGCGGCCGCGCAGGCGCATCGAAGGTGTTGCCGATTCCAAATCCCTGACTCCCGAGGAACGCTTGCGCCTGAGCATAGAGATCAGGCGCGAAGCACTCTGTTTCGGCATCGGTTGGGCGGATCACGTGGAAATCGATGCCCTCAATATCCTGCAGGCGACCTTTCTCGCCATGCGCCGTGCCTTGCTGGCCATGTGCGTCACACCCGACCACGTGCTGGTGGACGGCAACCAGCTGCCGAATTTGCATGGTTTGGGCAAGGAGCTGACCGCTCGTGCCATCATTGACGGCGATGTCACCGAGCCCGCCATCAGCGCCGCTTCGATTCTGGCCAAGACGGCCAGAGATCATTATATGAATCAGATGGATACAGTATACCCTGCATATGATTTCGCAAGTCACAAGGG
>DATATA010000090.1:0-45595 GCA_036263775.1 Steroidobacteraceae bacterium | reverse complement strand
TCGAACATGAACGCCATGGTGTCGGTGATGTGAGCCGGAATGGAGGTATCGGCAATGCTCGCTTTATCAAAGGTCGCGGCATCGGGCCCATGACCGCTCATGCAGTTGTGCAGAGAAGATCCGCCGGGCACGAAGCCCGTGCTCTTTGCGTCATACACTCCGCAAATCAGGCCCATGAATTCATTTGCGACGTTGCGGTGAAACCAGGGCGGACGAAAGGTGTTTTCCATCACGAGCCAGCGCGGCGGAAACACCACGAAGTCTAGGTTGCTCGTGCCCGCCGTCTCGCTCGGAGAGTGCAGCACGAGAAAGATCGATGGATCGGGATGATCGTAGGAAGTCGATCCCAAGGTATTGAAACGCCGCAGATCGTATTTGTAGGGTGCGTTGCTGCCGTGCCAGGCGACGACATCCAACGGCGAATGGTCCATCCGCGCGGCCCATAGGCGACGGTCGAATTTTCCGACGAGCTCGCAGGGCTCCTCTATCTCCTCGTAGCGGGCACGCGGCGTGAGAAAATCGCGCGCATTCGCCAAGCCGTTGGAGCCGATGGGGCCGAGGTCCGGCAATTTGAACGGCGCCCCGAAATTTTCGCAAACGTAGCCGCGCGCGGTGCCGCCGGGAAGATCGACGCGAAAGCGCAGGCCGCGCGGGATCACGGCAATCTCCTGAGGCTCAAGCTGAATGCGGCCGAGTTCCGTATCGATTGTCAGCGTGCCCTGCTGCGGAACGATCAGCAATTCGCCATCGGCATCGTAGAAGAAACGCCCCCGAGTCTGCATCGAGCGATTCGCGGAATACAGGTAGATTGCGCAGCCTGCGTGAGCATCGGGGGAACCATTGCCGGCGACGGGGACCAGACCCTCGATGAAATCCAGCGCCGCGTCAGGATAGGGCAACGGGTCCCATCGCATCTGATTGGGAGGGGTCGATTCAGCGCTCGGCATTTCATCGAACAGCCGATGCTTGAACCGCTCGAAGGGCTGATGGGTCACAGCCGGACGGATTCGGTACAACCAGGAGCGCCGATTGGCGGAGCGCGGTGCTGTGAACGCAGTGCCGGAGAATTGCTCCGCATACAAGCCGAAAGGGCAACGCTGAGGAGAATTGCGGCCCTGGGGCAGGGCGCCCGGCCATGCCTCCGTGGCGAATTCGTTGCCGAAGCCGCTCATATATCCATCGGATTCGGGAACAATTGCGCTCACCCGCGTCATTCTAGACACTGCACGCGGCAATTTCACGCCAAAGGCCGCGATGGCCCCCCCTTTCGCGATGGACCTTCCTTTAGAGCGCGGGCGGCAGCGGGCCGCGCCGGCGTAGCGCGCCCGCCAACGGCGCGTCGGCCTCTTTATTGCCGCTTTCGTTCCGGGGCAGGTGGACAAGGTGATCATCGTCATGGTGGGGACTCAAGAAGTCCAGGAGCTGCTCGCCGCCCGCGGAATTGGTCGCCACCACTTTGAGAGCGGCAAGGGCGGGAGTTGCCAAGATGATGCCGGCGATTCCCCAGAAGAAGCCGCCGAACCACAGTGCCAGGAACACCAACATGGGGTTTAGCTGCAGGCGCCGTCCCACCAGCAGCGGCTGCACGAACTGCCCCTCCACGGTGGCGAGCGCCAAGTAGGATCCTGCGACCGCAGCGGCATGACCCAATCCGTTGAAGGAAATGATGGCCACCACCGTCAGTACCAGCAACGTGACGGTCGGGCCGGCATAAGGAATGAAATTGAGAATGGCCGCCATCGTGCCCCACAGAAACGGATTGGGCATGCCGCACAACATCATGGCGAGGGAGGTGGCGATTCCCAATCCGACGTTGATGAGCGCGGTGGTGACGTAGAAGCGGCCGACTTCTCGGCGCACTTTTTCGATGACGTTTAGAATGTGCGCGGATTTCAAGTCGCTGGCAAACGCGGAAGTCATGCGCGCCAGCATCGGCGGTCCACCGGACAGCAAGAACAGCGTGAGAATGACGATGGTCACGCAGGACAGCACCACCGTGCGCGCCCCGACGAGAAGCAGCGCCGGCGCGCTCTCTTGGGGCGCATCGGACGGCGGGGCAGGGGAGGCGGCTTGCTGAGGCTGCGGGCCGGAGCCGATATTGCCGGCGGATATTCGCAGCTCGCCGATGCGCTGCATGATCAATTCGAAGGGCCTGATTTTCCGCTCGATGAGCCGCACGGTGTGCGGCGCGGCGGCGAACCACTTCTGCGCCGGCTCCGACATGATATTGACCAACGCAACCATGATGCCGAGGATGGCGGCCACGATCAGGGCGGCGCTCAAGCTGCGCGGCACATGCCGCTCATGCAGCGTTTCCACCGGGCCGGAAAGCACCAGGGAGATGAGCAGCGCCAAAGCCACCGGAATAAACGCGATGTGCGCGAAATAAAGCGTCAGTCCGATCGCGCCTGCGACGAGCAGCCTGACGGATGTTATGCGCGCCTTTGTCTTTCTAATTTCCAACGGCGTCCTCGGACAGAGTGGAGCAGTCAGCATTGCTCCGTGCCTTTAAAACAGTGCGGGCTGGCGCCATCGCCAGCTCGCCTGCGATGGTTGTTCTTAGATTTCCTTGCGCTTCTGCTGATCGCCGCCGGTTTGCTGGCTGCCTCCGGTCTCGCGTTGCCCTTGTTGTTGACCTTGACCTTCCCGCTGGCCCTGATCCTGCTGCCCGCCTTGGGAGGGGGTTTTCCCAGGCTGATTTTGAGTTTTGTCGGAACCTTGATTGACGTCGGACATTGTGAAACTCCTGCCATGATTTGATCACCCGCCACACATTAGAGGCTGAGTTCCGGCAGCAATGTAGGTCAACGGCGAGCCGCTCCGGCGGCCGAAGAGCTTGGCATTGTAGGACCCTGCCGACAGAGACGCTGCGCTTCGGCGCGGAGTATGCGATCCTGCGCGGGGATTAAGAGAGGCAGGACCGCACGGCATGGCACGCGAACAGTTTCATTGGGATGATCCGCTTTTGCTCGATGCGCAATTGACGGACGAGGAAAAAATGCTTCGGGATGCCGCGCGCGACTACGCGCAGGGCCGGCTCGCGCCGCGCGTACTCGAGGCGTTTCGCCGCGAGCACACCGATCCTGGCATATTCAAGGAAATGGGCGGCGTCGGTCTTCTGGGTCCGACCATATCCGAAAAGTACGGCGGCGGCGGGCTCAACTACGTGAGCTATGGACTGATTGCGCGCGAAGTCGAGCGCGTGGATTCCGGTTTCCGCTCCATGATGAGCGTGCAGTCGTCGCTCGTGATGCTGCCGATATATCAATTCGGCACCGAAGCGCAAAAGGAGAAATACCTGCCGCCGCTGGCGCGCGGCGATTCCATCGGTTGTTTCGGCTTGACCGAACCGGATCATGGATCGGATCCCGCGAGCATGGTCACTCGTGCGCGCAAGGCCGCCGGCGGCTTTCGGATGTCGGGAGCGAAAACCTGGATTACCAACAGTCCAATCGCGGACGTGTTCGTGGTTTGGGCAAAGACCGACGACGATGTGATCCGCGGTTTCATCCTCGAGAAGGGCTGGAAGGGGCTCACGACCCCGGTGCTGCACGGCAAGGTGGGGCTGCGCGCCTCGATCACCGGGCAGATTTTGATGGATGAGGTTTTCGTACCCGAGGAGAATGCGCTGCCGGACGTGAAGGGCCTCAAAGGGCCATTCACCTGTCTCGACTCCGCGCGCTACGGCATCGCCTGGGGCGCGCTGGGCGCGGCCGAGAGCTGCTGGCATACCGCCCGCCAATACATGCTGGACCGCAAGCAATTCGGCCGCCCGCTGGCGGCGAACCAGCTGGTTCAGAAAAAGCTGGTGGACATGCAGGTGGAAATCACCTTAGGGTTGCAGGGATGCCTGCGTCTCGGACGCATGAAGGACGACGGCACGGCCTCGGTCGAAATCACGTCCATCATGAAACGCAACTCTTGCGGCAAAGCGCTGGATATCGCGCGCGTGGCGCGCGATATGCTGGGCGGCAACGGCATTTCCGATGAATACGGCGTGATCCGCCACGTCGTGAACTTGGAAGTGGTCAATACCTACGAAGGCACGCACGACATCCACGCCTTGATTCTCGGCAGGGCGCAGACCGGCATCCAGGCCTTCTCTTGAGTTCACGCACCCTAGGCCGTCCTATGGACGTTGCAGTCCTGGAGTAACGTCGCGTCAGCGGTTTCGGCGCTCGATATTGGGCAAAAATGCCGCGACCATGCCGAGCAGCGGTAAGTAGGCGCAGATTTGATACACGAATTCGATCCCGTGCTGATCCGCCAAGCCGCCCAATACTGCCGCGCCGATGCCGCCGATGCCGAATGCGAAGCCGAAAAACAATCCCGACACGGCGCCGACATTGCCGGGCATCAACTCCTGGGCGAAGACCACGATCGCGGAGAATGCCGATGACAGGATCAAGCCGATGATGAAAGTCAGGACGCCCACCCACATCAAGTCTACGTAGGGAAGAATCAAGGTAAAGGGTGCGATGCCGAGGATGGACACCCAGATGACCCGCTTGCGGCCGATGCGATCGCCCAAGGGTCCGCCGAACAGCGTGCCCAAGGCCATGGCGAGCAGAAACACAAAGAGATGAATCTGGGCGGAGCGCACCGAGACGTGAAATTTCTCGATCAAATAGAAACTGAAATAGCTGGTGATGCTGGCCACGTAAAAATATTTGGAGAAGATCAGCAGCACGAGCACGCCGATCGATAAACGAACGCGCGCCGCCGAAACCGGAAGATGCGCGGCCGGCGCGTGATGAACCGCCGGGCGATCGATATGCCGGCGCTTGTACCAAGCACCCACCCGCGCCAGCACCGCGATGGCAAGGAGGGCGGCGATCGCGAACCAAGCCAGACTGGGCTGCCCCTGGGGGATGATGATCCAAGCGGCCAACAAGGGCCCCATGGCGGAGCCGGCGTTGCCGCCGACCTGGAATATCGACTGCGCCAGCCCATGGCGACCGCCCGAGGCCAGCCGCGCAATGCGCGAAGACTCGGGGTGAAAGATCGCGGAGCCCGCGCCGATCATGGCGGCCGCCGCGAGCACCGTGGCGTAATTTGGTGCGAAGGCCAAGGTCAGCATGCCGATGAGCGTGAAGCACATGCCGGTGCTGAGCGAATACGGCTGCGGATGCTTGTCGGTGTAGATGCCGATGAGGGGCTGCAGCAGGGAGGCACAAGCCTGGTAGGTCAATGTGATGGTGCCGATTTGAACGAAGCTCAAATGAAATTCGCCTTTGAGCAACGGGTATATCGCGACGATCAACGACTGCATCATGTCGTTGAGGAAGTGCGAGAAGCTCAACGCGCCCAGCAGATTGAAGCGCGTCTCAACCGCCGGAACGATCGGCGTATCCGCCGTAAAACTTTTTGCCATATCTCCGGACTCTTGCCCGTGCAAACAATCTGCGTGCCGAAGCGCTTACCCTACTAGCTGTTTCGCCGTCTGTCCTGAGAGAATGCGCGGATGAAACGCTTCGAGCCCTTCCTCTTCCTGCGCGATCTCGCCACGCGCTGGGACGTGCTGGCGTTCATCGTCGTGATCGGGCTCATCGTGTTCTTGGGCGAGACCTCGCGCGGCCTGTTCGCGCCGCTGACGGCGCTCGAAACCACGCCCATGTCCTTGAGTCCCTCGCATTTGCCCGAGTATGCCGCGCGCACGACCTTTCGCATGTTCGCGGCGCTGGCGCTGTCGCTCGTGTTCACGCTGACCTATGCCACCTGGGCGGCGAAGAGCGAGCGCGCCGGAAAGCTTCTGGTACCGATTCTGGACATCCTGCAATCGGTGCCTATTCTGGGTTTTATTTCCGTGACAGTCGTGTTCTTCATGTCGCTGGCGCCGGGCCGGGTTCTGGGCGCCGAATTCGCGGCCATTTTTGCCATATTCACCAGTCAAGCCTGGAATATGGCCTTCAGCTTCTATCAATCCTTGCGGACGGTTCCCACCGAACTCATCGAGGCCGCGGAATCGTTTCGGCTCTCACCCTGGATGCGCTTCTGGCAGCTCGAGGTGCCCTTCGGCATGCCGGCGCTGATCTGGAACATGATGATGTCGATGTCCGGCGGCTGGTTTTTCGTCGTGGCCTCCGAATCCATCAGCGTCGGACACACCACCGTCGCGCTGCCGGGGGTGGGCTCGTACATCGCGCTCGCCATCGAGCAGAAGAATCTCACCGCCATCGGCTGGGCGATCGCGACCATGTTGATCGTGATCCTGGCCTATGATCAGTTGGTCTTCCGGCCCTTGGTGGCGTGGGTGGACCGCTTCCGGGTCGAGCAGGAGCCGGGTGCGAGAGTGCCGGACTCCTGGGCGCTCACCATGATGCGCCGCTCACGCATCATTCAGGCCGCGACGCTGGCATTCCACGCGGCGGTGATGTTCACCAGCCGCGCGGTGAAGCGAAAAGACGAACCCGATGTCGAGCTGTCGCACAAGCCGAAGCGATCGCTCGACTGGTTGTGGATCGCGCTGATCGTTGCCGCGGTCGTCGCGGGACTCTGGCACATCGTGGTGGTGCTCATCCAAAACACGCCGCTGCGCGAAGCGCTGCAGGTGTGCGGCCTGGCGACCCTCACCATGCTGCGCGTATTCGTATTGATTGCCTTGGCGAGCCTCATCTGGGTGCCGATCGGCGTGTGGGTGGGCATGCGGCCGCGCGCATCGCAGATCGTTCAGCCCATCGCGCAATTCATGGCGGCCTTTCCCGCCAATCTGCTGTTTCCCATCGCCGTGTTCGGGATTGTCAGATGGAAACTGAATCCCGATATCTATTTGAGCCCGCTGATGATCCTGGGTACCCAGTGGTACATCCTGTTCAACGTGATCGCCGGTGCCTCTTCGATTCCCGCCGAGATGCGCTACGTGGCGGCGAACTTCAGCGTCACCGGCTGGCTGTGGTGGCGCAAGGTGGCGCTGCCCGCAATTCTGCCCTTCTATGTCACCGGCGCCATCACCGCGTCGGGCGGATCGTGGAATGCGGCCATCGTGGCGGAGCTCGCAAGCTGGGGAGATACCCACGTGCAAGCACGGGGCTTGGGGAGCTATATTGCAGAGGCGACCACCGCCGGGGATTTCCACCGCATCGTGTTGGGGATCGGCACCATGAGTTTGTTCGTGGTGGTCATCAACCGGTTTTTCTGGCGCCCGCTGTATTACTACGCCGAGCGCAAGTATCGGCTCACCTGAAGGGGATCGGCATGACAACATCTCCGCTGCTGCAATGCACCGATGTCCGCAAGGCGTTTCCCAAGCCGGACGGCGCGGAACTGTTGGTGCTGCAGGGAATGAATCTGGAGCTGCGTGAGGGGCAAATCGTGGGCCTGTTGGGCAGATCCGGGTCGGGAAAATCCACGTTATTGAGGCTGATTGCGGGACTCTCGGAACCCAGCGCGGGCGATCTGCACTACCTCGGCAAGCCGATTGCGGGACCTGCGCCCGGCATTGCCATGGTGTTCCAAAGTTTTGCGCTGTTCCCCTGGCTCACCGTGTTTGAAAACGTGGCGCTGGGGCTGGAGGCGCAGCGCATGTCGCGCGCGGAAATCCGCAAGCGCTCGCTGGCGGCCATCGACCTCATCGGCTTGGACGGTTTCGAATCTGCCTATCCGCGCGAATTGTCCGGCGGCATGCGCCAGCGGGTGGGTTTCGCGCGGGCGTTGGTGGTGCACCCGAATATCTTGCTCATGGATGAGCCGTTCTCCGCGCTGGACGTGCTCACCGCGGAGACGCTGCGCACCGATTTCCTGGATCTGTGGGCGGAAGGGCGCATGCCCATCAAGGGCGTCATTTTGGTGACGCACAACATCGAAGAGGCGGTGTTGATGTGCGATCGGGTGCTGGTGTTCGGCAGCAATCCGGGCCGGATCTTGAGTGAAATCAAGATAAGCCTGCCGCAGCCGCGCAATCGCTTGGATCCGAGTTTCCGCGAACTGGTGGAGCGCATCTATGTGGAAATGACGGCGCGGCCCGCGGCCGGGGCTCCGGGGCGCAAGGAGAATTTCCCGGGGTTAGGGATAGGCAGCGTACTGCCGCATGTTTCTTCCAACCTGCTGGCAGGCTTGATGGAAGCGGTCGCCGCCGCGCCTTTCAACGGCAAGGCGGACCTGCCGGAGATCGCCTCGGACCTGACCATGGAAATCGACGAGCTGTTCCCCGTGGCGGAAACCCTGCAGATGCTGCGCTTCGCAGAGCTGGAAGGCGGCGATTTGAAGCTGACCGAGGATGGCAAGGCCTTCGCTCACAGCGCGCTCGATGAGCGAAAACGCATATTCACACGGCATTTATTGACCTATGTGCCGCTGGCCGCCCACGTGCGAAGGGTTCTGGATGAGCGGGCCTCTCATTCCGCGCGAAAGAGCCGCTTTATCGACGAATTGGAGGACTTTATGGACGAGGACGCGGCGGAACGGAGCCTGAGGGCGGTGGTGAGCTGGGGCAGATACGCCGAGGCGTTTGCCTATGATGACGAGAATGCCATGTTCAGCTTGGAGAATCCGACTTAAAATGAAGTCATGAACGAGATGGCGCCCTATCTCTCCTTGAACGTACCGCCGGACGAAATGGTGAAGTACATTCAGGATCTGATGACCCTGCCGCACGGCGAGATCGCGGCCGGATCTGCGATGGCGTTGGCACAGCGGCATTGGGGTGGGGATACCCCGCTGGCGCGTGCCGCGTTGCTGCGTTGGGGAGCGCTCAACCTGGCGTTTCAGGATAAGCGTTTGGAGACTTGGACCGTCACCCGCGATCATGATCGCATCCAAGTGCCGGCCGCATTGGTGGCCGCCGCAGGGGTCGCTCCTCTGGTACTGGATAATGAGCGTGCGGTGTTCGACATTCCCGCGCTTCTGGATGCGACGCTGGACTTTCAGCCGCCAGCGGGTCAGGCCTAAAAATACATGACCATCCCGGCCGAGCAGGCGCGCAAGCGGCGCTTTGGCGTACTGCGCACTATCGCCCTTTACAAGCTGGTCAAGGTGCTGCTGCTGTTGGGCGTCGCCTATGGGGAACTGCGCCTGCGCGATGCGTCACTGGCTGCGAAGCTGCTTTCCTGGGCGCAGACGCGGCCCTATGGATTGGAGCATCGCATCGTGGGGCAATTGCTGGAGTGGTTCAGCGGTTTGAGCGTGTCGCGAATCTATGCATTGCGCATCGTGACGCTGGCCTACGCGGCGATTTTCTCGGTCGAGGGCATCAGCTTATGGATGGAGAAGCGTTGGGGTGAATGGCTGACCACCATCATTACCGCTTCCCTGGTTCCGCTCGAGGCCTGGGAAATCTTCTTCCGGCCCACCATCGGCAAGGTGCTGATCTTGCTGGCGAATATTGCGGTGGTCGGCTACCTGGTGTGGCATGTGCGCAAGACCCGGACATTGCGGCAACCATCCATTGTGAAATGATCGTCATCTCGCCCCAAACGCCCGATTCCGTCGTATTCTTCGCAGCGCTGAAAGCCCCCACCACCGTTTGGAGATCTCATGAAGAAGACTGCGACCCTGATTAGCACCGCCTTGTTGGCCTTAGGTTTAGCCGCCGCTTCCATGGCTGCGGATGCGCCGAAGACCGGCACACCGGCCGCTTCCGACAGCTCGGCCCCTGCGGCCTCCGCCAAGTCCCACAAGCACAGCGCCAAGAAGCACAAGAAGGCTTCCACCGCTGCTCCTGCGGCAAGCAAGTAATATTATTGGTATAACGCCCCGACCGCTTCACCGCGGCCGGGGCGTTTCTTTGTGCGCGATTAACGAAGTCGGTCACATCGGCGGGTAAATGGATCTCACAGTTGCGATCAAGGCCTTGATATTAGGGGTGGTCGAGGGGCTGACCGAGTTCTTGCCGGTCTCCAGCACCGGGCACTTGATCGTGGTCGGGAGCCTCCTCAATTGGAACGACGAGAAGGGCGAGGTGTTCGAGATCGTCATTCAATTTGCCGCTATCTTGGCGATTTGCTGGCTGTACCGTCAGAAGCTTTGGACCGTGATCGCGACGCTGCCGCGCGAGCGCCGATCGCAGCTTTTCACTTTGAATCTGGTGCTGGCATTTCTGCCGGCCGCCGTCATCGGCGTCATTTTCATCGCTAAGATCAAGAAGTATTTGTTCGCGCCGGTGCCGGTCGCTACCGCGTTCATCGTCGGCGGCATCATCATTTTGATGATCGAGAGCCGCAAGCGCGCCGCGCGGGTCGAGAACGTCGATGCCATCGAGCCATCGGATGCGCTGTGGATCGGCGTCGCGCAGACCGTGTCCATGATTCCCGGCACCTCGCGCTCCGGCGCCACCATCATGGGGGGATTGCTGCGCGGACTGTCCCGTCCGGCGGCCACGGAGTTCTCGTTTTTTCTCGCCATTCCCACCATCTTCGGCGCGACCGTGCTCGAGCTCTACAAGTCGCGCCATCTGCTCAACGTCAATGACCTGGCGGTCATCGGCGTGGGCTCGATTGCCTCGTTCATCAGCGCGATGATCGCGGTTCGGGCCTTGCTGCGCTATGTCAGCGCCCACAACTTCAAAGTGTTCGCCTGGTACCGCATCGGCTTCGGTTTCGTGATCTTGGCGACGTGGTACTTCGGCGCGGTGAAGTGGTGAACGCGCTATTTCCGCAGGCGAGCGATGTGGCGCACCTGATTCAAGTGGCGCTGATGCCGATTTTCCTGATTTCCGCCATTGGCGTGACGCTGAACGTGCTGACCAGCCGCTTGGCGCGCATTGTCGACCGGGCGCGCACCATGGAGAACGAGCTGTGCCGTCCGGACTATCAGGCGGGAGCGCGCGACAACTAGCTCGGGCGTTAAGGCGCTATTTGCCGCTCGCGCCCTGCGCAGGACGCTCGCGCACGGGGATCGGCACATTGCACAGGTCGATGCGGCCGGCCTGTACCTTGAAGAAATCCTCCGGGCGGTTGCGGCGCGATTCAACCAGCGCGGCAAAGGTGGGCGTATCGGTGCGGATCACCTCGAGATTCGATCGCTCCGCGGCCGGAACATCCGCGGCCACGCGAATCGACTTGATCGGCAGGGGTTTTTCGGTCTTGGTGTAGAAGCCCATCTCCGCACTGCCGCGCGGCAGGGCAGAGAGCAGTTCCACGCCTTTGAGCACGCGGCCGACCAGCGCGACGTTACGGTCCAGATGCCGCGGCGCGTGGCCGATGACCACGTACATCTCGGCGCCGCTGCCGCTCATCGCGTCCAAGTCGCGGCCGACGCCCACCATGCCGTAACAGTGCGCCAGCCATACTTTGTGCAGCGCGGCCGAGCGCGCCACCGGCAGACCGTCGCTGAAGCCTACTTCGGGGGCATACACATCGCCATCCGGCAATTTGCTGAAGTTCATGTGCGCCGGCATTGCGGAATCGAATTCGGGTGCCACCTTGCCTATCCCTGACGGCAGCGGATGGCGATTCTCAGGATCGCCCCATTGCGCGACGTAGTTGTCCTGCTCGCGGATGACGGCAAGCCCATTGAAGTATCCGGCACGCGCCAGGGTCTTGATGTTGGCCACATGCAACGGTGCGAACGCGGGCGCCAATTCCATCACCACGCGGCCTGCGGGTAGTTCCACGTACAAGGTGTTGTTCGGATCCAGAGGACGCCAATCGGCGGGGCTGGAGGCCTTCAGGATCTCCGGCATGCTCAAGGGTTTAGCGGACCAGGCGGGCTGCGATAAAATCATCAGCGCGCAGGGAATTAAGACTCTAATATTATTGTTCATATACTTTAGTATTGCATAGATACCTTACCGCCTAGGGGGCGAAATGCGCCGCATTTTTTTGGCTTGCCTGATACTGCTCGCCGCCGAGTTCCCCGCCGCATGGGCTCTTGCGCAGGGCTATCCGGGCGGCGGCATCCCGCCGATCACGGGCAGCGCCGGCCGTACTCAGCAGGCCGAGGAGATTCCCTCCGCGCCGGCGGAGGTCAAGCCGGACAAGGCGGCGGCGAAAGCCTATGCCGCGGCCATGAAAAGCATGCTGAAGGCGCATGAACTCGAAGATACGATCGCCAAGGCCACGGATCCCGAGAAGAAGGCCAAGGCGCAGTCGAAGCTGGAGGACACCTACGGCCGAGCGCTGGAGGAATTCACGGAAGTGCTGCGCAACAAGAACGACATGTACGATGCCTGGAACAAGATCGGCTTCATCCATCTGCACTTCGGCGCATACCGCGAGTCCGTCGATGATTACAACCATGCGCTGGCGCTCAAGCCCGATCTGGAAGAAGCCATTGAATATCGCGGCGAGGCGTACATGGGCACCGATCACTTGGATGATGCCAAGGCCGCTTATATGGAACTGTTCTTCCACGCGCGCCCGCTGGCGGACAAAATGATGGCGACCATGCAGGCCTGGCTGCAAGGCCATCGAACTTCCGCGAACGGCATGCGAGCCTCGGACATCGATGCCTTCGACAAATGGCTGCAGGAGCGCGAGGGCATCGCGAAAACCACGGCGGCGAACTAGGGAAGGGCGTGCCCGCCTGACTCAAGCCCTTAAGGGCGGCTCAGTGCATCGACCTTCGCGCGCAGCTGCTCCACCAACTCCTCGAGCGCGCTCACACGCTGAGCCAAGGTGGGCGCGCCCGATGTGCCTGCGGCGTCCGCGGGGGCGGCAGTCTCCGGCTCGGGCGCCGATTCCAGCGCTCCCGAGAACAAATGCGCATAGCGCGATTCGCGCGCGCCGGGCGCCCGCGGCAGCCGCGCGATGAAGGGGCCATCCTCGCGGCTCATCAGGTTGCGCAGCGTGGCCTCGACCGCTTCGGCGTCCGCGAACTCGCACAGCCGATTGGTGCGCGAACGCAGCTCGCCGGGCGTTTGCGGACCGCGCAGCAGCATCACGCAAATGATGCCGAGTTCCTGTTTGGTGAACTTCAAGGATCCGAACTCGGTGTTGCAGAAACGATGCTTGTATTTCGTGACGCGCCCGCCATAGCCGGCAGACTTGTCGCTGACCATGTGTTTTTTCATGAGCGAGTCGACCGATTGCTGTACCTCGGCCTCGCTCAAGTCGAGCACCGGATCGCGGTTGGTCTTTTGATTGCAGGCATTGGTGAGAGCATTGAGCGACAGCGGATACTGATCGGGCGTGGTAATTTCCTTTTCGATCAGACACCCGATGACTCGCGCCTCGTTCGACGTAAATTCAATATTCATGGCAAAATCCGCAAATGAAAACCAAAGCCGCCGTAGCCACTGAAAGCCGTAAGCCCCTCGAAATCCTCACCGTGGATCTGGACGGCCCGAGAGCAGGCGAAGTCTTGGTGGAGATCAAGGCCAGCGGCGTGTGTCATACGGACGAGTTTACCCGCTCAGGGGCGGATCCTGAGGGCTTATTTCCCGCCATTTTGGGCCACGAGGGCGCCGGAATCGTGGTGGACGTCGGTGCCGGCGTCACCTCGGTGCGCAAGGGCGATCATGTCATTCCGCTCTACACGCCCGAATGCCGGCAATGCAAGTCTTGCACGTCGCGGAAGACGAATCTTTGCACCGCGATCCGTGCCACCCAGGGCAAGGGACTGATGCCGGACGGCACCAGCCGATTTTCGATCGGCAAGGATCTCGTGCATCATTACATGGGTTGCTCGACGTTTTCGAATTTCACCGTGCTGCCGGAGATTGCGGTGGCGAAAATCCGCGAGGATGCCCCATTCGACAAGGTGTGCTACATCGGCTGCGGCGTGACGACGGGCATTGGTGCCGTGATCAACACGGCCAAGGTGGAAGCGGGCGCCAATGTGGTGGTATTCGGCTTGGGCGGCATCGGTCTCAACGTGGTGCAGGGCGCACGCATGGTCGGCGCCGATAAAATCATCGGCGTCGATTTGAATCCCGGCCGCAAGGCGCTGGCCGAAAAATTCGGCCTGACGCACTTCGTCAACCCGAAGGAGGTCGGCGGCGATCTGGTCGCTCATCTGGTGGCGCTCACCGACGGCGGCGCCGACTACAGTTTCGAATGCGTCGGCAATGTCGATCTCATGCGCCAGGCCCTGGAGTGCTGCCATCGAGGGTGGGGCGTATCGGTGATCATCGGCGTCGCCGGCTCGGGCAAGGAAATCTCGACGCGGCCGTTTCAACTGGTGACCGGTCGCGTGTGGAAGGGCACCGCCTTCGGCGGCGCGCGCGGCCGCACCGATGTGCCGAAGATCGTCGATTGGTATATGGACGGCAAGATCAACATCGACGATCTCATCACGCACAAGATGCCGTTGAACGACATCAACAACGCATTCGATCTGATGCATTCCGGCGAGTCGATCCGCAGCGTCGTGGTGTTGCCGTGAGTTCACTGACGCTGATTTCCGAGCATGGCTGCTATGGCGGCGTGCAGCGATTCTATCGGCACGAGTCGCGCGAAACCCGCGGCCCGATGAAATTCGCGGCCTATCTGCCGCCGCAGGCCAAGACGGGCACGGTGCCGGTGCTATATTTTCTGTCGGGACTCACCTGCACCGAAGAAACTTTCTGCATAAAGTCGCACGCGCAGAAGTCCGCTGCAGAGCTGGGTCTCATGCTGATCTCGCCGGACACGAGCCCGCGCGAGCCGCGCATCCCGGGCGATGCCGACAATTGGGACTTTGGGTATTCGGCCGGGTTTTATCTGGATGCGACGCAAGCTCCATGGTCGCAACACTATCGCATGGACAGCTATGTCACGCGGGAACTGCCGAAGATCGTGGCGGCCCATCTACCCGCGCGTCCGGGTGCGATCGGAATATTCGGCCATTCCATGGGCGGCCACGGCGCACTCACCCTGGGGCTGCGCAATCCGGAGCTGTATCGATCGGTGTCGGCGTTTTCGCCCATTGCGGCACCCATGCAGGCGCCCTGGGGCAAGAAGGCATTCGCAAACTATCTGGGACCGGATATCGAGACGTGGCGCGAGCACGATGCCACGGAATTGGTGGCGCGGCGGCCCTATCCCGGGCCCATTCTCATCGACCAGGGCGACGCCGATCAATTTTTGGCGTCGCAACTGATGCCGGAAAAGTTTGCCGCGGCGGCGGCGCAGTCCGGCCAGCGGCTGACCTTGCGCATGCAACCGGGCTACGATCACGGCTACTATTTCATCCAGACCTTCATGGCGGATCACTTGCGGCATCACGCGGTTGAACTCGCCAAGCTGCATTGACCGCCGCGTGATTATCGGTATGATTCGCCCACGCGCAAGGTTCCCGCAAGGGACTTAAATCGGAACGCGGTGCAATACCGCGGCTGCCCCCGCAACTGTGACCGGATAGCGAACGTCCACGAGTCCACTGAAGCTCAAGAGGCTTTGGGAAGGAGGACGCAAGCAATGACCCGGGAGCCAGGAAACCCGCCTCGCGCCGTCGTCCTGTTACCGGCCGGGGTGCGCTGATAACTGCGGGGGAAACCGTCGCGACGACAGTGGAGTCGTCGACGCGGGAGCCCTCGATTGAAGAATTCAAAAACAGATGCTTTCGCGCGCCGGCTCTTGGCCCCAAACCAGGAGAATTTCGTGCGCACACCCTTATTTCGATTGCCGCTGTTGATCGTTTCGCTGTCCGGCTTGGCCGCCGTGGCTCAGGCCGATTTGGAAGATCGGCCCGACACCATCGTCGTGACCGCGACCCGCATTCCGACGCCGGAGGAGCAGGTCGCCAGCAGCGTCACGGTCGTGACGGCGGACGATATTGCCGCGCGGCAGCTGCAAACGTTGCCTGACGCGCTGAAGGACGTGCCGGGCTTGAGCCTGATCCAAACCGGCGGTCCGGGCGGGCAAACTTCGGTGTTCATGCGCGGCACGAATTCCAACCACACCAAGGTGCTGATCGACGGCATCGACGTCAGCGATCCCAGCAATTCAGGCGGCGCCTTCGATTTCGCGCACTCGCTCACCCAGGATATTCAGAAGGTCGAGGTATTGCGCGGGCCGCAGAGCGGCCTCTATGGCTCGGACGCGATCGGTGGGGTGATCAACATCATCACCAAAAGCGGCTCAGGACCGGCGCAATTCAACGCCGCGGTGGAAGGCGGATCGTTCGATACCTTCAACCAATCCGCGGGAGTGAGCGGCTCGGCGGAGCAATTTCACTATGCCGTGAACGCCGATCATCTGCACTCGGGCAAGACTCCGGTGACGCCGCTGGATTTGTTGGCGCCCGGCGAGCAGCGCATCGACGACGACTACGATAACTTCACGGCCTCGGCGAAACTCGGCTTGGATGTCACGGAAAATTTGGACTTGGGTGTAGTTGCGCGCTACACCGATACGCACCTGCGTCTCACCGGCGAGAATGAGGATAATTTTCCCGCCGACTTTCCGGATTCTACGCAGACCACCAATGACACTCTGCAGACCTACGCCCGCGCCACGGCGCACCTGAAGTCCTTCGACGGCAAGCTGGAGCAAACCATCGGCGCCGCGTTCAGCGATATCAAATCCTCGGATTTAGCGCCGGAGTTTCCGCGCAGCGATGCCTTCGGCGAGCGCGTCAAATTCGACTGGCAGGGAATCATCCGGTTGGCGGCCGATGAGAAACTGGTGCTTGGCGCCGAACATCAGCGCGATGAAATCACCGCGCCAATTTCGGCCGGCACCCGCATCGATTCCGGCTACGCCGAGCTCCAATCGGCCTTCGGGGATCGGCTGTTCGATACGATCGGCGTACGCTACGACGAAAACGACCGGTTCGGCGGCAAGGTGACCTATCGTTTTGCGCCGGCCTATCTCATAAAAGAGAGCGGCACGAAACTCAAGGCCAGCATCGGTACGGGCTTCAAGGCCCCCACCTTGAATCAGTTGTTCCAGAGCTTTCCGGATTTTTTCTTCTTCGCAAATCCCAATTTGAAGCCGGAAAGCAGCGTCGGCTGGGATTTGGGTTTCGAGCAGGCGTTGGGCGGCGATGCCTTGCGATTCGGCGCGACCTACTTTCGCAACAACATCAAAAATTTGATTGCTGATAGCGCGGATTTCACCACGGATATCAACGTGGGACGTGCCGTCACGCAAGGGGTCGAAAGCTTCGTAGCCTATCAGCCATTCAAGACGTTTAGCCTGCGGCTGGACTACACCTACACGCAGGCGACCGACGAAATAGCACACGAGGAACTGCTCCGCCGGCCCAAGCACAAGGGCAGCTTGAGCGCGGCGTGGCAGGCGAGCAGCCAATTGTCCTTGAACGCAACCCTGCTGTCGGTGGGCTCCTGGGTCGACGGAAATCGGGATTTCTCGATTCAGCGGCTGAATGCGCCGCCCTACACGACGCTGGACGCGTCGGCGTCGTACGATTTGAGCAGTCACTGGACGCTGTACGGCCGCCTCAACAATCTATTGAATCGGCACTACGAAGTTCCGGTGGGATTCTTGGCGCCGAGCGTCGGCGCATTCGCGGGAATCAAGGCGCGATTTTAGAGACGCGGTTTTACCGACGCGTGTTTAGCGCACTAAAACTTGCGGTTCGGAGGTGATGTGGCCGTCGAAGTCGGTCCACACATGCTGGGCGAAATCGTACAGCTTGCAGCGGCGCACCGTGTTCCAGTAGTAACGCCATGTGAACACTTCGGAGTTCAGCCGCTCGTCGAGGGTCGCGGCGAGCTTCGCCTGAGCCTCTTTCAGGCGATAAAGCGGAATTCCCATGTTCACGTGGTGCGCGCCGTGCTCGAGGATGTAATGGATCAGGCCGTCGAGCGGTCGAATGAGCTTGATGTGCACCGTGGTCGTCGCGTAACCGGCGTTGGCGGTCCACTGATCGCGCCGTTCATACCAGGCTACCCGCGGATGCGTGTGCTGCACGTAGATCACGAACCCCATGAGGCAGTTCCATATGAAAAAGGGGATGACGAAGCCGAATATCAGCAGCGACCAAATCGACCGGCCGCTGTAGATGCCCCACACCACCAATCCGCCGACCCAAACTGCAGCGAAGCCCGCCACCAGCAGGCTGTCCCAGGTATAGCTGATGCGCCGCGCGGAAACGTGCTTGCGGCCCGGAAAAAACAATTTCTTCCACCACATTTCGATCATGTAGTAGATGCCCTGGCCAAAGCCGCTGCGATAGATGCGTTCCAGCAGCCGGCGTATTCCGGGCAGCTTGGCGAATTCCGCGGGCGAGAAGGGCGTCCAAACGTAGTCGCGCCCCTTTAAATTGGTGAAGCCGTGGTGGGCGAGATTGTGGCCGATCTCCCAGAGGCTGAACGGCGTCAGCGAAGGCAGGAAGGCGATCCGGCCGATCCATTTGTTCAAGGTTTTGTTCGGCGTATAGGAGCCATGGCAGGCGTCGTGACCGATGACGAACAGGCGGGCGATCCACAAGGCTGCCACCAAGGAGGCAAAAACTTTCACCCACCAGGATTCCGCCACCAGCAAGGTGGCGAGCGCCGCGCCGAGAACCAGCCAATCAAGCAGGAACCAAACTACCGGCGTCGCGACGCCGGGCTTCACGGCAAACGGCTGCAATAATTTTTGAAATCGAAAACGCGATTTATCGGCCGGGAGCGCTGCTCCGGCTTCGGGCTTGGGATCGGAAACTTCTGTTTTCGGAACCGATGATTTCTGCACTCAATGCCCCGCCTAACGAAAAGGTTAACCTCTTATTATACGCGGAGAATGGCACTACGCACGGACTTGCGTCAGGCGGTCTCCGCATCAGGCCACAGTAAAACCCCTAAATGCTCGCAAGCCTCAATGAGGGCCGTGGCCGCTTCCCGGGTGCTGGCATCCAGGCGCCTATCATGGGTTAGGAGCCAGGTTAGTCGTGCCCTGCGCGAACGCGCGGAAGGATCACTGTCGAAAAGGGCCGGAAACAGGCCGAGCGCATCGACAAATTCACGCATGGCCGCCGTGGATGGGGCATTTGGCGTCGGGGTCAGCAGCAATTTCAGCCAGGTGACGCACCGCTTCGCAAGCCCCGCGCGCGTGAGGCCAAGGCCGGTGCGGCGCCGCGATTCGCCGTCGGCCAACGAATCGGCGAGATTGCGGTAGCGCTCGATCGCCGACTCGTCCGCGGCCACCGATGGGCTGGCATCCGACAAAATGGCGCGCAGCACATCTCCCAACAGCAGGGAAAGCGACTCCGCCAAAAATCGCTGGCATTGTTCGGCATCCGGACGCGAAAGCTGATCCCAGGAGAGTGGTCCTCCTATCCGTCGGGCGTTCGGCGACTTAGACATGACCCCCAGTGTAGCGGCTCTGTCGCCCATCGCAACTGTCTCAAAGTGCGACGAGCATCACTGACTCATCGATTCCTCAAAAAATTAATCTTGCCGTGCGAGGTATCATGTGCATCGTTGCACGCCAGACCTCAACTCGCTCCCGGAACGTGCCGCTCCTTGGCCAGAGGAGTGCGGCGCATTGTGGCCGGCAATGCCGGCATGATGACCGGTCCCGGAACGAATACCTACCTGTTGGGCGAGCGCGAGGTCGCGGTTGTCGACCCCGGACCCGATGATGCCCGGCACTTGGACGCCATTCTCGCCGCGGCGGGCGCGCCCATTCGCTGGGTGGTGGCCACGCACACGCATCGCGATCACTCGCCGCTGGCCGCGGAACTCGCCCGGCGCACGCGAGCAACCCTCATCGGACTGCCGCCGCCGCGCGACGGCCGGCAAGACGAAAGCTTCGCGCCGCAGAAGCAGCCGGCCGACGGCGAGCTCTTGAAGCTGGGCGATATCGAACTGATCGCGATCTGCACGCCCGGCCATGCATCGAACTGCGTCTGCTATTTTTTGCCGGAGGAACGGCTGTTGATTACCGGCGATCATGTTCTGGAGGGCGTCTCGCCGGTCATCTTGCCGCCGGACGGCAACATGGCCGACTACTTGAGCTCCATAGACAAGTTGTTCGCATACGATTTCGAAAAAATCGCTCCGGGTCATGGCGACATCATGGGTGACGGCAAGAAAGTGCTCGAGGCATTGCGCGCGCACCGGCTCGCGCGCGAGGCTAAGGTACTGCGCAATCTTGGCGAATTGGCCGAAGCCTGCCTCGATGACCTGATTCCATTGGTGTACGACGACGTGCCCGCCGATCGGCACCAATGGGCGCGGTTGACCCTGCAGGCGCACCTGATCAAGTTGGCGCATGAGGGCCGCGTCAGCGAGCTGAACGGAATCTGGCGCCGCCGGCCGTGAAGCCGCGCCTTGCCGTCGCGCTGCGCGGGGTAAGCGTGCGGCGGGGCATCAAATGGGTTTTGCGCGACATCACCTGGCGCCTGCGCCCGGGGGAGCGTTGGGCATTGCTGGGCGAGAATGGCGCGGGCAAGACCCAACTGCTGAAAATATTGAGCGGCGATGTCTGGCCGACGCCGACTCGCGGCGGTTCGGCCCATCGCACCTACCGAGCGGGGCGCGTCGCGGTGGACTTGCTGGATGCCAAGCCGCGCATGGCCTACCTCGGCGGCGAGCGCCAGGACAAATATGTCCGCCATGACTGGAACCTATGCGTGCGGGACGTGGTGGCGACAGGACTCAGGCAAACCGAGCTGCTGTTCGCCCCGCTGAGTCGAGCCGAAGCCGAGCGCGTGAATGCCATGCTGCGCGGGTGCGGAATCACGCGGCTGGCGGCGCGCAAATTTCTGTCGCTGTCCTACGGCGAGAAGCGCCTGACCCTATTGGCGCGGGCGCTGGCGCAGAATCCCGACTGGCTCTTGTTGGACGAAGTCTATAACGGCTTGGATTCCCGCTATCGCCGGCGGCTTGACGGGGTGCTGCGGGCTGCGCGCCGGCGAGGGATGTCTTGGGTTGCCACCGCGCACCGCGCGGCCGATGTGCCGCGCGGCACGCGTTGCCTACTCGAACTCTGCGACGGCCGCATCCGAAAGATCAAGCCGCTACTGCGCGAGGACACGGCACGCCTGCGGGCAGACGCCGAAGAAGAAATGCCGGCTCGGCGAGGGCCGCCGCATTCGCGGACGCAGCGCTCAAGACCGGTGCTGCTGCGGCTGATCGACGTCGATTTGTACGTCGAGTACCGGCTGGTGCTGCGCGCGGTAAATTGGCAGCTGCGGCGCGGCGAGCATTGGTCCGTGTTCGGCGCCAACGGCGCGGGAAAATCCAGTTTCCTGAAGCTTCTGTATGGCGATTTATTCCCCGCGGCGGGCGGAAAAATCGCGCGGGCGGGACTGCCCTCCGGTGCACCGATTTCCGAATGGAAAAAGTGCGTGGGCTACGTATCGCCCGAATTGCAAAGCCTGTATGACGTGGATGTCACCTTGCTGGAACTGGTGGCGAGCGGGCGGCATTCGAGCATCGGCCTTGCGGAGCCGATGAGGGCGGCGGACGCAAGAAGCGCACGGCGCGGGCTCAAGTTCTTCACGCTGCTGAACGCGGCGAAGCACCGGCCGCGCGAGTTGTCCTACGGACAACTGCGGCGCGCGCTGCTCGCGCGTGCCATGGCAGCGGATCCGCATATCCTTTTATTGGACGAGCCGCTTACGGGCCTTGATCCCAAGCAGCGGGCGGCGATGAAGCGTTTGCTCGAGCGCCTGATGCAGCGCCGATTGACCGTCGTTGCCGCCGTTCATCATGCCGAGGATCTGCCGCGCGGCATGACGCACGCATTGCATTTACATAAGCGGCAAGCGCGGTGCGAAGATTCCTATTCTGCGACGTGAGCGGCGGCGTGCCGAAGCGGCGGCGCGCGAGACTGCATGCCCTTGAAGCTCGGCATGGAAGATGATTATGTTGCGTCTCACTTCGGCGGCTTGTCTTGCAGGCATGGTGGTTCTCGCCGCGTGCAGCGGCTCCGGTTATGCCGTACGCGCGGTGCCGCGCATCGCCGCCGACACGGTGGGCAAGCCGGTGAGCGTTTTGCAAGAGGCTTTCGGTGAGCCGCGTAAAATCGACAAGACCTCGACAAAACTGGTCTACGTGTGGTTCCTGCCGCAAAAGCCCAAGGAGGGCGCACCATCCGGGTTCCAGGGATGCGAGATGGAAGTTACCGTCGATGCACGCTCACAGCGCGTTTTAGGATATTCCCTGTCGAACATCGGATTCTCCGCCTGCCGCGATGTGCAGCGGCGCATCCGCGTCGCGCAGCGCTAGTTTCTCGCTACAATAGTAGGCTTCGCCTGATGGCGCGTGCGCTCGGGGTCCAAAGCCGTTGCTACCGTTTTCAATCCTTTCGCTGCTGATCCAAGCCGCGCTCATCGTGCACGTGATCAGAACCGGCAGAAACATGCTCTGGATCCTTGCCATTGGGCTGCTGCCGGGCATCGGTTCGCTCGCCTATCTGATTGCCGAGGTTTTGCCGGAATTGTTCGGCGGCCGCACTGCGCGCCGCGCCCGATCGGGCATGCAGCGCATGATGGACCCGAATCGGGACTTGCGCCGGGCGGCCGCGGAAGTCGAAATCTCCGGGAATGTCGATGCACGCCGCCGCCTGGGCGAGGAACTGTTCGAACGGGGTCAGTTGGATGAAGCCATCGAGGTGTACCGGGGCGGGCTCAAAGGTGTGTTTGAATTCGACCCGACTCTGCTCGCCGGCCTCGCCAGGGCGCAATTCGGCAAACAGGACTTTGCCGCCGCACGTGCCACGCTGGAGTCGCTGGCACAGCACAATCCGGATTTCAAATCGGCTGACGCGCAGCTCCTGTATGCGCGGACGCTGGAGGCGCAGGATGCGCTGGATGAGGCCGAGCGTCAGTACGCGCTCATTGCACCCGGATTTCCGGGCGCCGAAGCCCGCTTTCGATACGGCCTGTTGCTCAAGCGCCGCGGCAAGCTGCAAGAAGCACGGCGCATTCTGAAAGACCTGCTGGACGGCGCCAAACTCGGTCCCGCCCACTATCGCCGGGCGCAGGCTGAGTGGCTGGACCGCGCGCGGCGCGAATTGAGCTAAAATCTCGAGCCGCGGCGTCAATTTTCGAATTCGGAGAATCCCCATGCAACTGAGCAAGCGCATCGGTCATCTCGTCCTCGCGTCCGTGGCCGCCATCGCGCTGGCGGCATGCGCCGGGCAAAAGGTACCCGCGGAGAGGCTGATTGCCGCCATTCAGCAGACCGTGACCGCCGCTTCGGATGAGGCGAAGAAATACATTCCCGAACAGCTGATGGCCGTGCAGACCAGATTGGACGAGCTGAAGGCCTCGTTCGACAAGAAGGATTACGCCGCCGTCGTGGCCGGAGCTCCCGCTGTGCTGGATGCCGCGCAGTCGCTGGCCACCGCTGCCGCCGCAAAAAAGGACGAGGTGCTCAAGGCGCTGAATGACAAGTGGACTGCGCTCGCCGGCAGCGTGCCGGGCTACATGACCGCGGTCCAGAAGCGCATCGATGAATTGGGCAAGAAATCCAATAAGAAGGCCGCGGCGGGTATCGACCTTGACGCGGCCCGATCCGCCTCGAGCGATGCGGGTTCGTTGTGGTCCAAGGCACAGGCTGCTTTCGCCGCCGGCAACATGGAGGAAGCCGTCGACGCGGCGCAGAGCGTCAGGACAAAGATCGAGGCGGTGGCGGCGACGTTGAAGCTGGACCTTTCCGCGCCCGTTGCCAAATCATAGCCGCAGGCTATAGGGCCAGAGTGCCTTCGCTGATGATGGTTGCCGTGCCGGCAATGTGGGCGGCGATCATGCTGCCCTTGTCGACTTCAAGACGCACTCTGACCTGCCCGGGGCGTTTCATCTGGTAGCCCTGCCGGCCGATGAACGTGGTGGATTTTTTTCCGAACTGGCCTAGATCCCATAGATAAGCCGCGAGCATCGCATGCGCGTTGCCGCTGACCGGGTCTTCGGGAAGCCCGAGCGCCGGGCAGAACATGCGCGATTCAGTCCAAATCTCGTCGGAATCGCGATTGACGGCGAACAAAAAGAAGCCTTCCGTACCGAGCTCGCTGCCCAACGACAGCAGCGTCTCGAAATTCGGCGCAAGGTTTTCCAGCATGCGGTGATCTGCGATCGGCACGAGAAGCCGGCTGCTCCCCTTGCGCGCGATTCGCGCCGGCATGACTTCGTGCAATTGGGTGGCCGGCAGTTTGAGCGCCTCGGCGACCCGCAGCGTGGTCTTGAACGGCAGCGGCGCATCCAACTCCGGCATCGTTTGGCGAAATTCGATCACCGGCTCCGTTCCCGTCGCGCGCGGCTCCACCTGGGCGCCGACCTCGACGATCCCCGTGCCGGAGTGTTGACGGCAAACTCCCGTGCCGCGCCTGCCTAACGCCAGGAGCACGGCATGCGCGGCCACCGTGGCATGTCCTACAAAAGGCGACTCCTTGCGTGCATTGAAAAAACGCAGCCGCACATCGTGGTCCGCGGCATCGGCCGCGAGCACGAAAGCCACCTCGGCATGTGCGAATTCGCGAGCAACCGCCTGCAAGGTGACGTCACTTTGTCCGTCCGCATCGAGCACGACGATTGCGGGATTACCGGTGAAGCGGGTTGCGGTGAACGCGTCTACCTGAAAAATGCGCAAGACAGCCTCCTTTAGCTGCGCCCAAGTTTTGCACGCATCGGTCCGGCAGGCTACACTTCTATGAACCTTGGGGTGGCCTGAAAAGGCCTGAGACGCGGAACATCGAATCCTCGGTGAATTTTGCGAACCCGTTGAACCTGACCCGGTTAATACCGGCGTAGGGAGCAGGTAATTCAAATGCGCGCAGCCATCGAAATCAGCATGTATCCGTTGACCGGAGAATATCGCCCGCCCATCCAGGCCTTCATCGATCGCCTGAATACGCATGCGGGTCTCGTCGTGAAGACCAACGCCCTAGCGACTCAAATTTGGGGTCCGCTGGATCAGGTGATGAACGTTCTGACCGAGGAAATGAGCCGTTCGGCGGCGAATCCCGCACAACTTGTTTTTGTGATGAAGGTGCTTCCGAGACTCGCGCCGCCGGATTCGGGCCGAACGTGATTCACAACCTGTCGCTCCAACTCGTAAGCGCCTGGCACGCTACGAGCTGGGTCGAGCCGTTGGCGGCGGCGCTCGCACTGGCCTACGTGCTGCTTGCGATCGGACAGCGGTTGAGCTGCTGGATCGCCGCGTTCGCCGGTTCGGCTCTCTATGTGTGGGTGTTTTTCTCGGCACGCCTGTACATGGAGTCGGCGTTGCAGGCCTTTTTTGCGGCCATGGCGGTCTATGGCTTCTGGCAGTGGCAGCATGGCCGGGAAGGATGCGCGCTCGCGGTGTCGCGATGGCCTCTGCTCCGGCATGCGCTGGCATTGGCGGGGATAGCCGCCATGGCTGCCGTCAATGCTTTTTTTCTGGCGCGATACACTCCCGCCGCCAATCCCTTCATCGACTCCATGCTCACCTGGTCCAGTGTCTTCACGACATTCTTGGTGGCACGCAAGGTCTACGAGAATTGGTACTGGTGGCTGGTGATCGATTCCGTCAGCCTATGCCTGTATTTCACCCGTCATCTGTACCTGACCATGCTGCTTTACGGCGTCTATGTGGTCTTGTGCGTGATCGGCATGCGCGAATGGCGCCGCAGTCTGCCATCCCAAGTGTATGCAGCCGCCTGAGGTCGAGGAGCTGTGCCGCGCAATCGTACCCGGCGCGGGAAGCGTGCACGTACAGCCGCTGGGTTCGGGGTTACTGGGCGAAACCTACAAAGTCACGCGCGGCGGCGCCGCGTATGCATTGAAGGTCGCGGCCGAACACGGTCCGAAGCTGGGGATGAATCGAGCGTGGGAGCTGCGGGTGCTCGAAGCGGCGGGCACGGCAGGTCTTGCGCCGCGCGTGGTGTTTTCGGATGCCCGCGGCGCCGTGCTCGCTCGCTGGGTCGCAGGACGGCCTTGGCTCGCCGAGGAGAGCGAATTTGCCGAAAACATTCGCGGTATCGCCGAGCTGCTGCGCCGAGTTCACGCCCTCGCCGCTCCTACGCCGCCGCGCGTGGTCAGCCCGCTCGAGTGGATCGCAATCTACGGCGCGGCCCTGTCGCAAAGAAGCGGGTCTCCCCGCGACCTCGCGCTGCGCGCTGCGGCAATCGACCGCGCGGAAGAGATTTCCAAGCCGCCGCTCTTTCCCGGCGTCGTGTGCCACAGCGACCTGCATGCGATGAATGTGATACGAGGCGCCGACTCCTTGATGTTGCTCGATTGGGAATACGCCCATGTCGCGGATCCGTTATGGGATCTCGCGGGCTGGAGCGCAAACAATGATTTCGACGCGGGCAGCCAATGGAGCCTGCTGACCGACTACCTGCAAAACACGCCTGCACCGATCCATTGGCGCCGCTTCAGGCTGTTTCTCTGGCTGTACGACTACGTGTGCCTGCTTTGGAGCCACCTTTACCTGAACGTGCTGGGCGAGCAGGGCAATGGCGGCAAGGGCCTCGCCGAGCGTGCGAGATTGCTCGACGCGCGGCTGCGCCTTCCGGCACACTACGCCGCCTAGCGCCCGGCGAGGGCAGCAACGGAGTATTTGATGGCGCGGATGATTGTGGTGGATCGCGACGGTAAAGAGCACGAGATCGAAGCAGCGACCGGATTGAAGATCATGGAGATCCTGCGGGAACTCGACTATGGAGTCGCAGCGATTTGCGGAGGTCTTTGCTCCTGCGCCACGTGCCACATCTACGTCGACGAGAAATGGGTCGCGCTGCTGCCGAAGAGGCAGAGCGACGAACTCGAGCTGCTGAACGAGCTGCCGGACTTTCGCCCGGAGACCTCGCGGCTCTCCTGCCAGGTGGACTTCACCGAAGCGCTGTCCGGCATCAAGGTGACCGTGGCCGCGGATTCTTAGCGGCCTCTTGCGCCGCGCTCACCGCGTTGGGATCACCGAGGAAACGCCGTGAGACCGGCTGCAGCTGTGCGTCGAGCTCGTACAGGATGGGGATGCCCGTGGGGATGTTGAATTCCACGATATCGGCTTCCGACATCATATCCAGCATCTTCACCAGCGCGCGCAGCGAGTTGCCGTGTGCGACGATGAGCACGTTCTTGTCGGCGCGCAGCTCGGGCACGATGCGCTTTTCCCAATAAGGCAGCACGCGCGACAGCGTGTCCTTCAGCGATTCGGCCGCCGGCAGCCAGGTCGGATCGACACCGGCGTAGCGGGGATCGAAGCGCGGATGCCGCGGATCATCCAGGCTCAAGGACGGCGGCGGCACATCGTAGCTGCGGCGCCAGAGCTTGACCTGCGCCTCGCCGTGCCGTTCGACCGTCTGGGCCTTGTCGAGTCCCTGCAGCGCGCCGTAGTGGCGCTCGTTCAAGCGCCAGCTGCCCTCGATCGGTATCCACATGCGGTCGGTGGTCTCGAGCATCATCCACAAGGTGCGGATCGCACGCTTCAAGACCGACGTAAAGGCGATGGTGGGCTCGAGCTTTTCGGCCTCGAGCTCGCGCCCGGCTTGCACTGCCTCCAAACGGCCCTGATCGCTCAAGTCGACGTCGTGCCAGCCCGTGAATAGATTCTCAACATTCCAGGTGCTCTGGCCATGGCGGACCAAGATCAATTTTCCGGGCATGCTTTTCTCCTAACGGCGCATCGCCGCCGCGAACAGTCCGTCGAACACCGTGGCCAGCATCGTGCCTTGGTGCACGTTGACTTGCAGGCGGATTCGCCCGCGCGCGGCGCGCGCCAGCATTTTTTGAAATTTATCGATCTCGGCGCCGCCCGGTATCTGGATGCTGGCGCGCATCTCGCCGTGCACCGGCGCGAGAAAGCGCATGCTCGACTCTTGTATGACCGCCTCGGCGTCGAGCTTGCGTATGACGAGAAAACGCGTGATCCAAGCCCAGCCGGTCAGAACTGCGAGCGAGTACAAGCTTCCGCCGAACGCCGTTCCCTTGTGGTTCGCGTTCGGCGCGAGCGGCGCGCGCAGAACGAGCCCGGTCTCGTCCGCCGATTCGACGATGATTCCCATGGGTCTTGCCAGCATGATTTCCCGGTCGATGCGCCCCTGCAGATAGTCCGCGCCGAACCCGCTTGCCTGGTGCATCTTGATCATCAGTCCTGCGCGAGCCGTCTGACTGCCTGCAATGCAACGGAAATGGTCGCGAAGTCCGGCGGCGAACCGGTGCGCAAATCCGCGACCAGCCGTTTCAACGAGTCGACGGTCACGGCATGGCGGGAAAGCCATTGATCGACCCGCGCGGCAGGTTCGCGGCCCTTGCACCTCAGCACCGACAGCGTGATTTGACCCTGCAATGCATACAAGTTCTCGCGCAGCGTGCCGCGTGCCACGCCTTGCCAATGTCCGTCCGCCGGCAATGATTCGATCTGGTCCTTGATCCAGGTAAGCCCGATGCGTTCCCCCAGGTCGAAATACGCCCGCGCCGCATAGCCGATACGCACGCGGGCGGTCCTCGCGACTTCCGCCAAGTCGAGCGCACTATGCAGCTCCTCGAGCGATGCGATACGCGCCGCCAGGTGCTCCGGCACACGCTGCTCGACCAGTTGCGAGCGCAGGGCGCTCATGCGCGCCTTCTGCGTGACGCCGAGGACGTCGGCCAATTCATGAAACAGTTCGCTCACCTTGCCTGAGTAGCGCGAGACCGCGCGCTTGATGTCCAGATCATAGCGCCGGTTTTCCAAGAGCCAGTAGCTCATATGCCGCAGCAGCCGCGTCGTTTGAAACATTGCCGTGTACTGTACGGCGGCGGGGATGTGATTATCCAATGCTTCGATTTGCGCCCAGATATTGCGCACTGCAAATACTTCGCGCGCGATGCTGTAGGCGCGCGCGATGGCCGCGGGATCCGCGCCCGTATCGTCCTGTGCGCGGACCGGAAACACCGGCCCCATGCGATTGATCAAGCTGTTGGTGATGGCAGTCGCGATGATCTCGCGCCGCAGACGATGGCGTTTAATGCGCTGCGCAAAGCGTTTTTGCACGGGCGCCGGGAAGTAACGATTGAGCTCGGCGGATAGATAGGGATCCTCGGGTACATCGGAATGAATGAGCGCCCGATAGAACCAGATTTTTCCGTAGCTCAAGACGATGGCGAGTTCCGGCCGCGTCAGGCCCTCGCCGGCCTGGCGCCGCTCGGCGATGTCTTCGTCGCTGGGCAGGTACTCCAGCCCGCGGTTCAAATCGCCGGAACGCTCGAGGGCGCGGATGACATAGGCATTTTCGCCCAGCAACTGCCGGGTCTGGAATTCGCCCATGCTGATCGCTTGGCCTTGCAGGTAATTATTGCGCAGCACCAGTCCGGCCACTTCGTCCGTCATCGTCACCAGCAGCCGGTTGCGCGCCGGCTGGGTGATTTCGCGGGCGCGCACCGCGCCGTTCAGCAGAATCTTCAGGTTGACCTCGACGTCGGAGCAGTTCACGCCGGCGGAATTGTCGATGAAATCCGTGTTGAGCCGGCCGCCGCGGCGGGCAAACTCGATGCGGCCGAGCTGCGAGAGCCCAAGATTCCCGCCTTCGCCGATCACCTTGCAATTCAATTCGCGCGCGTCGATGCGCACCGCATCGTTGCTGCGATCTCCGACGTCGCTGTGGCTTTCGCTGCTCGCCTTGACGTACGTGCCGATGCCGCCGTTCCACAGCAGATCGACATGCGCCTTCAAAATAGCTTTGATCACTTCATTCGGCGTCGCCTGCGCCGGAAGTTCCAGAAGAGTTTGCGCTTCGCGCGACAGCGAAAGGTTCTTGGCGGATCTCGAGTACACGCCGCCGCCTTTGGAAATGGCCTTGCGCGAGTAGTCTTCCCAGGAAGAGCGCGGCAACCTGAACAGGCGTTGGCGTTCGGCGAAGGAGCGCCCGGCGTCGGGCTGCGGATCGATGAAGATGTGCTGGTGGTTGAACGCGGCAAGCAAACGTATGTGCGGCGATTGCAGCATGCCGTTGCCGAATACGTCTCCTGCCATGTCGCCGATGCCGCATGCCGAGAAGTTCTGCGCCTGGATGTCCAGGCCGACCTCGCGGAAATGGCGCTTGACGCATTCCCACGCGCCGCGCGCCGTGATCGCCATCTTCTTGTGGTCGTAGCCTGCCGATCCGCCGGAGGCAAAAGCGTCGCCGAGCCAAAAGGAATATTCCTGGGAAATCGCGTTGGCGATGTCCGAGAACGTGGCGGTGCCCTTGTCGGCCGCAACCACCAGGTAGGCGTCGTCCTTGTCGTGGCGAACCACATTGCGGGGCGGGACGATTTTCTCATCGACGATATTGTCGGTAACATCCAAGAGTCCGCGAATCAGCGTCTGATAGCAGGCGATCACCTCGGCCTGCTGCGCCTCGCGCTCGGCAGGCAGGCGCCTCACGACGAATCCGCCCTTGGCGCCGACCGGCACGATGACGGTGTTCTTTACCTGCTGCGCTTTCATCAACCCCAATACTTCGGTGCGGAAGTCCTCGCGCCGATCGGACCAGCGAATGCCGCCGCGGGCCACGTGACCCATGCGCAAGTGCACGCCTTCCATGCGCGGCGAGAACACGAATATCTCGAACAGCGGTTTCGGCAGCGGCAATTCACGCAGCTGCTGGCTCTCGATCTTGAAGGACAGGTATTCCTTCGGCTGGCCCGAGGCGCAGGGCTGAAAGGCGTTGGTGCGCACCGTGGCGGAAAGCGCGTTCCACAGAGCGCGCAGGATGCGATCCTCGTCGGAGCGGGTGACTTCCTCGAGTGCGGAGAGCAGGTCGCGGCCGAGGCGCGCGAGCGCCCGGGCACGAACGGCGGGCTGAAGCTGCGGATCGAAGCGCACCGTGAACAGGTCGGCGAGCAGCCTGGAAATCGGCGCGTTGTTCTCCAGCACCTGAGCGATGTAACCCTGGCTGAAGGGCAGGCCGGTTTGCAGCAAGTAGCGGCAATACGCGCGCAGCACCGTGACCATGCGCCACGGAATCCCGGCCGACAGCGTCAGCTGATTGAAGCTGTCATTATCCATGCGGCCGGTCCAAACCGCGATAAATGCGCTCTTGACCTCGCGGTCAAGCGCATCAAATGCCTTCGCGGGAGCGGCGTGCATGACGAGCTCCAGATCTTGAATCCAGCCGCGGCGGCCGCCGGGGAACTCCAATTGGTAGGGCCGCTCCGCGATGACCTTGAGGCCCATGTTTTCCAGCATCGGCAACAGGTCGGAAATCGGAATCGCGTCCTGGCCGCGGAAGATCTTCAGGAAAAATTTGTCCTTGACCTTGGGATCCGGCCGGTAAATGTCCAGGTGCAGGCGCGCGGGCTCCTTCTCCATCGACTCGAGGAAGGAAACATCGAGCGCCGCCGCATCGCCTTGGAAATCCTCGGTGTATGCCGCGGGAAGCGTCTGGGCATATTTGCCGTAGAGTTGCAGCGCATACGCCTCGTCGAAGCGCGCGAGCAGGCCCGCCTTGAAGGAATCCAGCCACGAGCGCACTGCCGCGGCCACGCGGCGCTCCAGCATGTCAGGATCGACATGCGGGCTCTCCTCGGGCAAGGTCCGCGCGACGATGTGGATGCGGGCGAGATTCGATTCGGCGATCTGTACCTGAGATTCCATGCTGACCGCGGAGAACGCTTCGCGTATCACCCGTTCGATGCGCTGGCGGACTTGCGTGTTGTATTTCTCGCGCGGCACGAACACCAGGCAAGAATAAAAGCGGTGAAACAGGTCGCGGCGCAGCAGCACGCGGACGCGAGGCCGCTCCTGCAGTCCGAATATCCCCGTGACGATGCGCGTGAGTTCCGGAACACTGGCTTGGAACAGCTCATCGCGCGGAAAGGATTCCAGAATGTGCTGCAGCGCCTTGCCGTCGTGGCTGTCGGGCGCCAACGCGAAATGCTCGGCCACTTGCGTGATTTTCTGACGCAACAGCGGAATCTCACGCGGATTGCTGTTGTATGCGGCGGAGGTCCATAACCCCAGGAAACGCCGTTCGCCGATCAAGCGTCCCTTGGCGTCGAATTTTTTGATGCCGACGTAGTCAAGATAGCCGGCTCGGTGCACGGTGGAGAGCGAGTTCGCCTTCGTGACCAGGCTCAAGTTGCGCGAGCGGCTCTGCTTCTGGATATCGCTGCGCAGTATCCGGCTGGCGCCCTCGGTTTTTCTGTGCCCGGCGCGCAGAATCCCCAGGCCCGTGGGCATGACCGGTTCCAGCGCTTCGCGGCCCTTGCCGCCGCGCAGGCGATATTCGCGATAGCCCAGAAAGGTGAAGTGCCGATTTTCCATCCAATCGAGCAGGGCGCAGGTTTCGCTCAATTCGCCCGCATCGGCGCGCGCGCTCATCGAACTCAAATCCTGCGCGGCGGCGCGCGCGGCGGCCCGCATGGGCACCCAATCCGCGCACGCCACGCGCACATCGCGCATGCTGCGCTCAATCTGCGCGGCCAAGGATTTCAGCGCCGCGGGATCGACGATTCGGTCGACCTCGACGTGTTGGAACGATTCGAGGCGCTGTTTGGCGCCCGCCGCCGATTCTGCGCGCCTCTGCAGCGCGCTCAAGCTGCCGCCGCGGGCGCGCACCACGGCGAATACCGGATGCGCCAGGAAATGCAGCGTCAACGCGCGTTCGGTCAAGGCGAGGCCGACGGAATCGACCAGGAAGGGCATGTCGTCGTTGACCACGTCGATGACCGTGTGCGGAGAGACGAAGCCGTGCTCGCGCAGCGTGGGGTTGAATACCCGCACCAGCGCGCTCCGGCCCCGCTGCATCGCGAACATGAGATGCGAGAGCGCCGCGCCGGCCAGGTCCTTCGGATCGCGATCGGCGAGGTCGCCCATATCCACATGGGTAAAGTAGGTCTGCAGATATCGCCGCCAGTCCAAGCCTCGCATGGATTTCGGCGGCCGCACGGGGCTGCGCAAAATCTCGGCAATGACACTGCGATGCTGTTCGGAAGAAACCTGGTACATATCCGATCCTTTGGAGCGTGTTCGAGCGGCGCACCTCCGCCGCGTTGGCGCGAATTATGCCAGTCCGCGGCGTTTTCAGGGACGGTGTTGGCCCGCGAGGTAGGCTTGGGTCTGCATTTCGACGAGCCGGCTTGCCGCGCGTAAAAATTCCAATTGCAATCTTTCGCCGTGATAGAGCGAGCGCGGCGCGGCGGCGGCCGATATTACTACGTTGACATTTCGATCATAGAATTCATCGATGAGCATGATGAAGCGCCGCGCAGCATTTTCGTTGCCGCGGGTGAATTCGGGCACATTCGAAACGAAAACGGTGTGATACAGGCGCGCCAGTTCAATGTAGTCATTTTGACTGCGAGGGCCTTCGCAGATGTCCTTGAATTCAAACCACACCATGCCGGTGCCGGTGGCCTGCGCCTTGATGTGCCGATTCTCCACCGACAGCGTCGCGGGGCCGGCGGCGCTGCCGCCCGCCAGCGCCGCAAAGCGCTGCCTGAGCTGCCCGGCTGTGCCAGGCAACTTGGAATCCAGATAAGTGGGCGCCTGCTCCAATTGGCGCAAGCGGTAATCGATGCCGCTGTCGAGATGCAAGACTTCAAGGTGGCTCTGAAGCATATCGATGGCCGGCAGAAATCGTTGCCGTTGCAAACCCTCTTTGTACAGATCCTGAGGTTGGGTATTGGAGGTTGCCACCAGCGTGACGCCGCGGCTGAATAAGCCGGCGAAAAGTCCTCCCAGGATCATCGCATCGGCGATGTCAGACACAAAAAACTCGTCCAGGCACAACACGCTCAAGCGGGCGGCCAGACGCTCGGCGACGGTGTCGAGCGGGTCGGCACGGCTTTTGACCTTGCGCAGTTCCGCATGCACCTGGCGCATGAAACGATAGAAGTGCGAGCGCTCGCCGATCTGCAACGGCAGCGATTGGAAGAACAGGTCCATCAAAAGAGTCTTGCCGCGGCCGACTCCGCCCCAGAGATACAGGCCGCGCAAGGGTGCCTCGGCGGGAGCGGCGGCCAGGCGCCGCAGCTGCGTGCGCAGCTTGTGGCTGATGGATAGCGACTGCTGCACCAAACGCGCACGCAAATCATCGAGTCGCGCGGCAGCCTCCGCTTGAACGGGGTCGAACTCGAGCCGATGCGCCGCGGTTTCGGCGGTCAGGCGGGCGGCAAGCGACTGGCGTTGTTTGGACAATCGATCTTTATTGCTTAGAGGCTTTGGTAGTTCGGGCCGGAACCGCCTTCCGGCGTAACCCAAGTGATTTGCCCCGCGTAGGGCTCCTTGATGTCGCACGCCTTGCAGTGGACGCAATTCGACGCGTTGATCTGCAGCTTTTGACCGCCGTTGCCGTCCGCGATCATCTCGTAGACGTTCGCCGGACAAAAATTGGTGCAGGGATTGCCGAATTCCTTGATGCAGCGGGTCGCGCACAAGGTGGTGTCGGCGACGTGCAGGTGCACGGGTTGATTTTCATCATGTGTGGTGGAGGCAAAAAATACGAACGCGACCCGATCGCGCGGCGGCAAATCGCGGGTGCCCCAATCACGCTCCGGCGAGGTGTACTCGTCCAAGTGCTTGAGCGCCGTATCGTCCGCATGATTCGCCAAGGTCCAGGGCAGTTTGCCGAAAGTGATGGTCTCCAGAACGGCATTGGCAAGACCGAACCACAGGCCGCGACGAAATCCGGGCCGGAAATTTCGCACCTTGTAGAGTTCGCGCCCGCCGGGCGATTCACGCCAGCGCTTGTCGAAGCCGAGGCTCGTGCCGGTTTCGGCATAGTGAGCGGCGGCGGTCATGCCGCTGCGGATCGCCTGATGGATGCCTTTGATTTTAGGCATGTTCAGCGTGCCGCCCGCATCACCGACCAACATTGCACCCGGCATCTCGAGCTTCGGCATCGACTGGTAGCCGCCTTCAATGATGGTGCGCGCACCGCCTGCGACGATTTCCCCGCCCTGCAGCAGGGCTTTTACGTCGGGGTGGTTCTTCCATTGCTGGAACGCCTCAAATGGCTTCAGGCGCGGATCCTCGTAGTCCAATCCCACGACAAATCCAACGTAAACGCGGTCGTTGTTGAGGTGATAGACGAAGCTGCCGCCGTAGGTGGCGTTATCCAACGGCCAACCAAAGGTGTGTTGAATGAGCCCGGGCTGTACGCGCCCGGGCGGCAGTTGCCACAGCTCCTTCAATCCCAGCCCATAGGTCTGCGGCGACTTCCCCTCATCCAGTTTGTAGCGGGCAATCAGCTGCTTCGAGGTGCTGCCGCGGCAACCCTCGCAAAACATGGTGATCTTGGCGTGGATTTCGGGTCCCAATGCGAAGTTGGGGCCGGGTCCGCCGTTCTTCTCGACCCCCATATCGCCGATGCGCACACCTTTGACGGCGCCGCTTTCGTCGAACAGCGCTTCGGCGGCGGCGAATCCTGGAAACACATCGACGCCGAGCTTCTCCGCTTCGGCTCCGAGGATGGGCATCAATTGACCTAAGGAAACTATGAAATTGCCGTGGTTCCAAAGCTGCGGCGGAACAATCGGAAATTTGATGCGTTTACGGCGCGTCATGATCGCAAACTCGTCGCGGCCGGCGGGCACGCAGATGGCCGGCGCATGCTCGCGCCACTGCGGCAACAATTCATCCAGGGGCTTGGGTTCCATGACGGCGCCGGAGAGCGAATGAGCGCCCAGGCTGGCCGCCTTCTCCAGCACGCAGATGCTTAAATCAGGCTTCAGCTGCTTGAGCCGAATCGCGCACGCTAGCCCCGCCGGGCCCGCGCCCACGATGGCGACCTCATACTCCATGACATCACGTTGGTTGTCGCTCATTAAACCGCTACCTGAAACGCCATAAACGCATGAAAAATCGGAAGCTTAGTAGATCACAAACGGCTAAATGCGGGGAGGCGTCCGACAGGCGGACAAGCGCGTGAGGGGATTTGCCTGCGAACGTCGCATTACCTAGTGGGGACTACCATGTTGATAGGCCACGGACGCCGTCTGCCAGGATGGCCAAGGGATTTTGGGCATGGCACGGGCAAGGACGCCCACCCCATTTGCTGCCGGGGCCCCTCAATCCCGCCGCCACGATGGCTTGCGTTTGGCAAAGAACGCGGCAAAGCCTTCCTGCGCCTCCCCCTGGATCCGCAAATGCGCCAGCCGCGTGGCCATGTCGATGGCCGCCGCGCCGCGCCGCGCCGCTGCTTGCGGGGCGTCGCGAACCAGTTGCTTGGCGGCCGCTTGCGCTCCTGGCGCGCCCCTTAAGATGGCGTCGATGAGGCGCGCGCAAGTTGCATCGAGCTGGTCGGCGGCCGCAACCTCATGAGCCAGTCCGATTTCCTTCAAGCTAGCGGCACTCAAAGATTCGGCGGTGAGAAAGTAGCGCCGCGCCGAGCTTTCGCTGATCTTGCCCAGCACGAAGGGTGAAACCACGGCGGGGATGATGCCGAGACGTACCTCCGTGAAGGCGAATTTCGCGCCCTCGGCAACGACGACGATGTCGCAGGCGGCGATCAGGCCCAATGCGCCGCCGTAGCCGTCGCCGTTGACCCGCGCCAGCGTGGGTTTCGGAAATGAATCCAATAGGCCGAGCACGTTTGCCAGTTTTTCGGCGTGCGCCACGTTTTCCGCTTCGGTGGCGCGCGCCTGCGCCTGCATCTCGGCAAGGTCTGCGCCGGCGCAAAAGACCTCGCCCGCACCCGTCAGCTGCAGCATGCGCACCTTGGGATCCGCGGCGCACTGCTCGAGCGACGCGCCCAGCGCCGCGATGCTCGCGCTATCGAGTGCATTGCGCTTATCCGGGCGATTGAGCGCGACGCGCGCGACACCGGCCGAAACCTCGGTCGTGACCGGCGTGCCGCTGTTCACATGAGTTCTACCGCAATCGCGGTCGCTTCACCGCCGCCGATGCACAGGCTGGCGATGCCGCGTTTTTTGCCGCGGGCCTTCAGCGCGTACAGTAACGTGGTGAGGATGCGCGCGCCGGTTGCGCCGATCGGATGGCCGAGGGCGCATGCGCCGCCGTTGACATTCACTTTGGCGTGCTCGAGCGACAAGTCTTTCATTGCCGCCATGGTCACGGCGGCAAAGGCTTCGTTGATCTCGAAGAGATCCACATCCTCAGGGCGCCAATTCAGCTGCGTCAGCAGTTTCTGCATGGCGCCCACCGGTGCCAGCGTGAACCACTCCGGTTCCCGCGCAAAACTCGCGTAGCCTAAAATTTTCGCCAAGGGTTTCAAGTTCTTGGATGCCGCGAAGGATTCGCGCGCGAGTACCACGGCGGCGGCGCCGTCGGAGATTCCCGAAGAACTGGCGGCGGTCACGGTGCCGTCCTTTTTGAAGGCCGGCTTCAAGGCCGGAATCTTGGCGATATCGAGCGTGAAAGGCGTTTCATCCTTATCGACGACGACCTCGCCCTTGCGGCTCTTGGCGCCGACCGGAGCGACCTCGGCCTTGAAGGCACCGCCATTCACCGCAGCCAGCGCGCGACGCACCGATTCGGCGGCAAATTCATCTTGTGCCTGCCGCGTGAATCCGTACTTCTCGGAAGTCGCCTCTGCGAAGCAGCCCATGAGCTGTCCATCCCAGGGACTTTGCAAACCGTCGAAAAACATATGATCCAGGACTTCTTGATTGCCCATGCGATATCCCGCGCGGGCCTTGGGCAGCAGGTAGGGCGCGTTGCTCATCGATTCGATGCCGCCCGCCACCACGATTTGGGCGTTGCCGGCCAGTATCTGATCCGCGCCCAGCATGACGGCACGCATCGCGGAGCCGCACATCTTGTTGACCGTGGTGCTGGGCGTGCTCGTGGGCAACCCGGCGCCCAGCGCGGCCTGGCGTGCGGGTGCCTGGCCGATTCCGGCCGACAGCACGCAGCCTAAGATCACCTCGTCGACTTCGGCGGCTTTGACGCCGGCATCCGCCAGGGCGGCCTTGATTGCGACGGCGCCGAGCTGCGGCGCGGTGAGGGTGGTCAGAGCACCCTGAAAGGCGCCGACCGGAGTGCGCCGGGCGCTCAATATGACGATAGGATCTGATTTCATGATGTATTCCGTGATGTGCTAACTCAATATTATAGCCGGGAGGCCCACCTTCAAGTCGCCAGCGGGTCTCCCACTGCTTCGGCGATGAGTTCGCGGCTCTTGAGGCGTGCGTCATCCGCGGCAAGCACGGCGAGAATTTCCACCGTGATGGGCCGGCGGTGGATCGACGGGCTTCCCGGGGGCATGACGTCGCGCGTGCCGTGAATCGCGACGGCTACCACCGGCATTTGGGCCCGTGCCGCAATGGTGAAGGCGCCGCCGAGGAATTTTCCGATCCGCCGATTTTCATCAAAGGTGCCTTCGGGGAAAAACATGAGGGATTGGCCAGTCGCCGCCAGCTTCAAAACCCGGCGCGCATCGCTCGCGCCCTTGTGGCGGTCAAACCGTTCCACGAACTGGGAGCCCAATCGCCGCAGCAGCAGCCCGGCGAGGGGCACGCGCACCATTTCCTTCTTGATGACGAAGGCAAACTCGGGCGGCAGCGCCGCGACGATGGCGATGGCGTCGATGTAGCTGGCGTGATTGGCAACGACTACGCACGGGGTCTTGGGCAGACGCTCCAATCCTGCGACGCTGAAGGGGATGCCCGAGATCCAAAGGAACAGGCGGCCGACCGTGCCGGCCACCATGCGGCGACGGCGCAGGCTCGGTAGAAATAAATTGATCGCCAGCACGGCTAACCCTAAAACCGTGAAGCACACTACGCAGTACGCAACGTAGGGCAAATTTAGGACTGACGATGCCCCTGAATGCCTGGCTTCTGTGATCTGGTTCTCCTTATGTTAATACTTGACTGTACTGTGATTCTGGTCACGCCGACCTCCCTACACCCCTCGCATACTGAGGACTGATAGCGCGGACAGCACTATTTCGTGCGTAACTTTCGCGAGAAACTATGGCGACGGCTCTCAAACGGACGGTTTATACACGCACCTCGGGCGGAGCGGTACCCGCTGCCCGCGAGGCGGCCGACCCCGCCTTGCAACGTTTTCTGGATGCCGTGTGGATGGAACGCGGTCTCTCGGCCAACACCCTGGCGGCATACCGCGCCGATTTGACGGCTCTGGCACGCTGGCTCGAGGAGCGCGATAGCGCCTTGCTCAAGGCCACGCGCATCGAATTGCTGGGTTTCATCGCGGCGCGCGTGGAGGGCGGATCGCGCCCCAGATCGACCGCGCGGCAACTGTCAAGCTTCCGCCGCTTCTTCCGATTCATGATGCGCGAGGGATTGATTTCGCTGGATCCCACCGCGCAAATCGCGATGCCGAAAATCGGCCGTTCGCTGCCGAAATCGCTGACCGAGGCTGAGGTGGATTCGCTGCTGGAAGCGCCCACGGTGTCCGATCCTTTGGGGCATCGCGACCGCACCATGCTCGAGGTTCTGTATGCCACGGGCCTGAGGGTCTCGGAACTCGTCAGCCTGAAGCACAATCAGGTGAACTTGAATCAAGGTGTGATGCGTGTCATCGGCAAGGGCAACCGCGAACGCCTGATCCCGCTCGGCGAAGAAGCCGTGAAATGGCTGCAGCAATTCATGCAGGGCCCGCGGGTGGAAATTCTGCTGGAGCGTCAGACGGATTATTTGTTTCCGACCCGCCGCGGCGATCGCATGACGCGCCAGGCTTTTTGGCACATCATCAAGCGCTATTCCAAAAAGGCCGGCGTCGAAAAGGAACTGTCGCCCCATACCCTGCGTCACGCCTTCGCGACGCATCTGTTGAATCACGGCGCGGATCTGCGCGTGGTGCAGATGCTCCTGGGTCACAGCGATCTGTCGACGACCCAAATCTATACGCACGTCGCCCGCGAACGCCTGAAGGACCTGCACTCCCAGCATCATCCGCGCGGCTAGCCTCTAAAGCCGCAGGCGTTGGTCTGCTAGAATCCTCAAGTGAACCTCCCCGCTCTTTCGGGGTCGTACAGGTTAGATCCTTCGGAGTCCGCATGCTGCGATATGTTGCCGTCTTGAGCCTGATCATTTGCGCCGCAACTTCGAGCGTGCACGCCGCCAACGCAGCCAACGCCGATCAGCCCGCCGCCGATCCGCGCGCGGCCTTGCTCAAGCTGCTGCCGGCCGGATCGAAACTCGACGACCTGCGTCCCTCGCCGATTGCCGGCATTTATGAGTTCACGCAAGGCGCCGAAATCAGTTATCTGACCGCCGACGGCAAATATTTCATCGACGGCAACCTGTACGACATGAAGTCGCGCGACAACTTGACCGAAGCGCTGCGCACGCATGCGCGCATTGCCTTGATAGGATCCGTGCCCGAATCGGAAATGCTGATCTTCTCGCCGCCGAATCCGAAGTACACGATCACCGTATTTACCGACGTCGATTGTGCGTATTGCCGCAAACTTCACAGTCAGATGGCCGAGCTCAATAAACTGGGAATCCGCGTGCGCTACATGTTCTATCCGCGCACCGGACCGGGAACGGAAAGCTGGAAGAAGGCCGAGGTGGTTTGGTGCTCGCCGAACCGCAACGAGGCGCTGACGCGGGCGAAAGCCGGCGCAGCGCTGGACATGAACAAGATCTGCGCGCCGACGCCGGTAAAGCGCGAATACGAGCTGGGCGAAAATATCGGCGTACGCGGCACGCCGGCGATTTTCACTGAAAACGGCGATTATATTTCCGGCTACATGGAACCGCGCGAGCTGCTCGATCAGCTGAAAGAGCTGCAGGTGGCGAAGCGCTGAAGCTTGCCGCCTACCAGAGAGCGACCCGCGATTCCGGCGGCAGATACATCCTGTCGCCGGGCTTCACTGAAAATGCCGTGTAAAAACTCGGCATATGCACGACCACGCCGTTGGTGCGGTATTTCACCGGAGAATGCGCATCGGATTTGACTTGCGCGATGGTGCTCTCGTCGCGCCGTTTGCCCAGCCAGCTCTGCGCGAATCCGATGTAGAAACGCTGATCGGCGGTCATGCCATCGATGACCGGCGGCGTGCGCCCGTTGAGCGAGGCCAAGTACGCTTTGTAGGCAATTTCGATGCCGGCGATGTCGGCGATGTTCTCGCCCAGGGTCAGCGCGCCGTTGACCTGAAAACCGCGCACCGGTTCGAACGCGTCATATTCCTTGATCAGCAGTTCCGTCTTGGCCTTGAACTTGGTGTGATCCTCGGCGGTCCACCAGTCGCGCAAGTTGCCGTCGCTGTCGTATTGGCTGCCCTGATCGTCAAAGCCGTGGCTGATTTCGTGTCCGATGGTGGCGCCCGCGGAACCATAGTTGAACGCATCATCGGCGCCCGGATTGAACGCCGGCGGCTGCAATTGACCGGCGGGAAAGACGATCTCATTGAGCGAGGGATTGTAGTAGGCGTTGACCGTAGGCGCGGTCATGTTCCATTCGGAACGGTCCACGGGGCCTCCCAGCTGCGAAAGCTTGCGGTTTCTCTCGAATTGCTGCGCGCGCCGCACGTTGCCGAGCAGATCGTCAGGCACGATGGTGAGCTTGCTGTAGTCGCGCCAGTGACCGGGATAGCCGATCTTGACGTTGATCTTGCGCAGCTTCGCCTGCGCTTCGATCTTCGTGGCGGCGCTCATCCATGGCAATTGATCGATGCTCGAGGCGTAGGCGTTCAGCAAATTGTGCACCAGTTCGTCGATGCGTGCCTTGGTCGCCGGCGGAAAGTATTTCGCGACGTACAATTTCCCCGAGGCTTCGCCGATCAGCCGGTCAACCAGCTGCGTGCCGCGCTTCCAGCGGTCCGGAGTTTGCTGCGTGCCTTGTAGGACGCCTTGGTTGAAGGCGAAATCTTCCTCGACGATGGCGCGCGCCAGAAACGGCGCTCGGCTCGACAGCACGCGGTAGCGGAAATAGGATTGCCACGTCGCTAGCGGCGTGGATTCGATCAGCGCGGACAAGCCCCGCAAGTAATCGGGTTGACGCACGATCAGGGTCGGCAAGTTCGTCAGGCCCGACTCGGTGAAAAAGGCCTGCCAGTTGATTGCCGGCGCCAATTGCGCAAGCTGTGCCGGCGTCTGTGGGTTGTAGGTTTTCTGCGAATCGCGGTTGGCCACCCGTGTCCACTGGATCTTTGCCAGCGAAGTCTCGAGCTCGATGATCTTGTCGGCTTCCTTGCCCGGGCCCGCGTCGCCCAGCAAATGCAGCATTTTCCCGACGTGCTCGCGGTACTTGGTGCGAAATCCGGCCAAGCGGACATCATCGCTCAAGTAGTAGTCGCGGTCGGGTAGACCCAGTCCGCTTTGGCTCATCCAGAAGGCATATTGGGTGGAGTGCTTGGAATCCGGACGAACGAAGGTCGCGATGGGCGAGGGGATGCCGATGCGATCCAGCTGTGCCATCAGCATGGCGACATCGCCCGGACGCTTGATAACGGCGACCAGCTGCAGTTCCGCGTGCAGGGGCTTGGTGCCGAGGCGCTCGACGCGCGCCTCGTTCATGTAGCTTGAATACAGGTCGCTGACTTTATGCGCTTCCGGATCGGTCGAAATCTGCGCCGCTTCGATGAGGTCGCGTTGCTGGCTCAAGGATTGCTCGGTCATGAGGGCGTCAACGCCGTACGAGGATCGATCCGGCGGGATGGGTACGTCCTTGAGCCATGTGCCGTTGGCGTATTGAAAAAGATCGTCCTGGGCGCGCACGCTCTTGTCCATGTCCGCGATTTGAATTCCGGAAATCGGCGCCGAATCGGCGGCCGCCGTGGATGCGCCGGCCAACAGTGCCGCGGCGGCGAGGGCGAAGTATTGCGATTTCACAAGGAACTCCAGCTGCATCGAGAACGGGAATAGCGATACGCCATGTCGCTTTGGCTTAGTATGGCGCAAAGCGATCGACTAGCGCGGCGATATTCTCGAACGGTAACAGCGCTGCAAAGCGCGGGCGGAGGCAGGATGATTCGGTCAGGCAAATTCGGCGGCGTGCGGCGTTTGTGCACCGTGCTCGGGTTGTTGCTGACAGCGGCGCCGCCATGCTGGGCAGCCGCGCCGGCGGCTCACGAGTTGAATCGTGAGGATCTCGAAGCTTTCTTCGACGGAATCATTCCTCTGCAACTGGAACGCAGCGACGTCGCCGGCGCAACGGTGCTCGTGATGCATGGCAGCGATGTACTGCTGCAGAAGGGTTACGGCTTCAGCGACGTGAAGGCGAAGCAAGCGGTCGATCCCGAGTCCACGATGTTCCGGCTCGCCTCCATTTCGAAGCTGTTCACCTGGACGGCGGCCATGCAGCTGGTTGAGCAGGGCAAGCTGGACCTTGACGTCGGCATCGACCGATATCTGGATTTCCCCATGGGCGCGCCGCAGATTACGCTGCGCAACCTCATGACCCATACCACCGGTCTCGAAGAGGTGGCGCGCAATATCATCGTCACCGACCCGAAGCAGTACATGGCTTTGCGCGAATTTCTCATCGAAGACCAGCCGCATCGATTGTTCGCGCCCGGCACCATTCCCGAATATTCGAACTATGCGGTGGGCCTCGGCAGCTACATCGTGCAGCGGGTGAGCGGCGAACGCTTTGAAGACTATGTGGCGGCGCATATCTTCTCGCCCCTCGGCATGACCCATTCGACGTTCTATCAGCTGCCGCCGAGCGCGTTGCAGAAGCTGCCGTCGCAGGGTTATCCCTCGAGCACGAGCGAGGCGCCGATAGGATTCGAATTGTTCAGCCCGGCGGGCGCCGGCGGCCTTTCATCTTCCGCCGCCGACATGGGGCGGTTCGGCCAAATGCTGCTCAACGGAGGCGAACTCGACGGTCAGCGCATCCTCAAGCCGGAGACGTTGGCGGAGATGTGGAAACCGCAATTTCGCGCCAGCGATCAGCTGCCGGCGATGGGCCTGGGCTTCTATCAAGCGCCCAGGAATCAGCTCAAGTGGATCGGTCACCAAGGCGACCTCGTTGCCTTTCATAGCCTCTTCTACGTCGAGCCCCGGCAAAAACTGGTGCTGTTCATTTCCTATAACTCGGCCGGCTCGGCGGGCAAGACCCGGCCGGAACTGCTGAACGCCTTCTCCGATCGATATTTTCCCGCGGAATCGCAGCAGTCGTTCATCAAGCTGCCGCAGGATAAATTGAAAGACATTGAGGGGACGTATCAGAGCACGCGCCGCTCGGACAGCACGATACTGCGGCTGTTCGCCTTGGTGGGCCAGGCGCACGCGAAAATAGACAAGGACGGCGTGCTGCACGTCGACAAGTCCAAGGACCTGCGAGGACATCCCTTTGCCTGGAAACCCGTGGGCACCGATTTGTGGCAGCAGGTCGACGACCAAGGTAAATTTTTTGCCATTCGGGACCAAAGCGGCCGCATCGAGCGGTTGGCCGGTTCCTTCCCCGCGGTGCAATTGCAGCGCGTCTCATGGTACGAGCAGGACAAATTGGTTTTGATGGCGCTGGGGTTCACCGTGTTGGTCGGTATCTGCGTTTTGTTCAATGTGTTGTTGCGGCTGGCTCGGCGCTACGTTTTTCGCAGCTCACAGCCGGTTGCGCCGGCCGACCGCGCGGTCTTGGGCGCTTGGACCAAGGCTGCCGCAATTTACTGGCTCGTCTTGTTTGTGGCGGTTACCGCGTTGTTCAGCCGCTACGACGAGAATACGCTGCCGCCGACTTCCGCGTGGGACAAGTATTTTCTTCTGGGCGATGTGCTGTTCGTGATCGCGGTTGCCTTGAGCGTTTTCGCCGTGGTTTCGACCGCGCGCATCTGGCGGCGCCCGGCGACCAGCAGAGTCAGCCAGATCAAATTCACGTTGGTGGCTTTGGCGTGCGCGTACGCGTCATGGTTCGCCATCCATTGGCATCTGATCACGCCCGTGCATCGGTTCTAACGCTCGAGCAGCTTGACCTTGTCCTGCACGCCTTCCCATTGCTTGGCATCCGCGGGCGCGGCTTTCTTCTCGCTGATGACCGGCCATTTCTTCGCGAGCTCGGCGTTCAATTCCTTGAAATTTTCCTGGCCGGTGGGGATCTCTTCTTCCGAGTAGATGGCCTCGACCGGGCATTCCGGCTCGCACAAGGTGCAGTCGATGCACTCGTCCGGATCGATGACCAGAAAATTCGGGCCTTCGTGGAAACAGTCGACGGGGCAAACCTCGACGCAGTCCATGTATTTGCACTTGATGCAGCTTTCGGTGACCACGAACGCCATGACTTACCCTTCTCCAACAGTGTTAATCGTTAAGGCTATTCTGCCACAGCCTTGAAATCCGCTGGCGGCAGGCGTTTGACCGCGCACCTTCAAACGGTGGAACGGCTTTTCAATTCCGTGAAGTGATGTTCATTCCGGCCCGCGGCACGGTCGGCATAGTACTGCCGCAATGCATATTCGCCGCTGGCAAACGCCAGCTCGGACCACGGAATGTCCGCTTCTTCGTACAGGGCGACCTCCAAGCTCTCGGGGCCCGGCGCGAATTTGGGCTCGAGCAGTTTTGCCCGAAACATCACGTGAACCTGGTTCGCGCGAGTCACGTTGACCACCGCCAGCAGCGAACCTACTTCGACCTCGGCGAGCGCCTCCTCTTGGCACTCACGCGCCGCCGCTTGCTGCATGGTCTCGCCGTTCTCCATGAACCCGGCCGGTACGGTCCAAAATCCCAAACGCGGCTCGATGGCGCGCCGGCACAGCAATATCTTGCTGCCCCATTCGGGCACGCAGCCCAAGACCAGCAGCGGATTCTTGTAGTGCACCATATTGCAGCTGCTGCACACGAAACGCGGCAAATGATCCCCCGTGGGGACCTTGGATTCGACGGGAGACCCGCAACTGCTGCAGAAATTCAAGAGTGATCCATGAAAATAAATTCTGGTGCCGAAGAGAGGCAGAGTGCTAAGTCGCCACCGAATGGGATTATTGCACAGGCCGAGATGACCCGGGAAACGCCCCGTGACGCGTCGCCGGCAACGTGCCCCATTGCCACCACAAATTCATCGGCGGTGTTCGGCAAAATT
>DATATA010000082.1:0-7110 GCA_036263775.1 Steroidobacteraceae bacterium | reverse complement strand
CCGCACATCAATGAAGGCAACTCGGTACAGCTCAAGATCGAACAGGAAGACTCCTCGCCCGGCGCCAAGCTGACCGATTCGGCGGATATTTCCACCAACAAGCGCTCGATCAAGACCACCGTGCTCATCGAAGACGGCGGCATCATCGTCCTGGGCGGCCTGATATCGGACACCGTGACGGAGAGCGAAGATCGCGTGCCGGGACTCGGCGCCATTCCGCTCATCGGCAACCTGTTCAGATCGCGCAGCGGTTCGCGGCAGAAAAAGAACCTGGTGGTGTTCATACGGCCCCGCATCATGCGCGATGCGGAAAGCACCGAGAGCACCAGCGAGGAGAAATACAATGACTTGCGGCGCATGCAGCAAGGCATCACCGGCGGCCACATAACGCTGCTGCCGGGACAGAAGCAGCCCGTCATCCCCGCAATTCCCGCAGGAATTGCACTGCCGCCGCCGCCGCCCCCGGCCGAAACCAACGAGCAGGGAGCGACGCCTTCAACCGTTACCGTGCCCTCGCCGCAGACCGCACAGCCACCGCCGGCGCCCACCCCGCCGCCGAGCACGCCGCCGCCATGAACGCGGAACTGCAAGAGCCCGATCAGCCGCGAAAGCTGTCGTTTCCGTTTGCAAAACGCCACGGGATCTTGGTGCGCGGCGTCGCCGATGGTTTGGCCGATACCGTATGCAGACCGGGTGTGACGCCGCAGAGCCTGGCCGAAGTGCGCCGCTTCGTCGGCGTGCCTTTGAAGCTGCAGCGCGTCTCGGTCGAGGCCTTCGACTCCATGCTGCGCGTCGCCTATGAGGCCGGTTCCGGCGCAGCCATGCAGATGCTCGAGGGCTTGGATGACAACACCGACTTGGCGCACCTCGCGGAGGACATCCCGGAATCCTCCGACCTGCTCGAAAGCGACGACGAAGCGCCCATCATTCGGCTGATCAACGCCCTGCTCACGCAAGCGGTCAAAGAGAACGCCTCGGACATCCATATCGAGCCCTACGAGAACCGGCTGGTGATCCGGTTTCGCGTCGATGGCGTGCTGCGCGAGGTGCTGCAGACCAAGCGCGCGGTCGCGCCGCTGGTGGTTTCGCGCATCAAGGTGATGTCGAAGCTCGACATCGCAGAGCGCCGCCTGCCGCAGGACGGCCGCATTTCGTTGCGCATTGCCGGCCGAGCCGTGGACGTGCGCGTCTCTACCCTGCCCTCCGGTCACGGCGAACGGGTCGTGCTGCGCTTGCTCGACAAGCAGGCCGGCAGAATCGAACTCACCTCGTTGGGAATGGACCCGCGCACCCAAGACACGATGGATGAAATCATCCACAAGCCGCACGGCATCATCTTGGTAACGGGTCCGACCGGCTCCGGCAAGACGACCACGCTGTACGCCAGCCTCGAGCGCATCAACGACAATACGCGCAACATCATGACGGTCGAGGACCCCATCGAGTACTACATCGATGGCATTGGTCAAACGCAGGTGAATACCAAGGTCGAAATGACCTTCGCGCGGGGTTTGCGCGCGATTTTGCGGCAAGACCCCGATGTGGTGATGGTCGGCGAAATCCGCGACCTGGAGACCGCGCAGATCGCGGTGCAGGCGAGCTTGACCGGACACTTGGTGCTTTCAACGCTGCACACCAACACCGCGGTCGGCGCTGTGACGCGGCTGCGCGACATGGGCATTGAGCCGTTTCTGCTCTCATCGAGCTTGATCGGTGTGCTGGCACAGCGGTTGGTTCGCGTGCTCAATCCCACGACACGCGAGAAGTTCACCGCCGGCGAATACGAGCGGCGTCTGTTGAACCTGGATCCGATGGGCGGTCCGGTGGATCTGTATCGTCCGAGCAAAGACCCGGGGACCGGTTATCGAGGCCGCACCGGGATCTACGAGCTCATCTCGGTCGATGATCATATGCGCACCATGATTCACGACGGATCCTCGGAGCAGGAGCTCGAGCGCTACGCTCGAAGCGCCAGCCCGGGCATTCGAGACGATGGCCGCCGTAAGGTGATGGCGGGCGAGACGACCCTGGAAGAGGTCCTGCGCGTCACCCGCGAGGATTAGGAGCCTGTCTGAGTATTCAACGTGGCCGCGACGGTGGCAGATTTCGCTTCAGGCAAGGCGGAGCCGACGAAGTTGGGTCTACTCCCAATGAGGGAGCCCACCACGGCCTGCGCCGCGCGCCTTGCATCCGCTACCTCGCGCTGCCAACGCGGCTCACGTTGAATACTCAGACAGACTCCGACCCGATGGCCGGCTGCTAATGGGCGCGTTCGAATACACGGCATTGGACACCCAAGGCCGCGAACGCAAAGGCCTGATCGAGGGCGACACCGCCAAACATGTCAGGCAGCTGCTGCGCGACAAGCAATTGCTGCCTGTGGACATCCAAGAGACGGTCCAGCAGGAGATCAAGCAGGGCCGCCGCCGGCGGTTCCTGAGACGCGGCCTCTCCAGCCTGGATTTGGCCATGCTGACGCGCCAATTGGCGACCCTGCTACGCTCCGGCCTGCCTCTCGAGGAGACCTTGCAAGCCGTCGCCGAGCAGACCGAGAAGCCGCGAGTTCAACGCATCGTGCTCGGCGTGCGCAGCAAGGTGGTCGAGGGTCATCCTCTCGCCGACGGGCTGCGGGATTTCCCGCAGGCCTTTCCGGAGATCTACCGCGCCACCGTTTCCGCCGGCGAGCAATCCGGCAAGCTCGACCAGGTACTCGAGCGGCTCTCCGATTACACCGAATCACGTCAAGTCATGGGCCAGCAGGTCAGCAACGCCTTGGTCTATCCCATCGTGTTGCTGGTGCTGTCCTTCGGTATCGTGTCGTTCCTGCTCGCTTATGTCGTACCTCAGGTCGTCGCCGTGTTCGAGTCCAGCAACCAGGAATTGCCCGTGGCGACCAAGGTCCTCATCGGCATGAGCGATCTCATTCGCCACTACTGGTTCTATGGGCTGATCGTGCTCGGTGCCGTGGTTTGGGGGTTTCTACGCTGGCTCAAGGCGCCTGAGGCCCGCTTGAAGTTCGATCGCTTCTTGCTGCGGGTGCCGGTGTTGGGGAAGCTGATCCGAGGCCTCAACACCGGGCGATTCTCACGCACTTTCAGCATCTTGACCGCGAGCGCCGTGCCGGTGCTCGAGGCGCTGCGCATTTCAGCCGAAGTCGTGACCAATCTGCCCATGAAAAGAGCGGTGGAGGAAGCCGCGCTGCGGGTGCGCGAGGGCGCGCCCATCGGTAGGTCGCTGGCCACCCGCAAACTCTTTCCGCCCATGATGATCCATTTGATAAGCAGCGGGGAGAGCAGCGGCGAGTTGGAAAAGATGCTCGAGCGAGCGGCCACGAACCAGGAACGGGAAATGGACGGCTTGCTGTCGAACATGACCAACCTACTGGGGCCGATGATGGTGGTATTCATGGGCGCCATCGTCATGTTCATCGTGATCGCGCTCTTGCTGCCGATCTTCCAGCTCAACGATTTGGTCAAATAGTCGGCGTCAAACAGTCAACTGTGCGCTGGGGTATTGCACGGGAACCGCGTTTCCGTTTATAACGCGCGCGTGTCAAGTGAGAAACCCGAATCCGAAGAGTTCGAGGAAGAGGACGCCGAAGACGCAGCGCCCGGCGGCGACGATGTTGACGTGGATCACATCATGCGCGATGTCGATTCGCAACGGCGCCGCGCACCGAAGGGTGCCGAGCCTGCGTGGCGCCGGCTGGAACGCGTCATGGAAGAACGCCGCACCGCCGAGCTCATGAGCGATTTCGACGACTATGAAATTGCCGGCACGGATGCCGCCGATGCCGACGGCGATGAACCGGGCGAGGCTGCGGACTCTGCCAAGAGTCCGCGCAAGAAGAAGAAAACCCGCAACTGAGCGTCTTTGGTCCAACGGCGTCGCCGGGCCTCAAAAATGTGCCACACTATTTTTGGTGTCGCCAACAGAGCAATATTCACAGCGTCTGTCAGAACGCAGAGCGCGCCTCGCGCGATTTGACACCCTCAATGGCCGCATCGAGAGCATCCGGCTCGGGTTGGGCGGCCTATTCTTGATCGTCGCGTGGCTGTGCTTCGGTCCCCTAAGATGGGCGCCGGCGTGGCTGTGCGTTCCGGTTGCCGCATTCGTTGCCCTCCTCGTCCAGCACCAGCGCGTCCGTAATCAGCGGACCCAGGCACAGCGAGCCGTGCAGTTCTATCAGGCGGGCCTCGATCGCATCAACGATCAATGGAGCGGCAAGGGCACCACGGGGGCGCGCTTCGACGTGCCGCATCATATTTATGCGGACGATCTGGATCTGTTCGGTACGGACAGCTTGTACGAATTGCTGTGTGCCGCGCGAACACAAATGGGCGAGAACACCTTGGCGCAATGGCTCCTGGCGCCGGCCGACATTCAGACGATTCGGGCCCGTCATGCCTGTATCGCTGATCTTCGCGAGCGCTTCGACTTCAGGGAATCCATGGCCACCGATGGCGAATCGGTGGCGATCACGCTGCAGGCCGAGGCTTTGGACGCCTGGGCACGGGCGCCCAATCGCCTGAATCGTGCCTGGGTGCGTTGGGCCGCGCCCTTGAGCGCCGGCCTCGCGGTAGGCGCCATCGTCGTTTGGGCCGCTTGGGGGTTTCTCTTTCCCCTACTCGCGGTCATCTTGCTCGAGGCCGCGCTCAGCTATGCCCTGCGCAAGCCGATTCACGCGGCGATCACCACGGTCGAGAGCGCATTCGAGGATCTCAAAGGCCTTGCGGTACTGCTGAATCGCATCGAAACGGAGCGCTTTGAGGCGGCGCCGCTGCGCGATCTGCAATCGAAGTTGTCATCGCACACCTTGAGCGCCTCCACCGCCATTTCCAAGCTTGCCACCATCGTGAATTTTGTCGAAGCGCGCCGCAATCCGATATTGGCGCCGCTCCTGCTGTTGTTCATGTACCCGTTGCAAACAGCGCTTAGCGCCGAGCGCTGGCGTAGCGCGCACGGAGCCGTGATTCACTCCTGGCTTGACGCGCTCGGCGAGTTCGAGGCACTGCTGTCGCTCGCTCAGTATTCTTTCGAGCAATCCGCGGACACGCTGCCTGAGTTCCTGGACGGGCCGCCTAGGTTCAAGGCGACGGCCTTGGGCCACCCTTTGATCGCCGCTGCGGTGCGTGTTTGCAATGATGTGGATATATCGGGCGACACGCGCGTGTTGCTGGTCAGCGGCTCGAACATGTCGGGCAAGAGCACGCTGTTGCGCACCGTGGGCGTCAACACCGTGCTTGCCATGGCCGGAGCACCGGTGCGGGCGAACCGGCTGCAGCTCACTCCGCTGCAGATCGGAGCCAGCATTCGCATCAATGATTCGCTGCACGAAGGCAGCTCGCGCTTCTACGCGGAGATCACGCGCCTGCGCCGCTTGTTCGAGCCGAATCCGCTGCCGCTGCTGTTTTTGCTGGACGAACTGCTGCAGGGCACGAATTCCGCAGACCGGCGCGTCGGCGCGCAAGGACTGATCCGCGCATTGATACACCGCGGCGCAATCGGCTTGATCAGCACTCACGATCTGGCGCTCACGGAAGTGGACGGTCTCGAAGCGGGCGCCATCGAGAATGTCCATTTCCAGGACGAACTGGTGGACGGCCGGCTCGAGTTCGACTTCAAATTACAACCCGGCATCGTCACGAAGAGCAACGGCATCGAGTTGATGCGCTCCATTGGGCTGGATGTTTAGGCCGCGCTGCCCGTCAATGGAAATTTCTCGATGCCACGACCAGTTCGCCGAGCATCGATGACAGATTCGTCAAGCGGGCCGCAATCACATGCTGTACATCCCCCTCACGCTGTAGTTTGCCCTGCACTTCGAGCAGCCGCGATTCCAGCAACGCCGCGCGCTGTTCTATGGCGACGCGGTTCCAGACGATCAGATTCACATAGCCGGTTTCGTCTTCCATGGTGACGAAAGTCACGCCGCCCGCGCTGCCCGGCCGCTGACGCGTAATGACCAGTCCCGCCGTGCGCACCATTTTGCCGTTGGGATGCTCCCACAATTCCTGGGTCGGCACGACGCCGCGCCGCTTAAGCTTGTCGCGCAACAGCGCCAGCGGATGCCGGCGCAGCGTCAATCCCAAGCTGCCGTAGTCGGCGACGATATCTTGCCCCTCGCGCGGCGCGCGCAGCAGCGGAATGCCCTCCTCGACCGCCGTCGACGCCGGCAGCAAGGGCAGCGCGCGTTCCACGCCCGTGACCTGCCACGCCGCGCGATGCCGGTGGCCGCTCAAGCGGGATAGGGCATCCGCGGCGGCCAAGGCCTCCAGGTCGCGCCGGTCGAGCGCGGCGCGTTCAGCCATGTCCGCGACGTTGCCGAATACGCACTGCATCCGCGCCGCCAGCAGCCGCGTCGCGCCCTCCTGCGATAGATGCTTCACCAGCCGCAATCCCAAACGCAAGGCCGGGCGGCCATCTTCGCGCCGCTCCAGCGTGCAATCCCAGTCGCTGATGGTCACGTCCGCGGCGCGCACTTCCACTCCGTGCCCACGCGCATCGCGCACCAATTGCGCCGGCGCATAGAATCCCATCGGCTGGCTGTTGATGAGCGCCGCGCAAAACGCCGCCGGCTCGTAATGCTTCAGCCAGGCGGAGGTGTACACCAGCAGCGCGAAGCTGGCGGAATGAGAATTGTGAACGACAAAATGATTGGCCAAGAAATTGTGGTTGCCCTCGATTTCCAAGTCGTAGGTTTCTCGATTGCCGATGGGTTCGATCTCTACGATTCGATCCCAAGCAACATCGGAATCGCACAATTTTGAAACCGACAGCGGCTGTGCCGTCGCCACGTGACCGCCGATTTTTAGCTTTCCCAGTTCACGCCATCCTGACCTGGTCATGAAAGGATGTTCGGTTGTCGCCAGGATTTCATGTCCGAGAGCGGTGCGTAAACGCCATACGGGTTTCACGCCGCTTTGAATAACGCGCAAAACCTTACGTTTCCGCAAACGCAGGTCATCATCGCATGCCAGCGTGTTTTTTAAGCACGCGCGCCCGCCGACAATTTCATCGATGGTCAGCCACCTTCCGGAATCCGCATCCACCACCCGCGTCTCGCCGACGACACATTCCGGAAATCCGTATTCGCCGAACCCCAAAATT
>DATATA010000066.1:0-2343 GCA_036263775.1 Steroidobacteraceae bacterium | reverse complement strand
GAAGGCGATGCCGCGCACGCCGCGCAGGATTTCAATCACGGTGCGCAAGCCGGATTGCTTGGAATTCGGCAGATCAACCTGGGTGATGTCTCCGGTAACCACCGCCTTCGAACCGAATCCGATGCGGGTCAGGAACATCTTCATTTGTTCGTTGGTGGTGTTCTGTGCTTCATCCAGGATCACGAAGGAATCATTCAGCGACCTGCCGCGCATGAACGCCAACGGCGCGACTTCGATCACGTTGCGTTCGATCAATTTGGCGACCCGTTCGAAGCCCAGCATTTCATACAGCGCGTCATACATCGGCCGCAGATAGGGGTCGACTTTTTGCGAAAGATCGCCGGGCAGAAAGCCGAGCCGTTCGCCGGCCTCGACCGCCGGCCGAACCAGCACGATGCGCCTCACCGTTTCCGACTGCAAAGCCTCGACCGCACACGCCACCGCCAGATAGGTCTTGCCGGTGCCCGCGGGACCTACGCCGAAGGTCAGGTCATGGCTGCGCACGTTGTGAAGATATTCGGTCTGATTGGCGCCGCGCGCGCGGATCGCACCGCGTGCCGTGCGCACTTTCAACTCATCCGATTCCGGCTTGAGGTCGGCGGCAGCCTCCATGTCCAGCGCCTGCAAAGCGATGTGCACGCGCTCTGAATCCACCGGCTCGCGCTGCGCACGCGCGTACAGATCCTGGAGCACCGATTCGGCGCGCTCAATCGCCGGTTCCATACCGACCAATTGAAACCGATTTCCGCGCCGTCTCACTTCCACGCCCAAGCGGGACTCGATCAGCCGCAGATGCTCATCCAGGGGCCCGCACAATTCGACCAGGCGGACATTATCCGCCGGCGCCAGCAGTACATCTCGGGTCACCGGTAAAGAGTTCACGCAGCTCCGGCAGAGGCGAGACGCCCGCGCAGGGAATTGGGCATGGCTTCAGTGACGATGACGTCGACAAAGTTGTTCATGAGCGATTGGGCATTATCGCCCGGCGCGTCGAAATTCACCCAGCGATTGTTGTCGGTGCGGCCCGCCAGTTGCGCCGGATTCCTCTTGGCGGGGCGCTCGACCAGCACGCGTTGCCGGCTGCCCACCATGGCCTGGGAAATAGCGCGCGCCTGGCCGTTCAATCGCTGCTGCAGCAATTCGAGCCGGCGTTGCTTGACCTCGTGCGGCACCTCGTCGGGAAACGCCGCCGCCGGCGTGCCGGGTCTGCGGCTGTAGAGGAAGCTGAACGACTGGTCGAACCCGGCCTCCGCGACCAAATTCATGGTGGCGAGAAAATCCTGGTCCGTCTCCCCGGGGAAACCGACGATCAAGTCGGTTGAAATGCAGATATCCGGCCGTACCGCTCGCAGCTTGCGCAACTTTTGCTTGTACTCCAGCACCGTATGGCCGCGCTTCATAGCGGCAAGTATGCGGTCCGAACCGCTCTGCACCGGCAGATGCAGGTAGTTGTTGAGCTGCGCAACGTTGGCGTACGCCTCGATCAGACTGTCGTTGAATTCGAGAGGGTGCGATGTGGTGAAGCGAATGCGCTCGACGCCCTCGATACCGGCGACGAAATGGATCAATGTGGAAAGATCCGCAACTGTGCCATCCGACATCGGCCCGGCATAGGCGTTGACGTTTTGGCCGAGCAGCGTTACCTCGCGCACGCCCTGCGCCGCCAGGTGTTCGACTTCCGCCAACACTTGATCGAACGGGCGGCTGATTTCCTCGCCGCGTGTGTAGGGTACGACGCAGAAGGTGCAGTACTTGCTGCAGCCTTCCATGATCGACACGAAGGCGGTGGCGCCGGTGGAGCGCGCTTCGGGAAGGCGGTCAAATTTCTCGATTTCGGGGAAACTGATGTCGATTTGCGATCGGCCGGACTCTTTGAGCCCCGTGATCATGGCCGGCAGGCGATGTAGTGTCTGGGGTCCAAACACCAGATCCACGAACGGCGCGCGCGCCGTGATCCCCTCGCCTTCCTGGCTGGCGACGCAACCGCCGACGCCGATCACCACGTGAGGGCGCTGCTGCTTGAGCAGCCGCCATTCGCCCAGCAACGAGAACACCTTCTCTTGCGCCTTCTCGCGCACCGAGCAGGTGTTGACCAGCAAGACGTCCGCCTCGGCCGGGTCCTCGGTGCTTTGCATGCCGTGCGCGGCTTCGAGCACGTCCCGCATCTTGGCGGAATCGTATTCGTTCATCTGGCAGCCGAAGGTTTTTATGTATAAAAGACCGGGCATTAGGGCTCACGAGGAAAAGGCCGCTAAGATACTAGGAAGTATGGCAATACGCGAAGTTCTCAAAATGGGCGACCCGCGGCTCCTGGCGGTGGCGCAGCCGGTGGCCGAATTCGGC
>DATATA010000059.1:0-4757 GCA_036263775.1 Steroidobacteraceae bacterium | reverse complement strand
ATTGACCAGGTTGAACGCGCGCCGTATCGCGGTCAGCATGCCCAAAGCCAGCACGTCCACTTTCAAGAGTCCCAGCGCATCGAGATCGTCCTTATCCCACTGGATCACGGTGCGGTCCGGCATCGTTGCATTCTCGATGGGCACGAGCTCATCCAAGCGTCCGCTGGCAATGACGAAGCCGCCCACGTGCTGCGAGAGATGACGGGGGAAGCCTAAGATGTCCGCCGCGAGCGCGATCAGACGCCCGATCAGCGGATCCTCCGGATCGAATCCGGAAGCGCGAATGCGTTCCGGATCGATGCGCTGGCCATCCCACCACTGCATGCCGCGTGCAAGCTTGTCGACTTGCGCAAGATCGAACCCTAATGCCTTACCCACGTCCCGCAGCGCGCTGCGCGGGCGGTAGCAGATCAGGGTGGCGGCCAGCGCCGCACGCTCGCGGCCGTACTTGCCGTAGATATACTGAATGACTTCTTCGCGCCGCTCATGCTCGAAGTCCACGTCGATGTCCGGCGGTTCATTGCGCTCTTTGGAAATGAAGCGCTCGAACAGCATGGACATGCGCGAGGGATCCACCTCAGTGATGCGCAGGCAATAACAGACGGTCGAGTTGGCCGCCGAGCCCCGCCCCTGGCAGAGAATTTTCTGCGAGCGGGCGTATTCGACCACATCGTGCACGGTCAAAAAAAACGGCTCGAATTCAAGTTCGGCAATCAGGCGCAGCTCATGCTCGATGTTCTCGCGCACGGCATGCGGGACGCCGTTCGGCCAGCGGTAGGCGCAGCCGCGCAGGGTCAGCGCGCGCAAGTGGCTCGTCGGCGTTTCTCCGGGGGGTACGATTTCTTCGGGGTACTCGTAGCGCAGTTCATCGAGCTTGAAAGTGCAGCGCTCCGCAATGCTCAGTGTTTCCGCCAGCAGCGGCTCAGGATACAGCTCGCGCAAGCGTTGCAAGGAGCGCATGCACCGTTCGCCGTTGGGATACAGGGCATAGCCGGCGGTTTGCAGCGGTTCGCCGAGACGAATCGCGGTCAGCACATCCTGCAGGGCACGGCGGCTGCGCCGATGCATATGGACATCGCCCGCCGCTACGCACGGCAGCTGCAGCGCTTTTCCCAAGGCTTCGAGCAGTTCCAAGCGCCGCGCATCGTGGCCGCTCGTCAAAAGCTCCACGCCGATCCATAAGCTTCCTGCGAAGCGTTCGCGCAACCAGCGGACGTCCGGTTCTTGACGCGGCCATTGGGCCTTGTCCACGGAGGGCAGCCAGAGAATCAAGCATCCGGCGAGTGCGCCCGTAAGATCGGTCCGCGCCAGCGAATAGCTTCCTTTGCGGCTTGCACGCCGCGCCTTGCTGATCAGGCGGCTCAACGCCCCATAACTTGCCCGGTCGGTGGCCAGCGCCACGAGTTTGAGCCCATCGACACAGTTGAGCTCGGTGCCGATGATCAAATGCAGCCCGAGCTCCTTGGCGGCGACGTGGGCGCGCACCACACCGGCCAGGGAGCATTCATCGGTCAGCGCCAGTCCGCTGTAATTCAGGGCCTGGGCTTGCGCGGCCAATTCTTCCGGATGCGAAGCGCCGCGCAAAAAAGAGAAATTGCTCAAGGCATGCAGTTCGACGTACACGTTAAGCCTTCAAGCGAATACGCCGTGCACATACCAGCGTTTTGACCGGCGTTCCTGAAAAACCCACAGCCGGGCACCTTGGGGCCGGCGCGCAATGTAGTAATCGCGGGCCACGCCTTTGCCATCCCACCAGCCGCTCTCGATGCGTTCGGGACCCTGCAGTATTTCCGGCTTCGGCACAGGCAACGGTTCATTCAACAACCACACCGGGCGCGGCAGCTGCGGATCGACTCCTTGCCCAGCCTTTACTCCCGCGCTCAAGCACAACTCATGCACTCGCCGCCATGCCGCTTCCGGCCGGTGTTCCGGAATCAAGCAAACGCCATAGACCGCCTCCTCGCCCAGGCGTGCGCGCAAGCGCTCCACCAATTGCGGCGCGCTGTCGCGGCTGCCGGCGCCCGTCAATCCCGCAAAGATATCCAGTGAACTGGCCGAGAGGCTTCGTAAGGAACCGGAAATGAGTTCCATGCCTCGAACCGGCGCTCTAAGCTCGAGCCGCGTCAGTTTTTGGCAAAGCACATCGCTCAAGCGCCGCCGTTCGCTCGTGATGCTGGCCAAGCCCAATTGCACGCAAGTCGCCGGTCCTTCCCGATGCTTCAGTTTCAGCTGCAATGACTGGATGCCTGCCTGGCGTCGGCGCAAGAATCGCGCGCAACGCTCGATCAACGGCTCGAGCGCTTTTTCCAAATAGGCGACATGCTCGACCTCCGTTTCGAAATCGCAGCGCTCCCGAAAACGCTCGCGCCGCACGAATGCCCGGCGAGGCGCCGGCTGCCGTGCCAAGGCCATGTCCAGGTCCGCCACCACGGCGGGATTCAAGCGGCGCGCAAGACCGGCGCGCGGCAGGCGCATCAGTTCACCCAAGGACGTGACGCCCATGGCCCGCAGAGTTTGCAGCTGTTCGGCATGCCAAGCCGTGCAAGCAATGGGCACCTTCGCCAGACGGCTCGGCAGCAGCTCGATATCGTCTATGAGCGCCGGATCGCCGGCGCGCGCCAGCCACAACGCCGCCAGGGCCGACGGAGCGGTGGCGCTCTTGGCGGTGCGCGCCAGGGTCCGCCAACGCTCGTCAATGTCCGCATGCAGTTGTTGCAACGAACCGAACAACCTCACGCTGCCCTTGATTTCCAGCAGTAAAGCGTTGGGCGGCTCGAGACTGACGAAAGAGGTGAAAGATTGCGCATGGCGGCCGAGTTCCTGCAGGGCGGCGGATGCGTCCGGAGCCATTTCCGGAAATACCGCGGCATACCACAATTGTTTTGGGCGTGGCGATGCGGACTGCTCGCGCGGCGGCGCTGAAGATGCCGGCGCCGGCCGAACTTTCAGCGCCGGTGCAGGCGAAGCGTCGGGACGCCGTTCCGGCGCCGCGGCAAACAGGTCTGCCGTTCGCGATTTCGCAGCACGCAATTTCAAGAGTCACCAAGATCTACCGGGCCCGGACGGCCGCCTTGCACTTTGAGTAAATCAAGGCGTGCGCACGGCTCACCCCGGCTCATGACGAGGCGCAAATTGGCAGGCGAAGATTCGAAACGGTGTCTCTCGGGACGAAATAGCACACCGAGTGAGCCACCCGCTTCAGCCGCCAATTTCAAGCGCCGCAGCCAGCGATCATCGGTGCCTTTCAACCAAAGCAAAACCGCAGCGCAGACGCCGGAGCTCAGCGCCTGTTCGGCCGCCCATAAAGCTTCGGTGGCGCTGGCGGGCCGGACAATCAGCAAACGCTTAAGCTCGATTCCCTGCTGCGCCAAGGCAGGCGCATAGGGTTCATGCGGAGGCGCTATCCATACGAGCCAGCGAGCTTCCACGCCGCTGCCGCGTTGACAGGCCACCAGCGCCGGCAAAAAAAGCTGCACTTCGCCTAAGCCGGTATCGTCCAGCAGCACCTCGATGAGCGACGCCGTCGGCCACCCACCCCCCGGCAAGCGGGCATCCAGCGAGCTCTTACCGGTGGACCAAACCGGACGAGCGGGGGCAGCCGAGGCGTCTTTTAACTTCCAAACACGCGCATCGGCCAAGACTTCCGCAAGTAACGGTGCCTCACGCGGCATCCACTACTGCCAGATCCTGAACTCCCCTCTCCCTGCGCGTTTTGGGCAGGATTTCGCCCGCGTTTCCCCGTTCCTCGGGGTACGCATACAAATTACGGGATGCATTCTCATCCCGATTCATCTCGTTGCCGCAAGCGCAGGACATCCAGCGCTTCGAGAGCGGCATGTCGTGAATCTCGCCGCACGCCGAGCACCTGCGGCTGCCCGGGTACCAGCGATCCGCTTCAGTCACTTCGCGCTGCCGCCAGTCAGCCTTGTAGGTGATCTGGCGCAGAAACTCGCCCATGCCGGCATCTGCAACACTCTTGGCGAGGCGGGGGTTGCGCATCATGCCCTTCACGTTGAGCGATTCGACGACGATCTGATGCGCATGAGCGATGATCTTCTCGCCGTCGAAGGCGGTGGCCAACGTCTTGACACCCAGGTCGATGCCAACGCGCGCGACCTTCGGAATGACGTATTCCGGGTGCTGACATTCGAACACGCTCGACATGTACCACTTGCCCGCGTCGCACCAGACGCGAGAGGACAGCAGCCGGCCCTCGGGCAGTTCACCGCCACGGAATTTGACGGTACCCAACTTAGGAAGCTTCGCCTTGCCCTCTTCAAAGGCGGTCCGCTGGTTCACCATATAGACGGAGAACTGGCGCTGGAATTTGCCACGGAACTTGGGACGTTTAGCTCGCTTCTGGAACCAGTTTTGGAACGCCTTGTGCATATCAGGCCACTTCCCCTCACGCTCGCGGCGCTTGAAGCACAAGTCGAGCGTAACATTCCATGCGCGACGCAATCCGCCCTGCCAGCGGCGCAGAGCCGACCTCTGTGCCCGATTCAGATACAGGCGCAGGACAATGGCGCGGGTGACGGGTTCGGTGTTCATGCGTTAGGACATCCTTCAACCACGACGCAGCACACCGACGACCACCCCTTCGATAATCATGGGTTGTTCTTTGAGATCGACACGAATGGGTTCAAAGTCGGCGTTTTCGGGCAGCAGCCAAACGATCGCGCCTTCCTGCCGATAGCGTTTGACCGTGACCTCGTTTTCCAAACGGGCAACCACTATCTGGCGATTGCGCACTTCGG
>DATATA010000057.1:0-2020 GCA_036263775.1 Steroidobacteraceae bacterium | reverse complement strand
CGCAGGCGCGCTGGCTGGGGCTGGAATCTGAGGAACGGCTGCAGGGCCGCGGCGTATCGGCCTGCGCCACCTGCGATGGCTTCTTCTATCGCGGCAAGCAAGTGCTGGTGATCGGCGGCGGCAACACCGCCGTCGAGGAAGCATTATTCCTTACCAACTTCGCCGCCAAGGTGGCGCTGGTGCATCGGCGCGACAGCCTGCGCGCTGAGAAGATCTTGCAAGAGCGTCTGTTCAAGCACCCGAAGATCGAGGTGATTTGGGATTCCATGCTCGACGACATCCGTGGCAGCCATGAACCGTTGAAGGTTACTCACGCACGCCTGAAGAACGTCAGGAACGGTTTGGTGACCGAGCGGCCGGTCGACGGCATTTTCATCGCCATCGGTCACGCGCCGGCAACGGAGTTGGTCGCCGGCCAAGTGGACATGAAACCGTCGGGCTACATCAAGACCGCACCGCATTCGACCGCGACCTCGGTGCCCGGATTATTCGCCGCCGGCGATGTCGCCGATGAGGTTTACCGGCAGGCTGTCACCGCCGCCGGATTGGGCTGCATGGCGGCGCTGGAGGCTGAACGCTTCCTCGCCGCCCACGCGGAACGCCGCGCCGCGGCGGAATGAATTTTTATTCTCCCCGCAAGCGGGGCGGGGCAGAAGGACTTTAGATGGATTGGGACAAGCTAAAAGTTTTCCATGCCGCGGCCGAAGCTGGCAGCTTCACGCATGCCGGTGAGCAGCTCGGGCTGTCGCAATCGGCGGTGTCCCGCCAAGTCAGTGCGCTTGAGCAGGAGCTGTCGGTATCGTTGTTCCATCGCCACGCCCGCGGCCTCATTCTCACCGAGCAGGGCGAGCTGCTCTATCGCACCGCGCACGACGTGTTCATGAAGCTCGAAGCCGCACGCGCCAAGCTCACCGACAGCCGCGAGCGGCCGAACGGCGACCTGCGGGTGACGACCACGCCCGGCATCGGCGTGCATTGGCTCACGCCGCGGCTCGGCGAGTTCATCGAACTGTATCCCGATATCCACATCACGCTGCTCACCACCGATGAGGAACTCGACCTCGCTATGCGCGAGGCCGACGTGGCCATCCGGTTGCGGCAGCCCACCCAGCCCGACCTCATTCAGCGCAAGCTGTTCTCGGTGCATTTCCACGTCTACGCTTCGCCCGAATATCTGAAAAAGTTCGGCACCCCGCGCACCTTCGACGACCTTGATAATCACCGCGTGCTGGTGCTCGGCGGCAACGTGCCATCCTACCTGCAACGCTCGCGCTGGCTGACCGAGGTGGCGCGCGACGGCAAAGGTCCGCGGGTGCCGCATCTCATCATCAATAACATCCTCGGTGTCCTGCGCGCCTGTCAGCGCGGCCTCGGCATCGCCATGCTGCCGGATTATCTGGTCGAGGAGAACGGCGGCTTGGTGCAGCTTTTCTCGGAGGCTGAGGCGGTCGCGCTTGACGCCTATTTCGTCTACCCGGAAGAGCTGAAAACAGTTGCACGCGTGCAGGCGTTCCGCGACTTTTTGGTCGCCAATGCGCAGCGCTGGAATTTCTAAACACGCGTTGATTGCGGACGTTTTGCCGCAGCTTGCCGGCTTCGCTGCGCAATGTCGCCGCGCACGTGATGTCGCGATGACGACTCTGTCTCTTCATTTGCGCGTTGATTCGCTTGCGATGACCGCATGGCTGGCATGTGCCTCGCCGCGTTGTGCGCATCGCGCGCGTTTCGCATACTGTGATTGTTGCTGCACGGCAGCGATTGCCTAAATCCTCCCAGATCGGCAGTCGTAAATCGCTGGCAGCTGTTCCCCTCTGGAAGGTGAATCGCCAGCGCCCCCACGCTGGCGAACTGAACCGGGCCCGAAAGGGCCCGGTTTCTTTATGGGCAGCGGGCGAATGACAGGCTGCGAATCCACATAGCGACCGGCGCATTGGTGGGCTAATATTCGCCACCCAATCGCGACCAGCCCCCTGCCGATGAAAATTTCCATTCTCGACGACTATTTCGACACATTGCGGAC
>DATATA010000040.1:0-18103 GCA_036263775.1 Steroidobacteraceae bacterium | reverse complement strand
CGCGTCCGTCGGTCGGGCTTTCGACGTAGTAAATGCCCGCGGCCAGCGGATTCGGAATGACGATGTGCGTGCCTTGCACCAGGTCAACGTCCGGTATCGCAATCGCGGGGTCGACGGCGCGCGCAACCGCTGTCGCCCAGGGGCCGGCCGCATTGATCAGCACCCGCGACCGGCATTGCAAGGTTGCACCCGCAGCGGTGTAGCTCACCGTCACGCCCTCATCGCTCAACACGGCGCCTGAGAAGGTCGCGGGCATCGCCAGCTCCGCGCCCAATCCCGATGCGGATTTCGCCACCGCGCGAGTCAGGAGCGCATCATTGGTTTGTGCATCGTGATAGCGGATCACGGCGTCGAGATCTTCAGTCTTCAAGCCGTCAAGGGTCGGCCATTCTGACTTCGGCACGCTGCCGAAGCGCGTGGCCGGATCGAAGCCGCCGAGCAACGCATAAATCCATAGCCCGATTTTCAACTGCCAGGGCCGGCGTCGGGTGTCGCGGTATACCGGAATATAGAACGGTTTGAGCTGCACGAGCTCCGGGGCGATGCGCAGATGAATCGCGCGTTCGCGCAGGCTCTCGCGCACCAGCGCAAATTGCCCGGACTCCAAGTACCGCAGGCCGCCATGAATCAGCTTGCTGGATCGGCTCGAGGTACCCGCTGCCAAGCTATGGCGCTCGATCAGCAACGCGCTAAACCCGGCCGCCGCGGCAGCTTGCAGCACGCCGGCCCCATGAATGCCGCCGCCGACGATGACCACATCGAACTCTTTCATTTGCCTCAAGGCTTGAAATCGATGCCGTAGGATGCGTGATTACGCGAGAACACACCAACTTTGAAATCACTGTCGCCAATCGCGAACAGAGGCGATGTGCTTTTGCCGGCCTGGTCTTTTCCGGCCGCTGTTGCCTGTTTTAACCGCTATTGGCTTCTTTTACCGCTGCGGGTTCGGGTTCGCGTTTCTCTTCGAATTGCATGACCGGCGTGTCCGAGGTGACTTCGATTTCGCCATCGACAATGGCGCCCTTGGCGATTGCCACCGTGCGCGCACTGACTTTGCCGCGAATGACCGCCGTGTAGCCAATCTCCAGTTTATCCTTGACGATGAGACCGCCCGTGATGGTGCCCGCCACGATCGCTTGTTGCGCGCGGACGTGTCCGTGCCAGCTGCCGGAGGCCGATAAATTCAGCGCTCCTTCCAATTCGCCATCGCCATGAACTTCACCGGACACGACGAATTGGCCGGTGCCGCGGATGTCGCCGACGAATACCGAATTTGCGCCGATGAAGGTGGGGGAGGACGATCCGCTGTCCAGAAACCGGCGTTTTTGCTGGGTCATGTCCCCTTCTTATCCTATCGGGGTGGCCGGTGATGTGACGAGCTTGGCGTCGCCGCGACATGGAGAATCGAAGTAGAATGCCCCATCCTTTTAACCCCCTCCCGCAGAGTGTAAAAATGGTCATCAAACAAGTGTTTTGGGTCCTGTCCTTGACTGCCGCGCTCGCCCTCTCAGGGTGCAGCCGCCAGCAGAGCGACTGGGAAAAAACCCGGACCGCGAACACCACGGACGCATACGAGCTGTTCTTGAAAAAATATCCCAGCGGGGAATTTTCGGCCCAGGCTCAGGCCCGCGTGAAGGAACTCTATGAGGAGCGGGACTGGCAAAAGGCACGCGACACCGACACCCTCGATGCCTACCAGGCATTTTTGAAGCAGTATCCGGAAGGCAAGTGGGCTGAAGAAGCCCGTATCCGCATCGAGAATTTCACGCTGGCCTCGGCGCCCCCGAACGGCGCGCCGCCGGCCGCCGAATCCACGCCCGGCGGCGCTCAATCCACGCCCGCGCAGCCCATCGCGCCGCCCCCGGCAGCGCGGCCCGCTCCGCCAAAAACTGCCATGGCAATGAAGCCCGCACGGTCGAAGGCAGCTGCGAGCGCGCCTGCGTCGAGCAAGTCGCGCGGGTCCTTTGGCGTGCAACTGGGCGCATTCAAGTCCGGTGCCGACGCGGCGAACAAGCGCTGGTCAAAGCTCGGCCGCGAATATCCCAAGTTGCTGTCGGGATTGTCGCCGACCGTCTCGCCGAAGAAAGGGGCGTCCGGCACCCTGTATCGGTTGCAGGTCGCCAATTTGAGCGAAAAGCGCGCGACCTCGCTTTGCAAGACGCTCAAGGCGCACTCGCAGGCCTGCGTTCTCATCCACCCTTAAGCGCTTTTTGAGGGCTTGGGCGGCGCGCGTCCAGCTTGGACAATTCGCGTCACGTCCGTAAAGGCGCGGGCCCGCCTAACCTTATGATTTCATTTGGGATCCCATCTGGCACGCGGCTTGCTCTGGATTGGCCGTATGCAATCGAAAGTCATTGCGCTGTTGGCCGCCGAGGGCAGCCGTGAAGCCACGCTGCTGGTACGCCGCGGCGACGGCCAGTTCTCCCTGGCAAGAATCGACGCGCGTGTGGCGTCCGCCGCACGCCTTGCCGCTCGCTACGCGCCGGCATACCGCGCATCGCCGAAGACCGCCGTCGAGCGATAGATCTTAAGATTTTGGGTCAGCCCCAAGGCGCCGCGATAAGCTTCCCCTCCCGCTCGCGGCGCCTTTTTTTTACCCTGCGAGTTCGTCCAGCAAGAACGCGTATTCCATCGCGATCTCCCGGTAGCGCTGGAATCGTCCGGATTTGCCGCCATGGCCCGCGTCCATTTCCACGTGCAGCAGCAGCCGATGGCGGTCGGATTTCAGCGCGCGCAGCTTGGCCACCCATTTGGCAGGCTCAAAATATTGAACCTGGCTGTCCCAAAGACCGGTGGTGATGAACAGGGCGGGATAGTCTTTGCGGCTGACGTTGTCGTACGGCGAGTACGAAAGCATGTAGCCGTAGTACTCAGGCTGCTTCGGGTCGCCCCATTCGTCGTACTCGTTGGTGGTCAGCGGGATGCTTTCATCCAGCATGGTGGTAACCACGTCGACGAACGGCACTTGCGCCACGATGCCGCGGTACTCGCCGGCGCTCATGTTGGCAACCGCTCCCATCAGCAATCCGCCGGCGCTGCCGCCCATGGCGAAAACCTTGCCCGGGGCGGCATAGCCGCGTTCCACCAGCATGTGCGTCACATCGATGAAGTCATTGAAGGAATTTTTCTTATGCAGTTTCCGTCCGGCGTCATACCATGCGCGGCCCATTTCTTGGCCGCCGCGCACATGGGCGATGGCGTAGACAAAGCCGCGATCGAGGAGGCTCAAGCGCGCCGACGAAAAGCCCGGGTCTATCGACAAGCCGTAGGCGCCGTAGCCGTATTGCAGCAGCGGCGCCGTGCCATCCCGCAAAAAGCCCTTGCGGTATACCAGCGACACCGGTATCGATGCACCGTCGCGCGCCGGAGCAAACAAAAATTCAGTGGCGTAATTGCTCAAGTCAAAACTGCCCAGCACCGGATCGCGCTTTAGCAACTGCTGCTCGCCCGAACGGACGTTGTAGTCGTACACCGTTGCCGGTGTGGTGAGCGAAGAATAGGCATAGCGCACGATCTGGGTGTCCAACTCCGGGTTGACCGATAGCGAGGTGGTGTATGCGGCCTCGTCGCTGGCAATGAAGGATTCCGTGCCTTCTTCGAGCCGATGAATGCAAATCTTGCGCAGGCCGCCGCTGCGCACCGACACCGCAAGAAACTCGTTGAATACGTCGAAGTCATCGATATAGGCGGACTCGCGATGCGCCATGACATCGACCCATGCGGTGCGGTCGCTGTGCGCACCGATCGGCGCACGCACCAGGCGGAAATTGCGCGCCCGCCAATTGGACCTGACGATGAAGTCGTCCCCTAAGTGCTCGATGTCATATTCATGGTCTGCTTCGTGCGGCAGAAAAACCTCGAAGCGAAGCTGCGGATCATCGGCGCGGGCGAAGCGCCATTCCGAAGACAGCGTACTGTCCATATGTAGGAAAATGAACGCCTCGGATTTCGATTTGGACACCCCGGTGTAAAAGCTCTTGTCGGTTTGTTCGAAGATCAAGGCGTCGTGCTTGGGATCCTCCCCGAGCACATGTTTCTTGACGTAGATGCCGAGCAGGGTTTCCGGTTCCTTCTCGACATAGAGCAGGGTCCGATTGTCATTCGCCCAGGCCAAGTCGGATTCGACATCGGGTATGGCAATGGGCTGGATCTCTCCGCTGCGAAGGTCTTTGAATTTCAGGGTGAATTGCCGGCGGCCGGTGGTGTCCTCGCAATAAGCCAGCCAATTCGAGTCGGGCGAGATCTCCAGGGCGCCGATGCGGTAGTAGGCGTGGGCAGCGGCGTGGACGTTTGCGTCCAGCAAGATCTCCTCCGCGGCATCGAGCGAACCCTTGCGGCGCACAAATATCGGATGCTCCTTGCCCGGCTCGAAACGGGTGCTATACCAATAGCCGTCCTTTCGATACGGGACGGTGGAGTCGTCCTGTTTCAGGCGGGCGACGATTTCCTCGTACAGGGCGTCTTCCAGCGCCTTGGCCTGGCGCATGCTGCGCTCGCGATAGGCGTTTTCGGCGTTGAGGTAGGCCATCACCTCTGGGTTCTCGCGTGCGTCGTCCCGCAGCCAGTAATAGGGGTCGTGGCGTACGCCGTTGGGCGAAGCCACGGGGTGCGGCCGCATCGCGGCGATGGGGGGATTCGGCTCGGATTGACGCATCTTTTTTTAAGTTGTCCTGGTTTGAGGCGCGAGTATAGTCAAGAGAGCTGAAGAGCGTCCGATCGCGGCAATATCGGAGGTAAGTATGCGCACCGTAAGTCAATTGCTTCAGGTCAAGGGCAGCCAAATTTTCTCGGTCGCGCCCACGGATTCCGTGTTGCGAGCGATCGAGATCATGGCGACGCGGCATGTCGGTGCCTTGCTGGTAATGCACGAAGGCACATTGCTGGGGATCATCTCCGAGCGCGACTACGCCCGGAAGGTCATTTTGAAAAATCGCTCATCGCACGACACCCCCGTGAGCGACATCATGAGTTCGCCGGCGGTGAGCGTGACGCCCGACGATACCGTGCATCATTGCATGCAGCTCATGACCGACGGTCGATTCCGGCACCTGCCCGTGGTGAGGTCGGGCCGCGTGGTCGGCATGCTGTCGATCGGCGATCTGGTGAAAGCGGTCATCCAAGAACAGTCCCAGCAGATCGAACAGCTGGAACGCTACATCGCCGGCTGAAGTTGATCGCCGGCTTATTGCAGGCGGATGACACAGCTTGATTGACGCTCACCGTGCCCAAGGTATTATGAGTTCATACACAGGCGCGCTTCGCGGCGTTTGCCCCACCTGGCATTCAAGTTTTCTTGAGCGCCTAGAACCGGTTTAAGTTCTTGTTTTAAAAAGCTTCCAGCGTTCTTTGCGCAGGACTGTTTAACTCTGGGCGCGCGCATGACGACTTTCGACAGGGCCTCGGCCTCCTTCAATACCAGTCTCGGCGGCTTGGATCCGCGTCGCGGGGATTGGGGTCTGTGCCGTGCCGCGCATGAAAAGGACTCCTGCGGCTTTGGCTTGATCGCCAGCCTCGACGACCGCGCCAGCCATTGGGTCCTCGAGACCGCGATCAGCTCGTTGAATCGACTCACTCACCGCGGCGCCATTGCGAACGACGGCAAGACCGGGGATGGCTGCGGATTGTTGATCAAGCAGCCGACTGCATTCTTAAGAGCGGTCGGTACCGAAGCGGGCTTGACCTTATCGCCGCGGTTTGCGGCGGGCCTCGTATTCTTGAACCGCGATAGCGCCAAGGCCGGGCAGGCACGCGAGGCGCTCAAGGTCCAATTGGAATTCGAAAATCTGCAGGTCGCGGGATTCCGTGCATTGCCCACCGACCCTTTTGCATGCGGTTCAGAGGCATTGAAGAGCTTGCCCATCATCGAGCAGGTCTTCGTTAATGCGACGGGCGAGCTCGACGAGGCCGCCTTCAACCGTAAATTATTCATGGCGCGCCGGCGCTGCGAAAAACAGCTCGAGCTCGACGATCCGATCTTCTACATCCCGTCGCTCTCGGCCAGCACCATCGTCTACAAGGGCATGGTCATGCCCCAGTTTCTGGCGCAGTTCTATCCCGATCTCAAGGATCCGCGCATGGAAGCCTCGGTGGTGGTCTTTCACCAGCGCTTCTCCACCAACACGCTGCCGCAATGGCGGCTGGCGCATCCTTACCGGTACCTCGCGCACAACGGCGAGATCAACACCGTGCAGGGTAATCGCAGCTGGGCCGTCGCGCGCGGTCCGCTGTTCAAATCGCCGTTGTTGCCGGATTTAGCCGACATTCTGCCGCTGGTGTCGCTCACCGGTTCGGACTCGCAGTCGCTCGACAACATGCTGGAAGTGCTGCTCGCCGGCGGCCTCGATCCCATGCATGCCATGCGTATGCTGGTGCCGCCCGCCTGGCAATCGGTGGACATGATCGATCCGGATTTGAAGGCTTTTTACGAGTACTACGCCACGCATATGGAGCCTTGGGATGGGCCGGCCGGCATCGTGCTCACCGATGGCCGCTTTGCCTGCTGCACGCTGGATCGTAACGGTTTGCGCCCGGCGCGCTGGGTAATCACCCGAAACCGGCATATCACCATTGCCTCGGAAGCCGGCGTATGGAATTACGCACCCGAGGACGTCATCGACAAGGGCAAGCTGGGGCCGGGCGAAATGCTGGCCCTTGATCTTAAGAATTCGGAACTCCTGAATACCCGGCGCATCGATGATCTTCTCAAGAGCCGCCACCCTTACAAGGCATGGCTCAAGAAAGGGGTGCGCTATCTGCAAACCGATCTCATCGATCCGCGGCTCGCCGCCGAGCCCTTCGATCGCGAGATGCTCGCGCAATATCAAAAAATGTTCAACGTCTCGGCCGAAGAGCGCGATGAGATCATCCGGGTTCTGGCCGAGGATGAGAGCGAAGCGGTCGGCTCGATGGGCGACGACACGCCGATGCCGGTGCTATCGAAGAAAGTGCGCTCGCTGTACGACTATTTCCGCCAGCAGTTCGCCCAGGTCACCAATCCTCCCATCGACTCACTGCGCGAGAGCATCGTGATGTCGCTGCAGACCCAGATCGGCCCGGAAGCGAATATTTTCGTGCCCCAACCCAAGCACGCGGAGCAAATCGTCTTGAGCTCGCCGATTCTTTCGCAGCGCAAGCTGCGGCAAATCGTGGCGCTCGCCGAATCCGGCGTCCCCAACGAATTCATCGATCTGCAGTACGACGAGCAGCTTGATCTGAAAACCGCGCTGACGAGAATATGCGACCACGCCGAAGCCGCGGTGCGCTTAGGGAAGCTCGTGCTGCTCTTGTCGGATCGCTACCTGGTCAAAGGCAAGCTGCCCGTTCACGCCTTGCTGGCCACGGGCGCCGTGCATCATCGGCTGGTTGCGACAGGGCTGCGCTGCAAGTGCAATATCCTGGTCGAAACCGGCACCGCCCGCGATGCGCACCATTTCGCCTGTCTGATCGGCTACGGCGCGACCGCCGTGTATCCGTATCTTGCCTATCAAACGCTGTTCGACATGTTGGCCAAGGGCGTGCTCAAGATGGAAGCGATCGCACGCCAGGAGCTGGGCAGGAGCTACCGTCGCGGCATCCGCAAAGGCTTGTTCAAAATCATGTCCAAGATGGGCATCTGCACGGTGGCCAGCTATCGCAGCGCGCAACTGTTCGAAATCGTGGGATTGAGCGATGAAGTGGTGCAGCTGTGCTTCGAGGGCACCGACAGCCGCATTCAAGGCGCCGACTTCACGGACCTCAAGTCGGATGCGGAATATCTGGCCAAGCGCGCCTGGGACAAAACCGAGCCTGTGAGCCAAGGCGGCTTGCTCAAGTACATGCACAACGGCGAATACCACATGTACAACCCGGACGTGGTGGCGACGCTGCAATCATCCGTCATGACGGGCAGCTACGAGCAATATCGGCAGTTCGCCGTGCTTGTAAATGAGCGGCCGGTGTCTTGCATACGAGACCTGCTGCGGTTGAAGAGCGGCGCCGTGCCGATCCCGATCGAGGAGGTGGAACCGATCTCTGCCATTGTCGCGCGTTTCGACGGTGCCGGGATGTCATTGGGAGCGCTCTCGCCCGAAGCGCATGAGGCGCTCGCCATCGCCATGAACCGACTCGGCGCGCGCTCGAATTCCGGCGAGGGCGGCGAAGATCCGGTGCGCTACGGAACCGAGAAGAATTCCAAGATCAAGCAAGTGGCCTCCGGCCGCTTTGGCGTGACGCCGGAATATCTGATCAATGCCGAGGTTCTGCAGATCAAGATCGCGCAGGGCGCCAAGCCCGGCGAGGGCGGCCAGCTTCCGGGCCACAAGGTCAACGACATGATCGCCCGCTTGCGATTTGCGCGTCCGGGCGTGGGCTTGATCTCGCCGCCGCCGCATCATGACATCTATTCCATCGAGGACTTGGCGCAACTGATCTTCGACCTGAAGCAAGTCAACCCACAAGCGTTGGTATCGGTGAAGTTGGTGGCGGAGCCCGGTGTCGGCACCGTGGCAGCCGGCGTCGCGAAGGCCTACGCGGATCTCATCACCATCTCCGGCTATGACGGCGGCACCGGAGCCAGCCCGCTATCGTCCATCAAGTACGCGGGCACCCCGTGGGAATTGGGATTGGCGGAGACCCACCAAACGCTGCGCGCCAATGAATTGCGCCACCGCGTGCGCCTGCAGACCGACGGCGGCTTGAAGACCGGCTTGGACGTGATCAAGGCGGCGCTGATCGGCGCCGAGAGCTTCGGATTCGGCACCGCGCCCATGATCGCGTTGGGCTGCAAGTATCTGCGCATCTGTCATTTGAACAATTGCGCCACCGGGGTCGCGACCCAGCACAACGTGCTGCGCAGCAAGTACTTCATCGGATTGCCCGACATGGTGATCAACTATTTCAGGTTCGTGGCGCAAGAATGCCGCGAGATCATGGCTTCCTTGGGCGTGCGCGGCCTGGCCGAACTGATCGGGCGCACCGAGCTGTTGGAAATCCTGCCCGGCGAAACCTCGAAACAGCGCAAGCTGGACTTATCGCCGGTGTTGGCCAATGCCGCACTCGTGTCGGATAAGCCTCAATATTGTCTCGATCCCCGCAATGTGCCGTTCGACCAGGGAGCGTTGGCGGAGAAGATGCTGCGCGACATGCGCGCGGCGATCGATGCCAAGACGGGGGGCAAATATTCCTACGCCGTCAACAATTTCAATAGGTCGTTGGGGGCCCGGATTTCCGGCGAGATCGCGCGGCGCTGGGGCAATGCCGGCATGAGCGCGGTGCCCTTGGTGGTCGATTTGAAAGGATCCGCCGGCCAAAGCTTCGGCGTCTGGAATGCGGGAGGCCTGCACCTGCATCTCGAGGGCGAGGCCAACGACTATGTGGGCAAGGGAATGGCCGGCGGCAAAATCATCTTAAAGCATCCCGCGCAATCCGCTTTCGTGGCGCGCGACACCGTGATCATGGGCAACACCTGTCTTTATGGCGCCACCGGCGGTGAACTGTACGCGGCCGGCCGGGCGGGCGAGCGATTCGCGGTGCGCAACTCCGGTGCGCTCGCCGTGGTGGAGGGCACGGGAGATCATTGCTGCGAATACATGACCGGCGGCGTGGTGTGCGTGCTGGGGACGACGGGCGTGAACTTCGGCGCAGGTTTCACCGGCGGTTTCGCTTATGTGCTCGACATGGAGCGCGATTTCGTCGATCGCTACAATCACGACCTCATCGATATTCACCGGGTGTCGCCCGAAGGCATGGGCACCCATGTGCAGCATCTGCGCGGCCTCATCGAAGCCCATGTCGAGGCCACGGCCAGCGAATGGGGCGCGCAGCTGCTCAACGATTTCCGCACCTATATCGGCAGGTTTTGGGTGGTGAAGCCGAAGGCGTCCGCGATCGACTCATTGCTGGAAAATCTGCGCCGCGCCGCTTAAGGCACGCGACGCGACGACATGGCCGACAAGCATCTGCAATTTCTCGATGTTCCGCGCAAGGAGCCGGACAAGCTCGGCGTCGAGGTGCGCACCGCGCAGTTTCGCGAAATCTATGCCCAATACAGCGCCGAATCCGCCGCCCAGCAGGCGGGCCGCTGTATCTCCTGCGGCAATCCCTTTTGCGAATGGAAATGCCCGGTTCACAACTACATTCCAAATTGGCTGGCGCTGATCAACGATGGCAAGCTCATCGAAGCCGCGGAGCTTTCGCATCAGACCAATTCGCTGCCGGAAATGTGCGGCCGCATTTGTCCGCAGGATCGCCTGTGCGAGGGTGCGTGCACTTTGAACGACGGCTTGGGTGCGGTGAGCATCGGCGCCATTGAAAAATACATCACCGACGAAGCTTTCCGGCTGGGCTGGAAACCCGACATGTCGAATGTGGTGCGCACGAACAAACGCGTGGCGGTGGTGGGCGCAGGTCCCGCGGGCCTCGCCTGTGCCGACATTCTCGTGCGCAACGGCGTCAAGCCCGTGGTGTTCGACCGCAATCCCAAGATCGGCGGGCTGCTGACCTTCGGCATACCGCCTTTCAAGCTTGAAAAAGCAGTGGTGGAAAAACGCCGCGAGATCATGGAAACGATGGGAGTGGAATTTCGCCTCAACGTGGAAGTCGGACGCGACATCGCCTTCGAGCGGCTGGAAAGCGAATTCGACGCGGTGTTCCTCGGCATGGGCACCTACACCTACGTCAAAGGCGGTTTCGACGGCGAGGAGCTGCCCGGCGTGCACGAAGCGCTGCCCTATCTGATTTCCAACATCAACCGCGAGCTTGAGCTCGAGAACGGCACCGATTTCATCGACATGAAGGGCAAGAATGTGGTGGTCTTAGGCGGCGGCGACACCGGCATGGACTGCAATCGAACCGCGATACGCCAAGGCGCCGCCGGCGTCACCTGCACTTATCGCCGCGATGAAGCCAACATGCCGGGCTCGCGGCGCGATTACAAGAACAGCAAGGAAGAAGGCGTCACTTTCCTTTTCAACCGCCAGCCGGTGGAAATCGTCGGTGTCGAGCGCGTGCAGGGCGTCAAACTGGTGGAGACGCGTTTGGGACCGCCCGGCCCGCGCGGGCGGCGCGTGCCCGAGGCCGTGCCGGGAACGGAAGAAACGATTGCCGCCGATGCGGTGATCATCGCGTTCGGCTTTTTGCCGAGCCCGCCCGATTGGTTCCAGTCGCAGCGCATCGAGTTGCACGGCAACGGCCGCGTGCGCGTGTCCGGTGCGCCGCATTCACGCTTTCAAACCACCAACCCCAAGATATTTGCGGGGGGCGACATGGTGCGAGGATCGGATCTGGTCGTGACGGCGGTGTTCGAAGGCCGCGAAGCAGCGCAGGGCATCTTGCAGCATCTGGGATTGCGCGCTTCGACTGCTTGACACGCGGTTCGCACGGCGTTCAATGTTTGGCGGTTCATGTAACCCGCGGTTGATCAAACGGAGAACACTATGTGTGAGAAGGACGATTTCGCTGAGATGTATACGGTTTCGCGCGCTCGCGACCTGTCGCGAAGGCAGTTTGGCGCGCTGACCTTGGGCGTGGGATTGACCGCGATCTTGCCTCGGCTTGCCGATGCGGCGGACACCACTGATTCCGAAGTCGAGATCAAGACAGCCGACGGGACCTGCGATGCCTATGTCGTGCATCCTGTGAAGGGCCGCCATCCCGCGGTGTTGATCTGGCCGGACATCTTCGGATTGCGGCCTGCATTCCGCCAGATGGGAAAACGGCTCGCTGAATCCGGCTACACCGTGCTGGTGATCAATCCCTTCTATCGAACCAAGAAAGCGCCGACGGCGCCCGAGCATCCGGATTTCGGCGATCCTGCGACGCGGCAAGCGCTCATGTCGCTCGCCGGCACGCTCTCGCCCGCGACCGCGCTCACCGATGCCAAGGCGTTTGTCGGCTATTTGGACGCGCATCCGTCGGTCGACAAAAAGAAAAAGATGGGAACAACCGGCTATTGCATGGGCGGCCCGTTCGTATTCAGGACCGCAGCGGCATTTCCCGACCGGGTGGGCGCCGGAGCTACTTTCCATGGCGGCGGTCTTGCGACCGACAAGCCTGAAAGTCCCCATTTACTCATCCCCAAGATGAAAGCGCATGTTCTCATCGCGATTGCCGAAAACGACGATCAACAGCAACCCAAAGTAAAAGATGAGCTGAAAGAAGCTTTTGCCAAAGCTCATTTGCCTGCTGAAATCGAGGTGTATGCCGGCACCAAGCATGGCTGGTGTCCGCCGGATTCGCAGGTGTACAACGCGGATCAAGCGGAAAAAGCGTGGGCCCGCATGATGGTGTTATTCAAGGCGACCTTGGCGTAGGCAGCTCATTTCGGTCTGAAATCTGCGGCCTATATCGGGGTCCGAAAACGGCGAGTATCAGCCCCGAATAGGGGCTAACCTGCTTTGCATGCAACTCGATTCGAATGCTTGTTTTCGCGCGGTCAGAGCCCGCGATCGCCGTTTTGACGGCCGATTTTACGTAGCCATCACCTCGACGCATATTTATTGCCGGCCGATTTGCACGGCCAGACCGGCCAATCGCAAAAATATGCGCTTTTATTCGAATCCTGCGGCTGCCGAGAGCGCAGGTTTCAGACCTTGTCTGCGTTGCCGGCCGGAACGGGCTCCGGGTCTGGCGCCCGTCGATGCGGTCAGCCGATTGGTCGGCGCCGCCATGGCGGGCATCGAAGAACATGCGCTGTCGAGTGCACGCGTGGGCGATCTTGCCGCATCATTGGGAGTGAGCGATCGGCATTTGCGCCGCGTCACCGAATCGGAGCTGGGCGTTTCACCGATCGAATTGGCCCAGACGCAGCGCCTGCTGCTGGCCAAACGATTGTTGCGCGACACTTCGCTCACCCTGACGGACATTGCCTTTGCCAGCGGCTTCGGCAGCGTGAGGCGTTTCAACGCGTTGTTCAAATCAAGGTACGGGTTGAGTCCGCGCGCCATTCGCGGCAAAGCGCTCGACACCGACACCTTGAGCGTTCAGCTGGAATTCAGGCCGCCGCTGGCATGGAAAAGCCTGTTGGCTTACCTGCGGCTGCGCGCCATTCCCGGCGTCGAAATGGCCGACGAAACGCATTATCGCCGTACCGTCGCCATCGGCGATGCGAAAGGCTGGATTGCCGTGTCCATGCATCCCGGCAACAGCGCTCTCAATCTGGAAATCTCGCCCTCGCTGACGCCCGTTATCGGCGCGGTCATCGGCCGGGTGAAGCAATTGTTCGATCTCGGCGCCGCTCCGGATTCGGTGCGCGCCGTATTGCGTCAAGACGAGATTCTCGCCGCCACCGTGCGCCGCTTGCCGGGGCTGCGCGTCGCCGGCGCTTTCGACGGCTTCGAATTGGCGGTGCGCACGGTCTTGGGACAGCAGGTGTCGGTGAAGGGCGCGAGTACCTTGACCGGACGCTGGGCCCAGGCTTTCGGCGAGCCCATCGCGACTCCCTATGCGCAGCTCAATCGCGTAAGCCCGGCCGCGGAACGGATGGCTGGCGTGGCAGCCGGGGAAATCGCCGCGCTGGGGATGGTGGGCTCCCGCGCCCGATGTTTGGTTGGCCTCGCACAAGCGGTCTCGGGGCGCAAGATCGTGCTGGCATTTGCATCCAATGTCGAGGAGCAGATCGAAAGCTTGATGAGTCTGCCGGGCATCGGCCATTGGACGGCAAATTACATCGCCATGCGCGCGCTGCATTGGCCTGACGCATTTCCCACCGGCGATTTGGTATTGATGCGCGCGGCGCGCGCGAACCAGAAGCAATTGCAACAGCGCTCCGAGGCCTGGCGCCCGTGGCGCGCCTACGCGGCACAGTATCTTTGGCAATCATCAGGAGTAGCGCCATGAACGCTTTTTGTTATGTCGACAGTCCCATCGGCCGATTGATGCTGACAACCGACGGCAAGGCGCTGACGGGCTTGTACATGAATCTGTACCGCAACAAGCCGGCCAAGCTGCCCGATCTGAATGGCGATTGGGTGCAGAATTCCACCATCGATCCGCTGCCCGCCGCCGCGCGCCAGCTGAAAGAATATTTCGCCGGTTCTCGCCGAGAATTCAATCTTCCGCTGTGCATGGCAGGCACGGAATTTCAGCAGCGTGTCTGGCGCGAGCTGACCAAAATACCCTTCGGCGAGACGCGCAGCTACGGTCAGCTCGCCAAGCGGCTGAACAATCCCAATGGCTCCAGGGCCGTGGGGCTGGCGAACGGACGCAATCCCATCGCCATCATCGTTCCCTGCCATCGGGTGATCGGCGCTGACGGTTCATTGACGGGATTCGGCGGCGGCATCGATCGTAAAGAATGGTTGCTCACGCATGAAGGGCTGCCGGTCACCGGCGAGTTGCAGCTGGGCGATGCCGTTGGTTCGGGGGTGGCTGCTTAGCATTGAGTTTTAAGCGGCGCGCCTGGCTTTGGCACCACATTCATCGTTGCCTCGAGATTCGCCTTCACTGCTTTGTCAGGTATTTCATCAAGCAGGGCTACCGCCGCCCGGTAGTGAGGTTCGTGGATGGGAGGCAAGCCGCCGATGCCAGGTGCTTTCTTCTTCGGATGGCGGTGATTCGCTCATATCAATACCTGCTCACATCAATGTCTTAAAAATCAGCTCTTAGATGAGCGGCAGCCTGATCGTGAAGACCACGCCGCTGCCGTCTTCCCTGTTGGCGGCGACCGCCGTGCCGCCGTGAAATTCGGCGATGAGCCGCACGATGTATAACCCTAAGCCGAAATGCGGCTTGTCCTCGCCGCCCTCGCGCTGCTCGAACAAGGACTCAAACAGCCGGCCCATGAGCGCCTCAGGGATGAGTGGCCCGTCATTGGCGACTTGCAGCGAATAAGTGGCTTCCACGCGCTCGAGCCGCACGATGATGGTGCCTTGCGGAGGGCAAAAATCGACGGCATTCTCGACGAGCTTATCGAGCAGCTGCGCCGTGAGATCCGGCGCGCCGCGCGCGAAACAGGCCCCGTCGGGCACATCGAGAGAGAATTGGCTCGACGGGAATCCATCGCGATAGGCGGCCACGGCAGAGAGCAGCAGCTCGCGTAGGTCGAAGTTCACGCGTTCCGATTGCTTGATGCTCTCTTCGACCCGCGCCGCCGCCCCCAGCGCGCTCAAAATGGATTGCAGCCGTTGCGTTCCCTCCCGAGCCCGCGTGATGTAGCGGCGCTGGTCATCGCGCAGGCCCTCGGACTCGAGATTGTCCAAAGAAGAACGCACGATAGTCAGCGGCGTGCGCAGCTCATGCGACAGCTTGCCGCCCAACGTGCGCAGATATTGGGCGTGTTCGTTGAGCCGCGCCAACAGGTTTTCGAACCCACGCGACAAGGCGCCGATCTCATCCGCGCCGGCCGACTCCGGCATTTTCAATCGAATTCTGCCGTCGCTGCCCACCGCGGATTCCGCGGCATTGCGCAACCGTCCGATGCGCAGGCTGATCCAGGTGGCGAAGGTGAACATAATGGTGACGGCGGCCGCGGTGGCGATCAGGGTGAGATTGAACAAGCGGCTGAGGGCACGGTCGCGCAGCGCCAAGAGTTGATCGGCGGCCTGCTCCAGGACCACCGCGCCATGCAGTTGCCCGTCGATGACGATCGGCGCCGCGGCCGTCAGCAACATCTCGCGCGCCCGGCCGCTCAAGACCCATTGAGCGTGCGGCAGCCCTTTGAGGGCCGAGTCGACGCTGTCGCCGCTCAAGCGGTCCGGCGCGGAGGAGAGAGTCGGCATGTCGGAAGTGTCGACGCCCATGAAGTAGCGATACCAAATGGGTTCGGATTCCTCGATCTCATTGCGCTTCTTGGAGAATATGTTTCCGGCGGTGCCGAGCTTGAGTGTGTTGGCGTCGATGACGGTGGCGCGCGTGCCGTCGCCGATGAAGCTCTGCAGCAGCGTGTCGAGCCCGGCCGTCGCAAAGAACAGCCGGCCGCCCTTGGAAGTGCTTTCGCCAAATCCCGCGCGGCCCTTGCCGCGGCCATCAACTGCCTGGACCATGAGGTGGTGCCCGACAAAGCTCAAAGGTATGCGCGCTTCCAGACGGTACCCGGCGGCGGATTGCAGCCAGAAAGCTTGAATACGCGGCTCGGAGCCTACCCGCTCCGAACCGTCGTCGCCTTTGACGACGGTTTGCGCGGCGATCAATCCCGGCGCATCCGTGCCGAAAAAATACGACGCCATTCCGTTCGGACCATCCAGGGTCAGATTCACCCGGTCGAAGCGATCCTTGTCGGGCTGGACGTTGTAGGGTTGCGCGTCAAAATGCGCATCGTCGACCTCGATGAATAAATACAGAAACCGCTCGGTCGAGCCTGCCTGCAGGCGCGCGTGATATCCGGTCTGGGTGGGCAGCGAGGTCGGCTCGGCCGGGACGTCCCAATCTTCGCGATAGCCGTCGAGCAGCGGCTGCGTCACCAGAGGATAGACGTAAAGATCACCCGCACCGGCCGAAAATGCCCGGGTATCCCCGGCGTCGTGAAACACCCGCTGCGGTTGCGCCGACAGCGCATTGGCGATGGTGCCGGCACTTGCCAACAGCGATTGTTCTTGCGAGCTGCGCAGCGCGGTCTCGAGCTCGCGGGCGTATTGACAGCCGGCCCACGGCAAGACCAGCGTGGTGAGCGCAACGATCAGCAATTGAAGTCGAATGCTCACTCGACCCAGCGATAACCCATTCCGTATACGGTCTGGATGGCATCGAAAGCCGCGTCGATCTGTTGAAATTTGCGCCGCATCCGCTTGATGTGCGAGGTGATGGTGTTGTCGTCCAGCACGACGTTTGCCGCATCCATCAATTGCTGGCGATTCTTGACATGCCCGGGATTGCGCGCGAGCGCATGCACGATCCAAAACTCGGTCAAAGACAGCGTGACCGGCGAGCCGTTCCAGGTGGTCTGCATCTTTTCGCCGTCGATCGACAGCGCGCCGCGCCGGATGATTTCAGCGGCGTTATCGGGCCGCCGCAACGCATCGATGCGCCTGAATAGCGCCGCGACCCGCGCCGCCAGGTGCGGCAGGCTCACATCCTTGGTCAGAAAATCATCGGCGCCCAAACGCAAACCAGACACGGCGTCGAGTTCGCTGTCCCGGGCGGTCAGAAAGATGATCGGCAGTTCCGCCGAGAGTGCCCGCAGATCGCGGCATAGATCAAAGCCCCCCTCGGCCTCATCCTCCAGCGAGATGTCGATGATCGCCAGATCCGGCAGGTGAGTGGTAAAGGCCTGCATGGCGGTGCGTCGATTGCCATAGGTCTTGATCGAATATCCGTGGCGCGCCAGCGCCGCAGCGTAATTCTCGCGCAGAGCGGGCTCATCCTCGACGATGGCAATCTGCTTTTTCATGCCGGAATCATAGCTTACAGCCGAGTTCGGCGGCGCAGCCGGCCTGCATTGCCACGATTGGTCAGAATTGGCCTCTCGATTGCCCGCTTTGCGTCTCCGAAACACACGGCTTTCTTTCGGACACTACCCCGAACCAACCGACGAGGAGAACGTCATGTCGATCACCCCACAGCCGAATTGCCGCCCTGGATCCCTCTGGGCTTCGCGCCGCGAGGCGTCTCTTAATTGGCTGGCGCTCGGGCTGCTGCTCGCCGCATGGAATGCGTCAGGCAGCAATGACGCAGCATCGAATACGCGGCGCAGGCCGGATGCGCTGCGTGCCTACCCTTATGTCTCGGTGCGGGCCGCGAATCGCGTCGCAGCGCTGGATCGATGAGTAGGCGTGGTCAAGAAATCGTCACAGTACTGTAATCCGTAGCGCCTCTAATGCAGAGGCGCATGCAAGACGCCGAGAGTCAAAAGCAGATCCTGATTGTCGATCGGGACGTCGCAACTGCCGAACCGCTGCGCGAGCAGTTGAAGCAGGCCGGCTTCGTGGTTCTGGCCGTCACCGACGGACCGGCCGCGGCCGTTGTGATCGCGGACCGCCATCCCAACCTGGTCATCGCCGACTGGAACATGCCCGGCCTCGCGGCACGGCAGTTGATCGAACGGGTGCACGCAGCACGCCACCTGCACTTGATGCGCTTGATCATCGTGTCGGATCTGGCAGGCGAGCAGGACGTCGTGTCCGGATTGAACATGGGTGCCGATGACTACATCACGAAGCCGTTTTCGGTACGCGAAGCGGTCGCCCGGATTCGG
>DATATA010000032.1:0-98457 GCA_036263775.1 Steroidobacteraceae bacterium | reverse complement strand
AGCTGCAGGACCTGGGCAAGCCCTTCGATGTGATGGTGTATCCGGGCGCCAAGCACGGGCTCATGCGTCAGCATGACGGGCGGCATGGCTACAAAATGATCAAACGGTTTTTCGACGAGAACTTGCGGTGAGTGTGCACGTGGGCGTGATTCTATCGCACCTCGTCCTGCGGCAATCAGTGTCACCTTAAGACGACCGGTGTCGGCCCTGGCTACTCTTGCTTTTGGCGAGCAATCGCGCGCCGTCCCATGCGAAATGATCGTCCCAGCGCTGTCGTCGCGGGTGAAACAACGAGATGACTTTACTGGACTTCGGGTCGATTCCGGAAAGATTTGGCCCCTTGTGGTTGCGATCCTAAAGGTCTCTGCGCTGATCGCTAAGATAACGCCGATCGATCTGCTCCGCATAGAGATCGATGTCTGCGCGCGTCACTCCGCAGGCCGCGAAATGCTGTTTCCAGCCATCCACGGTGCGCGCCACGGCCTGTGCCTCCTTGACCGCCTCGTCCTTGGTCAGCGCATACATCGGCGACAGCGACAGCGCATTGGCGAGGGTCGAATCGGCTTCTTGGTCGCCCACCCGCATTTGCTGGAATCCGAGCGCCTGACCCGAGGGCAGAACGTCGAAGGCGGGCGAAAGCTCGTACTGCTGTGCATCGGTTACGAGCAGCGCATGATTTTTTTCGTGATCATCGGTGTTGTCGATCAGGATGTTGAACACCATCCTGCGAAAGATCTCGCGCATCTGCGCGACGTAGGCATCGCCGTCGGTCACCCCTCGACGCCGCAGCAGCTGCGCCAGTTCAGCGTAGCCGAAGCGTTCGCCCGCGGCTCGCAGCGCCACGCAGGCGGACAGGCTGTGCCGCCGCCGACCGCCCAAGCGATCGAAGCGTTTGATGGCGACGGCGTGCCCGTGCGTCAAGCGCACCGGCATGGTCTGCGCGGTCCGGATGCCGGCCTTCTGCGCCAGCGTCATCGCCGCATGCTCGATCAGGGGAGTATCCGCGGGATCGCCGTCGGAAAACTTGATGATCCACTGATCACCCGCAATGTCGATCAGCGCCTTGGGCCGAGCGCCGCCCATGGTCGCACCCGGCGAGATCAAGCGCCGCTGCTCCGGCGGCACGGGCTCGTTGTTTTGCACCTTGCGGATCAGCTCGTGCAGCTCGTCCGCGTCCTTAAGCGTGGGCAAGGGACCCAAGCGCCGCGGCAGGTACTCATGCGGCGAGGTCGAAACGCCGAGAGCGCCGAAGCGGTCGTCTCCGGCAAAATATAGATACTCGAGCAGCGACAGGCGCGGCGGCTTGTCGATGAAGCGGATCACGCGTTCGCCCCACCGGTCCGGCCGCGCGTCGTCCACTGCGCCGGCCGCGGCACCTTTCTCAGCCGGCTGAAATTCTTCATCGATGAGCGGCAGGTCTTCACTGAGCGGAAAGCCGAGTTGCAGCCAGCGGTCGGCGTAGCGCAACGACACGCCCTGGTTTGAGCGAACGAGATTGAGCTCGGCGACGGGCACCGGCTGCTCTGGCTGGGTCAGCAACCAGAGATGGAGCCGGTCCGAAGGCTCGTAGCGCATGGCGCTCTTCAGTCCTGCTTGGGCGGTCTGCGCGCAAGCCGGGCCTGCGCGGAAGCCGCGGACCGCGCGGCGCGCCTGGCCACGGCCTCACGGACATCGCTCTCGAGTGCGCCACGATCAGACCCTGGCGCGGCGAGTTCTGCGAGTGCGACGGACCTGCCGATCAACCACAGGGCCGTCGCATAGATGCCGGCGCCGACCCCGGGATCGCCCCGCTCCATGCGGATCAGCGTCGGTATCGAAACGCCCAGACGTTTCGCCCACGTGCGCTGGGATTCGCGGCGGCGGCCGCGCGCGATCGCCAGGTTCTCGCCCAAGGCCCTCAAGGCTTGGGCGGCGGCCGGGGGCATGGTCAGGAGGGCGTGCGGACTTTTAGGCATAACATAGAGTTTATCAAAACGACCATTACAGTCAATTCTATGTTGAATTCAAAGCCGCAATACGTTGACGAATCCAGTGTTTCCGTAATGGATGATGTTCCGGTCGCGCGTCGCAAGAGTCATACCTTGGGTGCGCGCCGTAGCGATCAAAAAGCGGTCAGCGGGATCAGCGTGCGGTTCGCCGGGCAGCAACGTACTCTCAGCCGCCGCGGCGGCATCCAGCGCGAGAAAGCGAATGCCGGAGCCATTAAGCCCTTTCTCTACCCAGTCGCGCAGGGGCACGGAGAGCTGGATTCTCTGCCGCGCGCTCAATGCACCAATTTCCCAAACGGAAATTGCCGATACATAGAGGCCATCGCGCTTGCGGGCATCATCTAGCTTCTTGATGCTCGCTTGCGCCAAACGCGCGGTGACGCCTTCGGCATACCAAAGCCAAATATGCGTATCCAGCAGCAGCGCACTCATTTGGTCCGTTTGACGCTGCGTTGCCGCACGGGCTTGGCGGCCGGATGCGGATCACCCGCGGACAGAGCGTCCCAGACGACATCGATGGGTGCAATCACGTCCTTGAGGATTTTCACCGTATTCTTCATATATCCAAATTGAGATTCCGGCTGCACCGGAATCGGCGCCAGTTGCGCCACTGCCTTGCCATGCTTGGTGATGATTACCGGCCGCCCGGTTCTGGCAACTTCGTCCATCAAATGCAGGCATTCGGCCTTGAATACGGCTGCCGGGATGTTCATAGCTCTTCCACGATATGACCAGAATTAATAGTCATTATATGCCTGAAAACGGATCGATGCCAGCGGCCGCCCGGAGATGTAAAGCTACTCGCCGGCCTCAACGATTCCCGTCGCCCCCAACGCCCACGCCTGCTTGAGCCCAAGGCGCGGCACATACACTGGAATGGGAACCAGCTCGCAGATCACGTTGATGTCGTCATGCGGGAATTCACCCCTCAGGACCAGAAAGTCCGCGCCGGCATCGCTCGCCGCCATCGCATCCGCCATGCCGTCGCACCACACGCCGCACAGTCGTCCGGCGGAATCCGGCTCCGCCGAACGCCGCAGCACGTACGCTTGCGTCGACGCCTGCTTCAAACTCTCCGGCAAGCGCAAGGCCGCGACGATGGGCCCGTCGGCCGGCAACAACTCCACCGTCTCGAGTTCATCCGGCGTGCACCAGCGCAGTGCCTGGCCGTCGAGGCCCTTAAGCTCGCCCGCATACTCCCGTACCACCCACATGTCGATCAGCACGTCGCCGTAGTCGTAGGAATGCCGCACGCGAATCAGGGGACGAGGTGTTGCGATCGAAATGCCCAGCTCTTCGCGCAGCTCGCGCGCCAACCCTAAGCGCCGGTCCTCGCCGGGCTCGAGCTTGCCGCCGGGGAATTCCCAGCCGCCCGCCAAGTGCTTGCCCAAAGGACGCTGCGCGATCAGCACGCGTCCCGCCGCATCGATCACCGCAGCGGCGACCACATGGGTAAGAGGTTTATCCGCGAGGCTCAACCGCTCGCTTGCTGCAGAGTGCCGTGGCAGTGCTTGTACTTGCGCCCTGACCCGCAAGGACAGGGCTCATTGCGGCCCACCTTGGGCACGGCCCTGACAAACGGCATGGCCGCAGGAACAGGTCCCCGTGGCTCCATTTCCATGACATTGCCGCCGGCAGCCGCTGCGGCTCCCTCGTCCATGCCGGGCATCGCCTGGATCGGCGATACCGCGTCGGCATGCTGCGCTTGCAGCGCGCGGGCCAGTCGCTGCTGGCGCTCGAGCTCCTCGCGATCCATCTCTTCCTGACTGCGCACTTGAATCTTCGAGACCGTGGTTACGGTGTCGAACTTGATGCGATCCAGCATCCCTGAGAATAATTCGAACGCCTCGCGCTTGTATTCCTGCTTGGGATTTTTCTGCGCATAGCTGCGCAGGTAGATTCCCTGCCGCATGTAATCCATCGCGGCCAAATGCTCGCGCCAGTGCTGATCGAGCGTGCGCAGCGTGAATTCCTTCTCGATGTAGCGCATGACCTGCGAGCCGACATTGGCCTCTTTCTGGTTGTAGGCCTCTTCCAGCGCAGCGACGATCTTGCGGCGCAACTCTTGGCCGTCTCCGGGTTCCTCGGCCTTGACCCAATCGGCGATGGGCAGCGCCGGTCCGAAATCGCGCTCCACCGACTTGGCCAGCCCCGCAGGGTCCCATTGCTCCTCGGCTGCGCCGGCCGGAATGTACTGATTCACCAATTGCTCGACCACGTCCTCGCGGATGCCCTTGATGGCTTCGGCCACATCTTCGGCGCCCATCAGGTCGGTGCGTTGTTGGTAGATCACGCGGCGCTGATCGTTGGCCACGTCGTCGTACTCCAGCAACTGCTTGCGGGCATCGAAGTTGTGCTGCTCGACGCGCCGCTGCGCGCGCTCGATCTGGCGCGTCAGCATGCCGCTCTCGATGGCCTCGCCGGCCTTCATGCCCACGCGCGTCATCAATGCCTTCATGCGCGTCGGGTCGCCGAAAATCCGCATCAGATTGTCTTCGAGCGACAGATAGAAACGGCTCGATCCCGGATCACCCTGCCGGCCCGAGCGGCCGCGCAGCTGATTGTCGATGCGCCGCGATTCGTGGCGCTCGGTGCCGATGATGTGCAAGCCGCCCGCGGCGATGACTTGTTCATGGCGTTTTTGCCAGTCGGCGCGAATCCCCGCCAAATCCGCTTCATTCGGATTCACGATGGCATCGATTTGCGTCTGGGTGCTGCCGCCCAAGACGATGTCGGTGCCGCGGCCCGCCATGTTGGTGGCGATGGTGATGGCGCCCGGCCGGCCGGCTTCCGCCACGATATGCGCTTCGCGCTCGTGCTGTTTCGCATTCAGCACTTCGTGCGGAATCTTTTCGCTCTGCAAGAGCTTTGCGATCCGCTCCGATGCTTCGATCGATGTGGTACCCACCAGCACCGGCTGACCGCGCTTCACGCAGTCCTGGATATCCTCGAGGATGGCCTGAAACTTGTCGTGCTCGGAGAGAAACACCAGATCCGCCTTGTCTTTGCGGATCATCGGCTTGTGCGTGGGGATCACCACCACTTCCAATCCATAGATCTGCTGGAATTCGAACGCTTCCGTATCCGCCGTTCCCGTCATGCCGGAAAGCTTCGAATACAGCCTGAAATAGTTCTGGAAGGTGATCGACGCGACGGTTTGATTTTCCTCGCGCACCTTGACGCCTTCCTTGGCCTCCACCGCCTGGTGCAGGCCATCGGACCAGCGCCGTCCCTGCATGGTGCGGCCGGTGAATTCATCGACGATGATGACCTCGCCCTGGCGGACGATGTACTCGACGTCGCGCTTGTACAGCGAGTGCGCGCGCAGCGCCGCGTTCAAGTGATGCATGAGACGGATATTGGTGGCGTCGTACAGGCTCTCGCCGTCGCGCAGCAAGCCGATCGAGAGGAACATCCCTTCGACCCGCTGATGGCCCGCCTCCGTCAGCGTCGCCTGTTTCTGCTTCTCATCAACCCAATAATCGCCGTCGATCGCCAGTTCGTAGCGTTGCTCCGCCGTCAGACGCCTGGCAGATATGCCGGCCGCGTCGAGCAGCGGGTTTTTCTCCGCGGAGCCGCCGCTCAGCGCGTTGACGTCGGGCGATTCGGCGGCGTTGATTTCCACCGTCACCGTCTGAATGCGCCGATCGCGCCACAGCTCCAACTTTGCCTTCAGCGGCAGTTTTTTGCCGGTGACTTGCGCAAGGACGTCGGCCGAGGTGGCGGCGTCCGCGCCGTTCACGCTCAAGATCACGTCGCCCCTGTGCAGGTCGCCCTGCAATTTGGAGTGCATGACCTCCGTCACGAACACGCCGCGATCCACGATCTCCTCGCTCAAGGAGCGGGTCAGCCCGGGGATCAGCGCATTGATCTTGATGTAGAGCTCGGTGCTCTCTTCCGCGGGCCCGGAAATGATCAGCGGCGTGCGCGCCTCGTCGATCAGGATCGAGTCGACTTCATCGACGATGGCGAAGGACAGCTTGCGCTGCACCCGATCCTCGAGACGGAAGGCGAGGTTGTCGCGCAGATAGTCGAATCCGAATTCATTGTTGGTGCCATAGGTGATGTCGCAGGCATAGGCCGCACGCTTCTCGTCCGGCGTCTGCGCGTTCTTGATGACGCCGACCTCCAGCCCCAAGAAGCGGAACACCGGACCCATCCATTCCGAGTCGCGCTGCGCCAGGTATTCATTCACGGTCACGACGTGCACGCCCTCGCCCGTGAGCGCGTTCAAATACGCCGGCAGCGTCGCCATCAGCGTCTTGCCCTCGCCGGTGCGCATCTCGGAAATCTTGCCGGCATTCAATGCCATGCCGCCGATCAGCTGCACATCGAAATGCCGCATGCCCAACTTGCGCCGCGAGGCCTCGCGCACCAGCGCAAAAGCCTCGGGCAGCAGATCATCGAGCGGCGTGCCGGCCGCAAAGCGTGCTTTCAGCTCGCGGGTCTTTTCCGGGAATTGCTCGTCCTGCAAAGCGCTGACGCCGGCCTCGAAGCCGTTGACGGCCGCCACGGCGCGGCTCATCTCTTTGATGAGGCGCTGATTACGGCTGCCGAATACTTGCGTCAGAAGCTTCCACACGCGGGGAGGGTCCTTTTGAGAAAACTGGGTATTGTACGGATAGACCGGAGGACCAGGAAATCGTTTCGACCGAGGCCGTTTTCAAGGCCTTTTATGAATTAACGGTCTTCTCCGATGAAGCGCAGCGGATCGACCTGGGTGCCGTTCTTGAGCACCTCGAAATGCACGTGCGGGCCGGTCGAGTGCCCGGTGGATCCCATGAGCGCCAGATCCTGGCCCTTGCGCACCATATCGCCCTGCTTCACGAGCAGCTTTTCGTTGTGGCAATAGCGGGTGGCCAACCCGTTGCCGTGGTTGATCTCCACCATTTCCCCATAGCCGGCGCGGTCGCCCGCGAAGGTCACCAGACCCGCCGCCACTGACATGACCCTATCCCCCGCCTGGCCGGCAAAATCCAGTCCCTTGTGCACTGCGGAATAGCCGGTGAACGGGTCCGCCCGCCGGCCGAAATAGGACGATATCCAGCCCTCTTGCACCGGCCGGCCTTCCGGATACACCTGCTTATTGAGTTCGCGGCTCAAAATGAGCGTCTCCAGCACGCTCAACTGCTGCTCGCGGCTCGACAATTGTCCCTGTAGGTCATCGACCATGGCGGTCAGATCCGGGATCTGCGCCGGCTGGCCGTCCGCGCCGCTCTCAGCGCCGCCTATCGGGGGAGGATGGCCGAAATCGAACTCACCATCGTCCAGATTCGCCATGCGCGTCAAGCGCTTACCCAGCGCGTCCAGGCGGATGACATTGGCATTCATCTGGCCGACACGCATGGCCAGGGCGTTCACCTTCTCCTGCAGAACACGCTTGGTGTCTTCCAGTTGCGCCTTCTGATGCAGCAGCTCCGCCGACCAAGTTCCCAATTGGTCGAGGGCATTGCCGCTACCATGCCGTGCGCCCAAGCCGACACCAACCGAGAACGCCGTACCCACAATCGCCAGCACCAACAGCGCCGCAGCCGACATAATCACCGGATGTCGCAAGTCAAATTGTTTCACTCGGCCCGACCTGCGGCCGACGAAAATGACATTCATACGGATTATTCTTCCAACGCCGACACGATGCTGAACACTAGATTATGTCGTCCCGGACTTCGCGATCGTGCTCCAAGCACTATGGGTAGACTATGCAGATAACTGTCTCAAAACAAGGATTTCTGCACGGTTTCTGATACCAGATCCACACACGGATTATTGTTGAATGCAAAACTCCAAGAGTCTCAGCGAGTTACTCGCAAGAGGTGGGAAGCGACTTTCACTTCTCAAAGCCAAGTCCGCAGAGCGCGCGCAAATTGTGGAACAGGTCCGTGCGGCACTTCCGGCCCGCCTGGCGCAATCGGTGGCCAGTGCCGGCCTCGACGGCACCCGTCTGACCATCGGGGTTAGCGGCGCCGTCTGGGCTTCGCGCCTGCGCTACGCCGGCGACGCGTTGCGCCAGCGAGTCGCGAAATCGAGCGGGAAAGAGATATTAACCTTGCGAATCCGGGTGGTGCCGCCCGCGACTTAGGCGCGCGCGGTGGCGGCCGCGACATAGGAAATCGGCGCCTCGGCCAAGCTCTCGAATGTCACTTCTTCCCAGGCGCTTTTCGTGGCAATGAGCGTGCGCAGCAGTTTGTTGTTCAAACCATGGCCCGATTTGAAACCGCTGAATTCGCCGATCAAGCTGTGGCCCAGCAAGTACAGATCGCCGATGGCATCCAAGATCTTGTGCTTCACGAACTCATCTTCGTAGCGCAGGCCGTCTTCGTTCAAGACCCGATAGTCATCCAGCACGATCGCATTGTCCATGTTGCCGCCGAGCGCAAGATTGCGCGCCCGCAAGCTTTCCAAGTCGCGCATGAATCCGAAGGTCCGCGCGCGGCTGATTTCACGCAGGAAGGAGGTGGTCGAAAAATCCATCGACGCGACCTGGGAATGTTTTTTGAAGGTGGGGTGATTGAATTCGATTTCGAAATTCACCTTGAACCCATCATAAGGATCGAAGCGCGCCCACTTGTCGCCGTCATCGACCTGCAGTTTTTCCAAGATGCGGATGAAGCGCTTCGGCGCCTTTTGTTCCTCGATGCCGGCCGACTGCAGCAGAAACACAAAGGGTCCCGCGCTGCCGTCCATGATGGGAACTTCGCCCGCGCTGACTTCCACCAACGCATTGTCCACGCCCAATCCGGCGAGCGCCGAGAGCAGGTGCTCCACGGTGGATACTTTGACGTCGCCCCGATGCAGGGTGGTGCCCATCATCGTGTCGCCGACGTTTTCGGCATGAGCGCGGATGTCGACCGGAGAGTTTAAATCCGAGCGGCGAAACACGATGCCGGTATCCGGCAACGCCGGACGCAGGGTCATGAGCACCTTCTTCCCCGTATGCAGCCCCACTCCGGTGGCGCGAATCGAGTTCTTCAGTGTTCTTTGATTCAACATTAAGTGAAACCGGACTATGTTATCTGCCAAAGGTACCACAGGGTCGACCCGCTACCCACCCTTAAGTTCGCGCCTTGGCACTTCTCGACAGGCGGCGCCCGCAGGGGAACTACTCCTGCGGGCGCCAAACTGGAATGTCGAAAGTCTTCTTTTCTCTAGTCAGCTTGGCGTCGCAAAAACGCCGGTATGTCGAGCAGGTCCTCCGAGCTGGCTTCAGCACGCAAACCATCGCCCACCGCGCGTTGCCGCTGCACGGTCGGCTTGTCGAGCATGGCGTAGTCGGTCGGCGCCATCGGCGAGCGCTGCCTGATCACCCGCATGGTGAGCGGCGGCGCGTGCGCGGCGATTTCGGCGGGCCGCGGCGCGGTGCGCGCCACCGGCTTGCCCAAGCCCGTCGCCACGACCGTTACGCGGATTTGGCTCGCCATTTCCGCATCGATGACCGTGCCCACGACCACGGTGGCATCGTCGGACGCGAACTGCTTGATGACGTTGCCCACCTCTTGGAACTCGCCGATGGAGAGGTCCATGCCCGCCGTGACGTTCACCAGGATGCCCTGCGCTCCCGACAGGTTGATGTCCTCGAGCAACGGTGAGGACACCGCCGCTTCGGCCGCTTCGCGCGCGCGATCATCGCCCGATGCCGTGCCCGAACCCATCATCGCCATGCCGGTCTCCGACATCACGGTGCGCACATCCGCGAAGTCGACGTTGATGAGGCCCGGCCGGGTGATCAGCTCCGCGATGCCCTGCACGGCGCCCTGCAATACGGTGTTCGCTGCCTTGAAGGCATCGAGCAACGTGGTGGAGCTGCCGAGTACCGTCAGCAATTTCTGATTCGGTATCGTGATCAGCGAATCGCAATACTTGCCCAACTCCAGCATGCCCTGATCGGCGACGCGCGAACGCTTGTTGCCTTCCATTTCGAAGGGGCGCGTGACCACCGCGACGGTGAGAATCCCGAGTTCCTTCGCGACCTGCGCCACCACGGGAGCTGCGCCCGTGCCGGTGCCGCCGCCCATGCCGGCGGTGATGAACAACATGTCGCAGCCCTCGATCAGCTCGATGATGCGGTCACGGTCTTCCATCGCCGCCTGCCGGCCCACTTCGGGGTCGGCGCCGGCGCCCAAGCCCTTGGTGATGTTGCAGCCGATCTGCAGGGCGGTGCGCACCTTGGAGTGCTTCAGCGCCTGTGCGTCGGTGTTGATGCAAATGAAATCCACGCCCTCGAGTCCGGCCTGGACCATGTGCGAGACCGCGTTGCCGCCGCCGCCGCCCACGCCCAGCACCTTGATGACGGCGCTTTGGCTATACGTATCCATTAGTTCGAACATTCCAGTGCTCCTACGTTAAGTTATCAATTAACTCGATCAGAAATTGCCTTGAAACCAAGCCTTCATCCGCTCCAGCAGATTTTTCATGCCGCCCGCGAGCAGCGGCGCTTCCGTGCGTTGCGCATCCATGTTGCCTTTCGCATAGAGCAACAGACCCACGCCGGTGGCGTGAATCGGATTGCTCACCACTTCCGATAAACCGGTGACGTACTGCGGCACGCCCAAGCGCACCGGCATGTGAAACACCTCTTCCGCAAGTTCGATCGCGCCTTCCATCTTGGCGCTGCCGCCGGTGAGTACGATCCCCGTGGCCACTTGCTCCTCCAATCCTGCGCGGCGCAGTTCATCGCGGATGAGTCCGAACAGTTCCTCATAGCGGGGTTCGACGATCTCTGCGAGGGTCTGGCGCGCCAGGCGGCGCGGTGGACGATCCCCCACGCTCGGGACTTCGATGGTCTCGTCGGGGTTGGCGAGTTGCGATAGGGCGCAGGCGTAGCGGATCTTGATGTCCTCCGCGTACTGCGTCGGCGTGCGCATGGACACCGCAATGTCGTTGGTGATCTGATCGCCGGCGATCGGGATCACCGCCGTGTGGCGGATGGCGCCGCCGCCGAACACCGCGATGTCGGTGGTGCCGCCGCCGATGTCCACCATGCACACGCCGAGGTCCTTCTCATCCTCGGTGAGCACCGCATAGCTCGAGGCCAGCTGCTCGAGCACGATGTCATCCACCGCCAAGCCGCAGCGCTGCACGCACTTGACGATGTTCTGCGCGGCGCTGTCGGCGCCGGTGACGATGTGCACCTTGGCCTCGAGGCGCACGCCCGACATGCCGATCGGATCGCGGATGCCTTCCTGCGTATCGATGATGTATTCCTGCGGCAGCACGTGCAGGATCTTCTGATCCGCCGGTATCGCCACCGCCTTGGCCGCGTCGATCACCCGCTCCACGTCGCCCTGCAGCACTTCTTTGTCCTTGATGGCGACGATGCCGTGCGAATTGAGACTGCGCACATGGCTGCCGGCGATGCCCGCGTACACCGAGTGGATTTCGCAGCCCGCCATGAGTTCGGCTTCTTCGACCGCACGTTGGATGGATTGCACCGTGGATTCGATGTTCACCACCACGCCTTTCTTCAAGCCGCGGGAAGGGTGGCTGCCGATGCCGATGATCTCCAGCGCGCCGTCGGCCTTGATCTCGCCGACGATGGCCACGACCTTGCTGGTGCCGATGTCCAGGCCCACCAATAAATTGCGATCAGAACGCTTTGCCATGTCTTGTTAAATTTCCTTTAGGCGTCGGCATCGTCGGGATGTTTCGCCGGCCCCGAAGCGGGGGTGGTTTGGTTGCGCCAGCCGATGGCGAAGCCATTGGAATAGCGCATGTCCACGTAATTCACTTCCGTCAGGCGGTGCGCGATCACCTGCGACGCGGTGTGAATGAAGCGGTCGATGCGTGCATCGACGTCACGCCGCCCCAAACGCACCGTCACGCCGCTGTCCCAGTCCATTTCCCAGGCGCCGCGTTCATCCAGGCGCAGCGCGGCGATGCGCATGCCCGCTTCCAGCATGCGGCCGGAGACCGTGAGGTAGCGCTGCGCGACCTGCGATTCCGTGCCCTCAGGTCCCGACAGGCGCGGCAATTCCACGGGCACGTGCGCCGCGGCTCTCACGAACAGCTCGCCGCGGGTGTTGAGCAGGCCCGACTCGCCCCAGCGCGCCGCGGCGGTTTGTTCGGTCACCGTGACGCGCAGGCTGTTCGGCCAGCGGCGCGCGATGCGCGCATGGTCCACCCAGGGCAGCGTTTCGACGGCGCGCTGAATGTCGGCGAGGTTGGCCGACATGAAGCCTTGGTTGGCGAATGGCGCGACGGCCTTTTCGATCTGGCCGGGGCTGACACGCTGGAAGCTGCCGTCGATGGAAATCACCTTCACCGGCCGATCCAGCGCCCAAGTCAAGGCACTCAACGCTCCAACCACGGCCAGCACCAGGCCGCCGCGGCGCACATAGAGGCGCCAGTTGCGGACAGCCGCCGGCCACTGCCAGCGGCGCTTTTCCGCCTTGGGCTTTGCCTTGAAACGATTGCGATGCATGACGCCGATCATCTGAACCGCCGTGTGTTCATTTGCGCTCCCGCGAGAAACTGGTCTCGAGCACCCGCCACACCAGCTCTTCGAAGTCGAAGCCCGCCTGCCGCGCCGCCATCGGCACCAAGCTGTGGCTGGTCATGCCCGGCGTGGTGTTGATCTCTATGAAAAAGAACTTGTCGCCGGCGCGATCGCGCATGAAGTCGACCCGGCCCCAGCCGACGCAATCGGTGACCTTGAACGCAGCCAGCGCCGCGGCCTGCAGCTGCGCTTCGTCTTTGGCGTTCAAGCCGCTGGGGCAGAAGTACTGCGTGTCGTCGCGGAAGTACTTGGCTTCATAGTCATAGAACTCGGTCGCCGGCACGATGCGGATCGACGGCAACGCCGCGCCCTGCAAAACCGACACGGTGTATTCGTCGCCGCTGACGAAGCTTTCCGCGAACACCACCGGGTCGATGGCATGCGCCGCCTCGAACGCCACTTTGAGTTCCGAGGCAACCTTCACCTTGGTCATGCCCACGCTCGACCCCTGGCTCGCAGGCTTCACCATCATGGGCAAGCCGATGCGCTGCAGCGCGCCTTGCAGATCCGCCTCGCTCGTCAGCACGGCGTATTCCGGCGCGGCATAGCCGGCACCGACCACCACGCGCTTCGTTTTCAGCTTGTCCATGGTCAGCGCCGAAGCCAGCACGCCGCTGCCGGTGTAGGGCACGCCGATCCATTCGAGCGCCCCCTGCATGGCGCCGTCCTCGCCGCCGGGCCCGTGCAGCGCAATCCACACCCGATCGAAACCCTCGCTGCGCAGCGCCTGGATGGGCCGAACCCTTGGATCGAAGCCGTGCGCATCGACGCCGCGGCTCTGCAATGCCTTTAAGACCGCATTGCCGCTCAACAACGAGATCTCGCGCTCGCTCGAATCGCCGCCCAGCATCACCGCGGTCTTGCCGAAGTCCTTGGCCGAGCTCACGCGCCGCATGGCGCTTTCTTTGAGCAGGCTCACGCCGGGCCTCCCGATCCGGCCGGCTCTCCGACGATGCGCACTTCCGTGTGCAGCAGGGCGCCGCCCTTGGCGGCGACCGTCTTCTGCACGTGCAGGATCAAGGCCTCGATGTCGGCCGCGCGGGCGTTGCCATGGTTGATGATGAAATTGGCGTGCTTCTCGGAAACGGACGCATCGCCGATGCGAAATCCTTTCAAGCCCGCGGCCTCGATCAGCCTTGCCGCGTGATCCCCAGGCGGATTGGTGAACACCGAACCGCAGCTCCACTCGCCGATGGGCTGCGTTTCGCGCCGCTTCTCGAGCAGATCCCTGATGGCATCGGTATTGGTGCCGGGCTTGCGCTCGAATTCCAGTCGCGCACCGATGAACCACTCGTTCTCGGGCCCCTTCACGCTGCGATAGCCGACCTCATACTCGGCGGCGGCGCGGGTATGCCGCACGCCCTTGCGATCCAGTACTTCCACTTCCACCACGTGCCGCCAGGTTTCGCCGCCCCAGGCGCCGGCGTTCATGGCGAGTGCCCCGCCGAGCGTCCCGGGAATGCCGGCAAAAAATTCGGCGGGACCTAGTCCCCACTTCACGCACTGCCTCGCGATGCGCGCGCAAGGTACGCCGGCTTCCGCGCGGATGCGCGTCGCGCTGTGGCGTTCGAGCGCTCCCAGGGCGCCATGCGTCGCCACCACGGCGCCGCGTACGCCGCCGTCGCGCACCAGCAGGTTGCTGCCCAGGCCGATCCACAGCAGCGGCACCTCTTGCGGCAGCTGGCGGACGAAAGAGGCAAGATCCATGATGTCGCGCGGCGTGAAGAACAAATCGGCCGCGCCGCCGGCATGCCAGGAGGTGTGCTTGGCCATCGGGACGTCGTGCAGCACGCGGGCGCTGAATTCGGGTGCCAGTTCGAGGGAGTGTTGCGCGTTCATGCCGCGGCCCCCGCGAATCGGCGCTTCAAGTCCTGGGCGACCTGCCCAAGGTTGCCGGCGCCCATGGTGAGCACCACATCGCCGTCGTGCAGCACGGCGCGCAGCGAATCGGCAAGGGTCTCGATGCTTTCGACGAACACGGGTTCCACGACCCCGCGGCTGCGCACGACGCGGCAAATCGCGCGCCCGTCCGCGCCGGCGATCGGCTCCTCGCCCGCCGCATAGACTTCCGTGACCAACAGCACGTCGCACTCGCTCAAAGCACGGCCGAAGTCGTCCAGCAGGTCCCGTGTACGGCTATAGCGGTGCGGCTGAAACACCAGCACCAGGCGCCGCTTCGGCCAGCCCTGGCGCACCGCCTCCAAGGTCGCTGCCACCTCGGTGGGATGGTGGCCGTAGTCGTCCACGATCAACGCGCGGCCGCCCGGCCATTGAATCTCGCCGAGCTGCTGCAGACGCCGCTCGATCCCCTGAAAATTGGCCAACGCGCGCTGAATCGCTTCGTCGGGAATGTCCAGTTCGCTGGCCACGGCGACGGCGGCCAGCGAATTGAGCACATTGTGGCGTCCCGGCAAATTGATCGTGACGCTCAAGGGGGCGCGACCCTCGCGCAGCGCGTCGAAGCGGGATTGCAGCCCCTGTCGCTGCACATTGACCGCGCGGATGTCCGCGCCCTCTGCGAAGCCGTAGGTCACGAACGGCCGCGCCACCGCCTCCAAAATGCTCTGCACATGTTCATCGTCCGCGCACAGCACGGCCAGCCCGTAGAACGGCAGGTTGTGCAGGAAGTCGACGAAGCTCTGCTTCAAGCGCTTGAAGTCGCCCTCATGCGTGGCGAGATGATCGTTGTCGATGTTGGTGACGATGGCGATCATCGGCTGCAGGTGCATGAATGAGGCGTCGCTCTCGTCGGCCTCGGCCACCAGATACCGCCCGGCACCTAAGCGCGCGTTGCTGTCGGCGCTCTTCAAGCGTCCGCCGATGACAAAGGTCGGATCGAGGCCCGCCTCCGCCAGCACGCTCGCCGCCAAGCTGGTCGTCGTCGTCTTGCCGTGCGTCCCCGCCACGGCAATCGAGTAGCGAAAGCGCATGAGCTCGCCCAGCATTTCCGCGCGTGGCACCACGGGAATGCGCTTCGCCAGCGCAGCGGCCACTTCCGGGTTCGCGCGGTTGACGGCGCTCGACACGACCACGACGTCGGACTCGCCCAAATGCTCGGAGCTGTGGCCGATGAAAATCTTGGCGCCCAAGCGCGCGAGCCGTTCAGTCACGGCGTTGCCCTTGAGATCCGAGCCCTGCACCTCGTAGCCTAGGTTCAGCAGCACTTCGGCGATTCCGCCCATGCCGCTGCCGCCGATTCCCACCAGGTGTATGCGCTGGATGCGGCGCATGCGATCCTCTAGGCGCGTGCGCACCGTCATGCGAGTGCTCCGGCGCTCATGCGGGCGCTCATGCGGGCGCTCCTGCGGTCACGCACAGGTCGGCAAGCCGCGCTGCCGCATCGGTGATGCGCGCCGCGCGCGCGGTCTCGGCCATTTTCAGCAATGTCGCGCGATCGGCGATGAGCTCGGCGATGATGCCGCTCAAGCGCTCCGCCGTGAGGTCGCGCTCCTGGATGATGCGCGCGGCACCGACGTTCACCATGACGCCGGCGTTCTGGGTCTGGTGATCGTCGGTCGCGATGGGTAGCGGCACGAAGATTGCGCCCAGCCCTGCGGCTTGCAGCTCGGCGACCGTCATGGCGCCGGCACGGCACACCGCAAGATCCGCCCATGCATAGGTCTTCGCCATGTCATCGATGAAGGGCATCACCTGCGCCTCGATGCCGGCCGCAAGGTAGGCCGCCTTGGTCGCCTCGAATCCGCGCTCGCCGGATTGGTGCAGTACTTGCGGACGCATTTCCGCGGCAATCAGCGCCAGTGCCTGCGGCACTACCGCGTTCAATCGCTGCGCACCCTGGCTGCCGCCGAAGATCAGCAGGCGCGCCCGCGTCTCGCGCCCCGCGAATCGCCGTGCCGGCACCTCGAGTGCGGCAATGTCCTCGCGCACCGGATTGCCGATGGTGCAGGCCCGCGAGCCCGGCCCGAAACTCCCCGGGAACGCTTCCAAGACCTGCGTCGCCAATCGTGCCAGCCAACGGTTGGTCATCCCGGCAATCGCATTCTGTTCATGAATCAGCAAGGGGATGCGCATGAGCCAGGCGGCGATGCCGCCGGGGCCGCTGACATAGCCGCCCGCCCCCAGCACCGAACGCGGCTTCACCCGGCGCAGCACACCGATGGCTTGCGCCACGGCGTTGGCGATGCGCAGCGGCGCCAGCGCCCAAGTCAGTGCACCCTTGCCGCGGATGCCGCGCACGTTGACCCACTCGATCGGAATGCCCTGCCTGGGCACCAGCCGCGACTCCATGCTGCCGGGAACTCCCAGCCACACCACCGCGACGCCGCGCGCGCGCAGCACCAACGCCACCGCGAGCGCGGGGAATACATGCCCGCCCGTGCCGCCCGCCATGATGAGCACGGGACCGCCCGCGGCGCCGTTGGTCGCACCCGCGTTGGTCGCACCCGCGTTTGTCGCTCGCGCGTTCAACGGCTGCCTCCCGGTACGCGGGTCACCGCGGAACGCGAGCTGCACTTGACCTCGTGATATATGCGCAGCAGCACACCCAGCCACGCCAGGCTCACCAGCAAGCTGCTGCGGCCGTAGCTCAGCAGTGGCAGCGTCAGACCCTTGGTGGGCAACACGCCCATGTTGACGCCGATGTTCACGATGGCTTGCAAGCCCAGCCAGATGCCGAAGGCGGCCGCCAGATAGGCTTGGAAGCGCAGGCCCGCCTTTGCGGCCAGGCGCGAAATGTGAAACGCGCGCCACACCAGCGCGACGAACAGGCCGATCACCCCGATGACGCCGACCAGCCCGAGTTCCTCCGCCAGCACCGCGAACACGAAATCCGTGTGCGCCTCCGGCAGGTAGAACAGTTTCTGCACGCTGCTTCCCAGTCCGACGCCGAACCAGGAGCCGCGCCCGATGGCGATCAGCGATTGCGTCAGCTGAAAGCCGCCGTTGAACGGATCATCGAAGGGATGCAGAAAAATCAGCAGGCGCTTCAAGCGATAGGGTGAGGTCAGCGCCAATAACGCGAATGCCAGCACCGCGGTGGAGACCAGGAGGGCCACGTAGCGCAAGCGAGCGCCCGCGATGAACAGCACGGCGAAGCCGGTGGCGAACAACACGGTCGCCGCACCGAAGTCCGGTTCGATCAGCAGCAGCACCGCGGTCACCGACAAGAGGCCGAAAGGCTTGACCAGGCCAGGCAAGGTCGTCTCGAGTTCGGCGCGTTTGCGCACGCAGTAGCTGCACAACCAGGTCAGCACCAGCACTTTGGCGAGCTCCGACACCTGGAAATTCAGCACGCCGATGCGCAGCCAGCGGCGTGCGCCGTTGACCCGCGCGCCGAGTCCCGGGATGAGCACCAAGATCAGCAGCAGCAGGCCCAACAACAGCAACGCCATGCCGTACTTGTCCCAAATCTCGGTGGGAATGCGGGTGACGATCCATGCAAACAGCAGGCCCGCCATGGTGAAGATGAACTGCCGCTCGAGAAAGTAAAAAGGATCGCCCATGTCGCGCGCGGCGATGGCCATCGAGGCTGAGGTGACCATGATCAGGCCGACGAGCAGCAATGCCGCCACCAATCCTAACGTGACCGTGTCCCAGGCGAAGGGCATCCGCTCGCGCGCCCGCACCCCGTACGACATGGTGGCCGTGCTCATGGCGCCGCACCTGCCGGTGTCGCGCCCTTGAGTTTGATGACCGCCGCGGCAAAGGCATCGCCGCGATGGCCGTAGTCGCGAAACATGTCGAAGCTCGCGCAGGCCGGGGACAGCAGCACCGTATCGCCGCTCTGGGCGGCACGCTGCGCCTCGGCCACCGCCTCGTCCATCGACGCCGCGCGGCGCGTGGTGCAGACGCCCTTGAGTACCGCCGCGATGGCCGGCGCATCCTTGCCGATGAGCACGGCCTCGCGCACCTTGCCGCGAAACGCCTCCGCCAGCGGCGTAAAGTCCTGGCCCTTGCCCTCGCCTCCCGCAATCATCACCAGCGGGCCGGCCATGCCGGCGACGGCCGCCGTCGTGGCCCCGACATTGGTGCCCTTGGAGTCGTCGATGTAGCGCACGCCGGCCACATCCGCCACCCACGAAGCACGATGCGACAGGCCGGGAAAGGATTCGAGCGCTTCCAGCATGCGGGGCACTGCTAAGCCGGCGGCTTCGCCCAGACTCAAGGCCGCCAGCGCATTGGCGGCGTTGTGCAATCCGGAAATCTTCATGCGCGCGATGTCCAGCAATTTCTCGCCGCGGCGCGCCAGGAAGATCTGTCCGCCGCTTCGCAGCAGCGAGAAGTCCGCCTCGTGTTCGATGGAAAAGGTGACGGTGCGGGCGGATTCGCTGCGATAAGCCGTATCGCGCATTGCCATCACCCACGGATCGTCCGAGTTCAGCACCACCGTCGATGCCTTCGCCAGGATGCGTCCCTTGGCGCGCGCATAGGCTTCCACGGAAGGGTAGCGGTCCAAGTGATCGGCGCTGACATTCAGCACGACCGCGGCTTTCAGCAGCAGCGAAGAGGTGGTCTCCAATTGAAAGCTCGACAGCTCCAGTACGTACAAATCCGGCTTGGGCTGATCCAGCAGATCGAGCGCGGGCTCTCCCAAATTGCCGCCGGCCAGCACGCGCCGCCCGGCTGCCGCCGCCATGCGCGCCACCAGTGTCGTGACGGTGCTCTTGCCGTTGGTGCCGGTGACGCCGATCACCGGAGCGCGCGCCTCGCGCGCGAACAGTTCCACATCGCCCAGCACGTCGATGCCGCGCGCACGCGCGGACTCCGCGATAGGCTCGTTGAGCGAAACGCCGGGCGACATCAGTACCTGCGATGCGCCCTCGAGCAGCGACAGGTCGAATCCTCCGAGCCGCAAGGTCACCGCCGCCGCCAGCTCGCCGAGCTCGCCGAGACCGGGCGGGGCGCTGCGCGTGTCGGTGGCGCTCACGTGATCGCCGCGCTTCGCGAGATAGCGAACGCAGGAAGCGCCGGTTTTGCCTAGTCCTACCACGACGCTGTGCATCAGCGGATCTTCAAGGTTGCAAGGCCCGCCAACACCAGCACGAAGCTGATGATCCAGAAGCGCACGATGACTTTGGGTTCCGCCCAGCCTTTGAGTTCGAAATGATGATGAATGGGCGCCATGCGGAATATCCGCTTGCCCGTGAGCTTGAATGAGGCGACCTGCAGCACCACCGAGACGGTCTCGAGCACGAACACGCCGCCCATCACGAACAGCACCAGTTCCTGGCGCACGATGACGGCGATGGCGCCGAGCGAGGCGCCGATGGCGAGCGCCCCCACATCGCCCATGAACACCTGCGCCGGGTATGAGTTGAACCACAGAAAGCCCAAGCCGGCGCCCACCAGGGTTGCGCTGAAAATGAGCACCTCGCCCACGCCGTTGATGAACGGGATCTGCAGGTAGCGCGCAAAGTTGACGTTGCCCGTGGCATAGGCGAAGACGCCGAGCGCGGCGGCGACCATCACGGCGGGCATGATGGCCAGCCCGTCGAGCCCGTCGGTAAGGTTCACGGCATTGCTGCTGCCGACGATGACGCAATAGGAGAACGCGACGAATGCCAGCGTCGACATCGGCAGCGCGACCGTCTTGAAGAAGGGCACGTACAGCGAGGTCTCGGCGGCGGTCTGATGCATGGAGTGCAGAACCAGCGCGACGGTCAGCGCCGCGATCGATTGCGCCAGGTACTTGTAGCGCGCGGCCAGGCCCTTGGAGTTGCCCACCACCAGCTTCAAATAGTCATCGTAGAATCCGATCAAGCCGAACGCCGCCGTGGTCCCGAGCAACACCCAGACGAATCGGCTGGACAGATCCGCCCACAGCAGCGTGCCGATGCCCATCGCGACCAGGATCAAACCGCCGCCCATGGTGGGGGTGCCGCGCTTTTGCAAATGCGACTGCGGTCCGTCGGTGCGCACCACCTGGCCGATCTGATGGTGGCTCAACAGCGAAATCATGCGCGGGCCGATGAGCAGCGCCATCAGCAAGGCGGTGACCGCGGCCAGAATTCCGCGCAGCGTGAGGTACTGAAAGACATGGAAGCCGCTGTAGAATTTCGCCAGATATTCGGTAAGAAATAACAGCATGGCGTCAGCACGCTCTCATCATGGGGCCGGAGCCCGCGCCGCCGCCGGTGACTGCTTGCACCACGCGTTCCAGGCGATTGATGCGCGAGCCTTTGATCAGCACCGTCACACCCGGCGAAAGTTCCGACTGCAGACGGCGGGTGAGAGAATCGGCGTCGGCGAACCACTCGCCGCCGGCACCGAAGGTCTCCACCGCCCGGGAGCTCAAAGGACCCACCGCGAACAAGCGCTTCACGCCGCAGTCGCGCGCATACGAGCCGATGTGCGCATGACTGTCGTGGCTGACGTCGCCGAGTTCGGCCATGTCGCCGAGTACCAGCCAGGTGACGCCCGTGAGCGATCGCAGCACCTCGAGGCCGGCGCGCACCGAGCTGGGGTTGGCGTTGTAGGAATCATCGATGATCCAGCTGCCGCGCGTTCCCGCCTTGAGCTGTAGACGGCCCGACACGGCGCGGAAATCCGCCAGCCCCAGCGCGATGTCCTCGAGCGATGCACCGGCGGCACCGGCGGCAGCGGCCGCCGCAAGCGCATTGCCGATGTTGTGCGCACCGCCTGCCTTCAGCATGACCGCACGCTCGCCCATGGGGGACACCAGGGTGAACCGGGTCGCGAACTCGCCGCGCTCGATGCCCTGAAAAATATTTTTCGCGGCGAAATCCGCGCGGCGGTGTACGCCGAAGCTGACGATGCGGTTCGCACCCGAGACGCCGCGCCAATATTCGGCGTAGGCGTCGTCCGCGTTGATGATGGCCGTTGCCGCAGGCGGCAGGCAGGAGACCGTTTCGCCCTCCCCCTTCGCAACGCCGTCCAAATTGCCGAAGCCTTCCAAATGTTCCGCGCCGGCGTTCGTGATCAGCCCGATGGTGGGCTGCGCAATGCGCATCAGCGCCGCCACGTCGCCGATCGCGTTCGCGCCCATCTCGATCACCGCGCTGCGATGCGAGGTTTCCAAGCGCATGAGGGTCACCGGCACGCCGATGTGATTGTTGAGATTGCCGTGCGTCGCCATGCAGGGGCCCATGCGCGAGAGAATGGCGGCGGTCATTTCCTTGGCGGTGGTCTTGCCATTGCTGCCTGCGACGGCAAGCACGGGCAAAGTGAACTGCGCGCGCCAGGTCTTGGCCAGCTCTTGCAGCGCGCGCAGCGCGTCGGGCACCACCACTTGCGGCACCGGCGCGGGCGTCGCCCGTTCGACCAGCGCGCCGATGGCGCCCTGCGCGGCAGCCGCTTGAACGAATGCCGCGCCGTCGAAATTGGGGCCGCGCAACGCGACGAACAAGGCACCGGGCTTCAAGGTGCGGCTGTCGGTGGAGACGCAGCCAAAAGGCCGGTCCTCGCCGATGAGTTCGCCGCCCACGGCTTTCGCGGCCTCTTGCAGCGAGCGCTTCATGCCGCCGCCCCTAGGTAACGCAGCGCCTCGGTGCGGTCGCTGAATGCGCGCCGCGTTTCGCCGTAAATTTGATAGTCCTCGTGACCTTTGCCCGCGATCAGCACCAGATCGGTCGCGCTCGCCTCCATCAAGGCCGTGGCTATGGCCTCGCCACGGTCGTGTATCACACGCACCGTACGGGATTGGATGCCCCTGACTATGTCTTGGGTGATCGCCTGCGGAGCTTCGGAACGCGGATTGTCGTCCGTGACAATGATCTGATCGGCCAAATCATCGGCGATCGAGCCCATGACGGGGCGCTTGCCGGAATCGCGATCGCCGCCGCAGCCGAACACGCACCACAACGCGCCTTCGCAATGCTCGCGCGCCGCACCCAACGCCTTCGCCAACGCATCGGGCGTGTGCGCGTAGTCCACCACCACCGTCGGCTTGTTGCGCGCGTCGGCCTTGACCACTTCCATGCGGCCCGGCGCCGGCCGGCACTCGGACAGTGCCTCGGCCGCCTCGGCCAAGGAGACGCCGAGCGACAGCAGGCAGCCGATGACCACCAAGGAGTTCTCGGCGTTGAAGCGGCCCATGAGCTGCGTGTTCACTTGGGCCTTGCCGAAGCTGCCGTCCACTTCGATCGAAATGCCGCGCGGTTCCATCCGTACCTGCGTCGCATGCAACGCGCGATCCGCAAGCCAGCCTGAATCTCCCGCGCCCACCCAGACCGCGATCAAGGAGGCATCGCCGGCATGGTCGCGCGCCAGCGCGCGGCCGAATTCATCGCCGACGTTGAGTACGATGTGTTTGAGACCGGCGGTCTGAAACAGCTTGGCCTTGGCCGCGCCGTACTTTTGCATGCTGCCGTGATAGTCCAGGTGATCGTGCGTGAGATTGGTGAATGCGGCCGTCTGGAACCGCACGCCATCGACGCGGCGCTGGTCAAGGGCGTGCGAGGACACTTCCATCGCCACCTCGCGCACACCGGCGCTGCGCAGCTGCGCGAGGGTCCGATGCACCGTAATCGCATCGGGCGTGGTGTGGGTCGGCTCCGTCAGCGCCGCCGGGCGTCCCCAGCCGATCGTGCCCATGTAAGCGGCGGTATTTCCCAGGCGCTCCAGACATTGCGCCAAAAGGTATGCGGTCGTGGTCTTGCCGTTGGTGCCGGTAATTCCGGTAATGCGCAGCTGCGAGGAGGGCCAGTTGAAGAACCGGTCCGCAATGCGACCCACCAAGCTTTTCAAATTCGGCACCGGCGCGGCGAATACATCCGGCGGCAGCGCGGGCGGCGGGCTCATTTCGCCGCGGGTCTCAGCGCCCGGTTCCCACAACACCACGCTCGCGCCGCGCGAAGCAGCATCGGCGGCGAACTTCAAGCCGTGTTCCTTCAAGCCCGGCAGCGCGAAAAATAGGCTCCCGGGGCGCACCTGACGGCTGTCGAGCGTCAGATCCGCTACCCGCGCGTCCGAGGCAGGAAGCGTCACGATCCCGTCGAGCAGCCACATGAGTGCGGCGCTCATGGGTTGTCGTTCGCCTGCACCAGCGCCGCCGCCGGCACGTTCTGCAAGTCGTCCGGCGCGATGTCCATGAGCCGCAGCGCGCCCGACATCACGCTTGCGAATACCGGCGCCGCCACCGTGCCGCCCTGAGCCAACGTGCCTACCTCGTGCAAATCCCGGCTTGGCTCATCTATCACCACAACCGTGGCAAGTTTGGGATGCGATGCGGGCACCAAGCCGGCAAATACCGCCATGATTCGGTCGGTGGAATAGCCGCCGGCGATCGATTTGAACGCGGTACCTGTCTTACCGGACACCTGATAGCCGATGAGCGAGGCGCGAGTCGCCGTGCCGCCCTTCTCCACGACCTGTTCCATCAGCTGAATCAGCTCGCGCGCAACCTTGGGGTCCAAGACGCGTTCGCCGCGCACCGGGCCCGAAACTTTTTCGAACGAAATCGGCCGCTTGACGCCGCCGGCACCGATGGTCGCGTACGCGTGCGCCAACTGCAGCGGCGTGACCGAGAGACCATAGCCATGCGACAGCGTGGCGATGCCGATGGGGCGCCAGTGTGCATAGGTGCTCAGCATGCCCGCGGACTCGCCGGGGAAATTGCTGCCCGTGGTTTGACCCAAACCCAAGCCGGTCAACGTGCTCCAGATTTCTTCCGGCTGCAGCGACAGCGCCACCTTCGCCGAGCCGACGTTGCTGGACTTCGCCAAGATGGTCGCAAGATCGACGGAGCCCAAGTTGTGCTCGTCCTCGAACACCTTGGAGCCCACTTTCAAGAATCCCGGCGAGGTATCGACCACGCTGTCGGGACGGTACTGTCCGGACGCCAGCGCCGCAGCCATGATGAAGGGCTTGATGCTCGAGCCCGGCTCGAAAATGTCGGTGGCCGCGCGATTGCGATACAGCTCCGGCTTCAACTGGTCGCGGTCATTGGGGTTGTACGAAGGCTGGTTCACCATCGCCAGCACTTCGCCGGTCTCGACATCGACCACGATCACCGAGCCCGCACGCGCGCGGTACTCCTGCATCGCGGCTTTCAGCTCGCGGTAGGCCAGATACTGGATGCGCAAATCGATGCTGGTCGTGAGATCACGTCCCGGGCGGGGAGCGCGGATGCTCTCGACGTTTTCCACGTAGCGTCCGTACGAATCCTGGATGACGCGCTTTGCGCCATCCTCGCCGTTCAGCAATTGGTCGTAGCCAAGCTCCAGGCCCTCCTGGCCCCGGTCATCGACGGTCGTGAATCCGATCACATGGCCCGCCACTTCGCCGGCCGGGTAGTAGCGCCGATACTCGCGCAGCAGATACACGCCCGGGATACCGAGGGCCTTGATGCGCGCGGCCTGCTCCGGCGGCATGTGGCGCACCAGGTACAAGAATTCGCGATCGAGATTGCTGGTGATGCGCCTCGCCAGGGTCTGCTGGTCTTCCTTGAGCGCCTTGCTGAGCTTCGGCAACTGCTCGATGTTGTCGTTGAGCTCCTGCGGATTGACCCAAATGCTGTCCACCGGCGTGCTGAGCGCGAGCGGCTCGCCGTTGCGGTCGGTTATCGCGCCGCGATGCGCGGCGATCTTCACCACCCGCATCGAGCGGTCGTCGCCCTGCTTGGCGAAAAATTGATGATCGATCAATTGCAATTCGACCGCGCGCAGGGTGAGGCCGATGGCGCCCAGCGCCACCAGCCCAAGAACTACCGCGGAACGCCAGCGGTAGGCTTTCGCGGGTCGTTCATTGTCGGCGGAGCGCAATTTCACGGCCGCACAATCCTCACATCCCGGGTCTGGGGCAGGGTCATTTGCAGTTTGGAGTTGGCGACCCGCTCGACGAAGGCGTGCGAGGACCAATAGCTCTGCTCGAGTTGCAGGCGTCCCCACTCCATCTCGAGCGAGTCGCGTTCGGCGTTGAGCTTCTCAAGGCGCACGAACATGTCGCGCGCCTTGTGGCGCTCATAGATCACTTGCACCGCGGAACCTAAGACCGCCAACCACAGCAAGGGCAGAATGAGCAGCAGCCAACGGCGATGTTTCATGCGGCGATTCCTTGTTGGTCGAGGCGCTCGGCAACGCGCAGATGCGCACTGCGCGAGCGGGGATTCAGCGAGATTTCTTGCTCGTCGGCTGCAATGGCCTTGCCGACGAGCCGCAGCTTGGGCCGCGCATGCGCCGGAATGTCGGGCAGGCCGGCATACATGGGATCGGCCAGCGAATGGCGCCGCATGAATTGCTTCACCATGCGATCTTCGAGCGAATGGAAACTGATCACGGCCAGCCGGCCGCAGGGCGCCAGGCGCTCGAGCGCGAGCGCGAGCGCGGCCTCCAGTTCCTTCAGTTCGCCGTTGACGTAGATGCGCAGTGCCTGAAACACACGCGTCGCCGGATGCTTGTGCCGCTCTTTGCTGCGGGCGACCCGCTCGATCATTTCGGCAAGCTCACGCGTTCGCTCGAATGGCTTGGTTCGGCGGTCCGCGACGATGGCGCGCGCGATGCGCGGCGCGAGGCGCTCCTCGCCGAACTCGCGGAAGATGCGGATCAGCTCGTCCAGCGGCGCGCCGTTGACCACATCCGCGGCGCTCATCCCTTCGCCGGCTGTCATGCGCATGTCGAGGGGCCCGTCCTGCATGAAGCTGAATCCGCGCGATGCATCGTCGACCTGCGGCGAGGAGACGCCGAGGTCGAACAGGATGCCGTCGAGCTTGAGTCCGGGTTGCACCGCATCGGCGCAGGCTGCGAGCGCGGAGAACGGTGCGAAAAAAATGGAGACGCGGGGATCTTTTGAGTATCGGGCTCGGGCCGCGGCGACGGCCTCGAGATCACGATCGAGGCAGAGCAGTCGGCCGTTCGCGATAAGCTTCTCCAAAATCGCCCCTGCATGTCCGCCCCGCCCAAAAGTGGCGTCCATGTAGATGCCACTTGCCCGTATGTTCAACGCCGCCAGCACCTGAGGTAACAGGACGGCCGCGTGAATCCCCGCAATCTCTTCCACCGCACCGGCCGGTTAGAACGACAACGTGTCGAGTTCAGCCGGCAGGTCGGTGGTGCTTTCCGGACTTGCCAACCATTCGTCGCGTCGCTCGTTCCAGCGCGTCTCATCCCACAATTCGAATCGCATCCCCTGCCCGATCAGCATCGTGTCGCGGGTCAATTGACCCCACTCGCGCAAATTGGCGGGCAGCAAGATTCGCCCGTGCGAATCGAGTTCCAAGTCCGTGGCATGGCCGATCATCAAGCGCTGCAGGCGCCTCACCTGGGGGTTCAAGGTGGGTAATTTGTTGAGCTTGCGTTCGATGTCTTCCCAATCCGGGAGGGGGTAGATCAACAGGCACTGATCCTTGTCGACGGTTACCACCAGATTGCCGCCGCAGCGCTCGTGTAGCCGGTCCCGGTAGCGGGTGGGCATCACCAGCCGGCCTTTCATATCGAGCGTTAGTTTGTTGGCACCCCGAAACATGATTTCATGGGCCGAAAACCCATTCTCTCCCACAATTTCCCACCGGCCACCACTATAGGGAGCGAAACAGATCACTGTCAACGCCTTATGGTAAAAAAAACCCGTGCCGACAGTGACTTAGGTCACATTTTGTACAGCCGTGGCGCGGTGCGATGGCGGGGGTGAGAGGAATCAATCTCTTATGAGATTTTCCTGGAAAATTCTACAACTGCAACTTGCCGACATCTTCGTCGATCGTCGGCAATGTTGGTCCTAACCGGCATTTTTCCGGACGTGGCCGCCTTGGGCCACGGGAATAGGTCGCGCTTTAGCGCGTAAAAAGGAGTCGGCCGATAAGCCGGGTTCTGTCTGGGACAGTCATTCCTCTGGCATACGCGTCGCCGCGCAGCTCAAGCGACCTACCCGGAAGCCCATGTGGCCACATGTAGCGGTTTTTTAAGCCGCTCGCTTCCCTATTTGGTCTTGCTCCAGGTGGGGTTTGCCGTGCCGTGGCTGTTGCCATCCACGCGGTGCGCTCTTACCGCACCATTTCACCCTTGCCGGCGCCGCTTGCGCGGCACTTAGGCGGTATCTTTCTGTTGCACTTTCCGTAGGCTCGCGCCTCCCAGGCGTTACCTGGCACCTTGGCCCTTAAGGAGCCCGGACTTTCCTCCATGTGCTCATCGCACACAGCGACTGTCTGGCCGACTCCGACGTGCACCATACGCAGATATGGGCGCTAATGCGAGGCGGATTGCTCTTTGAGGAGCAGAGCGCGCTTATAGGCCTCGTTGTCGCGCGCACCGGTGATCTGCGCGGCGAGGCGCGCGGCTTGTTTCAGCGGTAATTCAGCCAGCAGCGCGATGAGCACCTTATCCAGCCGCCTCGCCGCTTCATCCGCGTCAGCCGCCGCATTCGTCGCACCGCCGATCAGCAGCACAATTTCTCCGCGCGAAAAATCGGCATCCGTTTTTGATCTGTTCAACAGCTCGAGCAGCGAGCCGCGGTATGTGCTTTCGTGCAGCTTGGTCGCCTCGCGCACCACGCACGCGGCGCGCGTCGCGCCCAATGCCGTCACGCAATCCTCCAACGTTTCGCCCACGCGATGCGGCGCCTCATAGATCACCAGCGTGCGCACTTCGCCCGCCAGCGCTTTGAGCCGCTCGCGGCGTGGCGCAGCGCGGGCCGGCAAAAATCCCTCGAAACAAAATCGGTCGGTCGGCAGCGCAGCGATCGATAGTGCGGCTATCGCCGCGCAAGGCCCGGGGATGGCAACGATCTCGAGGCCGGCCTCGGCCACCGCCCGCACCAGCGCGAAGCCCGGATCGCTGATCGCCGGCGTTCCGGCATCGCTCACCAGCGCCACGGATTTGCCGTCGCGCAGCAGTGCAACTATTTCAACGGCGCGCGCACCCTCATTGTGTTCGTGCAGCGACAGCTGCTGCGTGCCGATGTTGAAGGCTTTCAGCAAAACACCGGTGTGCCGGGTGTCCTCCGCGGCGATCAGCGCGCAATTCTGCAGAGTTTCGCGCGCACGGCTGCTCAAATCGCCCAAATTGCCGATCGGCGTGGCAACCACGTACAGCTTGCCGGCTCCCGGCGGACCTCTGTGGTCATTTGTCACTATAATCTGGGCCTATATCGAAGATTCAGGAGCGGAAGGGTATGGCAGCGATCTTAAGACGTCCACGGCTGGCGCGATACGCGCTATTGACGCTGTCCTTGATCGCGGCCGGGTGCAGCCTCATCAAGCCCACGGAAACCGCCGCCGACAAGCAGGAGCATGCCGCGCGCCTGGCTCACGATGGCAAGCACGCCGAGGCCGCCCGCCTCTATGCGGATCTAGCACTGCAATTTCCCGCCGACAGCGACAACTACGAACTGATGAGCGCTGAGCAATGGGCCGTCGCCGGCAACGTCGCTGCCGCCAAGCAGGCGCTCGCCCAAGTCTCCTCGGAGGCGCGCGCCAAACTGCCGATCCCTCGGGCGCTCGTCGCGGCCGAAATTGCCTTCGCCGAAAACGATGCAGCCCGCGCGATCCGCGAGCTCGATCAAATCCCCGTGCCCACCGCGGCTGATCAGGCGCAGAACTATTTTTGGATTCGCGGCCGAAGCGCATTCCTCACCGGCCACCCCATCGAGGGTACGCGTGCACTCGTTGAGCGCGAACGCTTCTTGAACGGCGACGCCGCGGCACTGCGCGCAAATCGCGACGAGCTGTTGAGCCGGGTCCGCACCGCCGCCGAACGCGGCGCGCCCATGCGGCCGCCGCCGAAGACCGATCCCATCGTCGCAGGATGGCTGGATTTGGGACCGGTCGCCGTCGAGGTCGAACGCAATCCGGCGCATGCCGCTGCGGCGCTGGACGCTTGGAAGCGGCAATTTCCCCAGCATCCCGCCAACTTGAGCGCACTAGCCACGGCGCAGACGCAAATCGCGGTAGCCACCGAGTATCCCAGCCAGATTGCACTGCTGCTGCCGCTGTCGGGACGCAGCGAGGCGTTTGGCGTCGCAGTTCGCGATGGATTCATCGCTGCATACCTGCAGCAGAACGCAGCGAGCCGGCCGCGCCTGATGATTTACGACGTGGCGGCCGAGCCCGTGGCTGCCGCCTACAACCGCGCAATCAACGACGGCGCCGGATTCGTGGTCGGTCCGTTGATCAAGGACGAAGTTGCCGCGGTCGCGCCGCTTGCCGGCCGCACGCCGGTATTGGCGTTGAATTTCCTGGGCGATGGAGTGGTGCCGCCGAAATATTTTTATCAATTTGCCCTGCTGCCCGAAGACGAGGCACGCATGGTGGCGCGCCGCGTGGTCGCCGACGGGCGGCTCAACGGCGTCGCCATTTTTCCGACGGGAGAATGGGGCACGCGCGTCTCGGCGGCCTTCGCCGACGAGCTGAAGAATCTCGGCGGCAACTTGCTCGATAGCGGGCGCTACGATCCCTCGCAGGTGGATTTCTCCGACGTCATCAAAACGGTGATGCAATTGAAGGCCACCAAAGTCGAGAAGGGTGAGAAGCCTGAGCCGCCGACGCATCGCAGCGACGCCGCCTTCATCTTCGTGGCTTCGGGCACGGCCGGCACCGCACGCCTGATCCTGCCGCAGCTGCGCTACAACTATTCCGGCGATGTGCCGGTTTATTCCACCTCGGACAGTTTCGAGCCGAACCAAAGCGCGAACTCGGACATCGACGGCATGCTGTTTCCCGACATGCCGTGGATGATTTCCAACGATCCGGCCACGGTGCCGATTCGCGACGGCGTGCGAGCGGCATGGCCGGCCCGTACCACTCGGCGCGACCGCTTCTACGCCTTTGGTTTCGATGCGTACCGGCTGGTGCCGGGCTTGCGCTCCGGCAATCCGGCCGCCACCGAGATCGCCGGCGTGACCGGCAAGCTGCACCTCGATCCGCAGAACAAGGTTCGCCGCGATCTGGACTGGGCGCAGATAAAAGGCGGCGTCCCCAATGTTCTTTAAGCTTGGCGCGCTTTTCGCGGCCGCGGCGCTCTGCTCGGCCGCCTCTGCGGCTTCCGACCCGCACCCGGCGGCCGATCTGATCATACGCAACGCGCACATCTGGACCGTGAACGCGAAGCAGCCGGAGGCCGACGCGCTCGCCGTGCTCGACGGCCGGTTCGTCGCCGTGGGCTCCGAAGCGGCCGTCATGCAATGGCAGGGACCACACACGCGCATCGTCGACGCCAAAGGTAAGCGGCTGCTGCCCGGGTTCAACGATGCGCACGTGCATTTCTCCGACGGCGGCGCCTCTTTGAGCTCGGTTCAGCTCACCCGCGTCACCAGCCTCGAGGAATTCGTGCGACGCATCGCCGATTACGCCGCGCACGCGCCCAAAGGCGAATGGATTCGCAACGGCGAATGGGACGAGACCAAGTGGTCGCCGGCGAAATTGCCCACGCGTCAGGATATCGACGCCGTGACACCCGACAATCCCGTGGCGATCGATCGGTATGACGGCCATATGCTGCTCGCCAATTCAAAGGCGCTGGCGCTCGCGGGCATCACCGACAAGACGCCCGCCCCCCCCGGCGGCGTGATCGTCCGAGACGCCGCGGGTCAACCCACCGGAGCGCTCAAGGATGCGGCCACGGAGCTGCTGCAAAAGGTGGAACCGCCCTTGAACTTTGCGCAGCGCCGGCGCGCGGTGGAAAGCGCCTTGCACGAAGCCGCGATGCGCGGCGTGACCAGTGTGCAGGACATGTCGCTGGACTATGGCGATCTGGCGGTGTACTCGCGAATGCTCGAGGAAGGCAAGCTCAACGTGCGCGTGTACGGCGCGCCGCTCATCGGGAATGTGGAAGATCAAGCGAAGTTGGGCGTCGGCCATGCCTTCGGCGGCCCGTCGTTGCGGATCGGCGCCCTGAAGATGTTCGCCGACGGCTCCTTGGGGTCTCGTACCGCGTACTTCACGCAGCCCTACACCGATGAGCCGGGAAATCGCGGCCTGTTGTTCTCCGACATGCTGCCGCTGATCAAGGCCGGCCGGCGCCTGGCGCGTGCGGATGCAACCGATCTGCAGGTCTGCACGCATGCCATCGGCGATGCCGCCATCAAGACCACGTTGGATCTTTATCAAGCCGTCGAGAAGAACGATGGGCCGCGCGACCGGCGCTGGCGCATCGAGCACGCGCAGCACATGGCCGCGTCCGACTTCGACCGCTTCGCGCGGTTGCACGTCATCGCTTCCGTGCAGCCCTACCAGGCCATAGATGATGGGCGCTGGGCCGAGGCGCGCATCGGACATGATCGCGCCAGCCGAACCTATGCCTTCAGGACCTTCATGCAGCACGGCGTGCGCCTCGCCTTCGGCACGGACTGGCCGGTGGCGCCGCTTGATCCCATGCTGACGCTATATGCCGCCGTCACGCGCGCCACGCTGGACGGCAAATTCCCGCAAGGCTGGTTTCCCGAACAAAAACTCTCGATTGAAGAAGCCATTGCCGCATACACGATGGGATCGGCCTACGCGGAATTCCAGGAGCACGAGAAGGGCTCCATCGAACCCGGCAAGCTCGCCGACATGGTGCTGTTGAGCCAGGACGTACTCAAGATCGCACCGGCTTCCATCCGCGATACTCATGTGTTGAAGACCTGGCTGAACGGGGTCGAGATCTTTTGAACTACAAGTCCGCAATTCAACGTTGGGCCCCTCTTCCGCTGCGATTGATCGTAGGCTTCGGATTCATGGAGCACGGCTACGCCAAGCTCGCCAGAGGTCCCGAGCATTTCATCGCAATCCTGCACGCAATCGGTGTCCCTATGCCGGCGCTGATGGGTTGGGCTACGATTCTCGTGGAACTCATCGGCGGATTCGCCGTTTTCATCGGTGCCTTCGTTGCCGTGACCGCCGGCGGAGCGCAATTCGGCCAACCAGGTTACGAGACGGATCTTCTCTATCTCGCGTGCTTGCTGTCTCTCGTGCTGAGCGGCAGCGGCCCTTTCTCCGTGGATGGCCGACGCTCGCGTAGTGCCTGAATCTCGACGAACGCGCCGGATTGAACGGCGGCCAAACCGCCGGCGCCTCGCCATCATGGCGCATGGATCAAGTGCGCCTGCGACGCGGCTTGGCGGCCGAGCAACTGGCGGCAGAGTATTTGCAGGTGCGCGGCATCAAAATTCTCGGGCGTAATTTGCGCTGCAAGGCGGGTGAGCTCGACCTGGTGTGCCTGGATGGCGGCGTGCTCGCGGTGGTGGAGGTACGCCAGCGCGGCAGCGGCGAATTCGGCGGGGCCGTTGGGTCCGTGACATGGGCCAAGCAGCGCAAGATCATTCGTGCGACGCAATTTTTCCTGCGCGAGAAGAATTGGAGCCATGTACCGTTGCGCTTCGACGTGGTGGCGATCGAGGGGCTACCGGAGGGCGTCTACCGGGTGGAATGGATCAAGGACGCATTCCGGGCGCGGCTTACTTGACTACTTGCAGCTTCGGCCGCTTGGGTTGGGCGGCGCTGGATTTCCCGGTATTGGGACTCGCCGGCGGAGTGTCGGTGGGATCCGGATCCGCATCGCCCTCCGGGAAAATCATGCCCTGCCCGGTCTCGCGCGCATAGATGCCGAGGATGGCGCGCACCGGGACCTGCACCGCGAAGCTCACACCTCCGAATCGGGCCTCGAAGCTGACGAAATCATTGCCGAGCTTGAGCATCTGCGTGGCGGAAAAGCTGACATTGAGGACGATTTTACCGTCCTTCACATACTGACGCGGAACCGTCACGCCCTCCGCGGCCGCATCCACCACGATGTGCGGCGTTTCACCGCTGTCGGAAATCCATTCGTGCAGCGCGCGCAGCAGGTAGGGACGCCGCGGTTTCAATGGCGCATTTCCTTCTCCGCCTCGGTCAGGCAGGCGCGGAACGTGGAGCGCGCAAAGATGGAATTCATGTACTTCATGATCGGCTGCGCCTGAGCCGGCAGCTCGATCCCGTAGACCCGCAAGCGCCACAGGATCGGCGCAATGCTCGCATCGACCAGCGAGAATTCATCGCTCAGGAAGAACGGCTTCGCCTTGAAGACCTCGGCGCTGGCGCAAATCGCTTCGCCCAATACCTTGCGGCTATGTTCCGCCGTTTTGCTGTGCGGATCGAGTTCAATGTCGTGCGCCAGGGCGTACCAATCGCGCTCGACGCGGTACAGCGCAACGCGAAACTGCGCGCGGGTGACAGGATCGATGGGCATCAACGGTGGGTGCGGAAAGCGTTCGTCCAAGTATTCGATGATCACCCGCGAGTCATACAGCACCAAATCCCGATCGACCAGCGTCGGCACGCTGTGATAGGGATTGAGGTCGATGAGGTCCTCGGGCAACGCGTTGGGGTTGACGTTGACCAATTCAATGGCAATGCCTTTCTCGGCCAATACCAGGCGAGTGCGGTGACTCCACGGGTCCGCCGGTGCTGAAAATAGGGTCATCACCGAACGACGTGCCACTTATCGGACCTCTTAGCGAATTTCAACGGGCGCCGCCCGCTCAAGTCAATGGACGTCCTTCCAATATTCTTTCTTCAGCAGATACGCGAACACAAAGAAAACCAACAAGAACAGCATCACAAAAATGCCCATCGTTTGGCGGGTTTCCTTGATAGGTTCGGCTGCATAATCCAGGAAGTTGACGATGTCCCGAACGTATTGATCATACTCCTCCGGCTTCATCGAACCCGGAATCATTGGCTCGGCGCCCGCGAGCACCATCTTCGCGTTGCCGTTGCCGTCTTTTTCGTTCTTGTAGACCGGCTTCTGCAATCCTTGCCGGTAATAGAGGATATGCGGCATGGCCGTGCTCGCCAGATACAGATTGTTCACGCCCCAGGGCCGTGTTTTATCGGCGTAAAAACCATGCAGGTAGGAATAGATATAGTCGGTGCCCCGTTCCCGCGCCATCAGCGACAGGTCCGGCGGCGGCTTGCCGAACCAGTCCGCGGAGTCCGCCGGCATGGCGGTGCCGATCTCTTCGAAGACCTTGGCGGAGTTGAATATCAGATTTTTGGATAACTCCGACTCGGGGATCTTCAAATCCGCCGCCATGCGGTTGTAGCGCAGGTACTTGAGCGAGTGGCAGCCCGAGCAATCGTTCATGAAATTGCGCGCGCCGCGCTGCAGGGACTCGGTGTTCTTGATGTCCGTATCCGCGTGCAGCAGCGGGATGTCCCCCTCTTCGCACCAAGCGGTGCCGGCGGAGAGAAGTCCCAACGCGATCAAAACGGTAGCTTTAAGCATGTCCCGTAACCCTTTCCGGCTCCGGCTTCACGCGGTCGAACTTCGTGTACCAGGGCATTAGCAAGAAGAAAGCAAAATAGATGGCCGTGCAGATTCGCGCCAGGATCGGATAAATGCCGGACGGCGGCTTCATGCCGCAAACCGCCAGGCAGATGAAGGCGATGGAAAACAGCGCCAGCATCACTTTGTAAATGGGTCCCTTGTAGCGAATCGAGCGCACCGGCGAGCGGTCCAGCCAGGGGACGAAAAACAGCACGAACACCGCGGCGCCCATCACCATCACGCCCCACACCTGCGTCCCGAAAGCCGAGGGAATGGCGCGCAACATGGCGTAGAAGGGCGTGAAGTACCATACCGGCGTGATGTCGGGCGGCGTTTGCAACGGGTTCGCGGGCTCAAAATTGGGGGATTCCAAAAACAGCCCGAAGAAATTCGGGGCGAAGAAGATCACGCCGAAGAACAACAGCAGAAATCCGGCGGTGCCCAGCAAGTCCTTGACGGTGTAGTAAGGATGAAAGGGTATGCCGTCGAGAGGATGGCCTTCTGCATCCTTGTGCTTTTTGATGTCGATGCCGTCCGGGTTGTTCGAACCGACCTCGTGCAGCGCCATGATGTGCGCGACAACCAGGAACACGAGCGCCAAGGGCAGCGCCGCGACATGCAACGCAAAGAATCGGTTCAGCGTCGGATCGGCGATGTTGTAATCCCCGCGGATCCATTCGACCAGGGTCGACCCGACAACGGGCAGGCTGCTGAACAGGGAAACTATGACCTGAGCCCCCCAATAGCTCATGTTGCCCCAGGGCAGCACGTAGCCCATGAAGGCTTCGGCCATGAGCAGCAGAAAAATCAGGCAGCCGAAGATCCAGACGAGCTCGCGCGGCTTGCGATGCGAGCCGTACAGGAGCGCCCGGAACATGTGCAGGTAAACCACGATGAAGAAGGCGGACGCCCCGGTGGTGTGCATGTAGCGGATCAGCCAACCCCACTCCACGTCGCGCATGATGTATTCGATCGACGCGAAGGCCTCGGCCGACGAGGGCTTGTAGCTCATCGTCAGGAAAATACCGGTGATGAGTTGATTCACGAGCACCAGCAACGACAGCGCCCCGAAAAAATACCAAAAGTTGAAATTCTTCGGCGCGTAATACTCTGCTACGTGATCTTTCCAGAGTTTCGTCAGCGGAAATCGCTGATCGATCCAACCGATAAATCCTTTGCCGGTTCCGGCGGACTCGGGTGCTGCGGCCATCGCTTACCTCTTGATCTTTACGAAACGGCTGAAACGGCTTTGGAAGCGTCGTCGACGCCGATGACGATGCGCGTGCCGGCGCCGATTGCGTACGGCGGCACGGTCAAGTTCTTCGGTGCCGGCATGCTCTTGAACACACGGCCCGACAGGTCGTATTTGGAGCCATGGCAGGGGCAATAAAAGCCGCCCGGCCAATTCGCGCCCAGGTCCGCGCCCGCGACTTGAAACGAATCATTCGGCACGAATGCGCCCAAGGGCGAGCAGCCCAAGTGCGTGCAGACCGCGAGGCCGATCCAGTACTCGGGATTCCGCGCGCGGACCGCACCGCTCTTTTTGATGTAGTCGGGCTGCATCGAATCCTCGGATTTCGGGTCCGCCAGCATGTCGTCGTGGCCGCCCAATTGATCGACCACTGCCTTGATGCGGCGAACGACGAACACCGCCTGCCCGCGCCAAACCACTTTCAACATCTGGCCGGCTTCGAGCTTCGCGGCATCGACTTCGACGGGCGCACCCAAGGCCTTGGCGCGGGCGCTGGGCTTCCATGAAGCGATGAATGGGATTGCGGCGAAGGCGGCGCCGATGACGCCGGTGCCTACGGTAGCGGCGGTCAGCAAGCGGCGGCGGCTGTGATCTACCTCGTCGTTCATGCGCGCGCACTCGAAAATAGTTGACAATTCTTCACGCAAACCCCTATGGCGTCAGTGTTTCTCAAGGAATAATGGGAGCGCATTATACACAGTTACGTGGGCCCTCCTTACAAGCTCGAGGAGCGATTCTAATTGCGGAACCTGCGAGTCCTTGCGAGTTTTCTGATCAAAGCGGTCGTGCTCGGCCTGGCCGTGGCATTTCTCGTGGTTTGGTGGAATCCCACGCTGTTGGGCGCGCACACGGCGTCGGCGCCGCCCCCGGTCAGCGCAGTCCCGGCGGCGCGCAACGTCGCGGCTGCCCCGGCCGTCATGATGCAGAGTTTTGCGGACTCCGTGGCACGGGCAGCGCCGGCGGTGGTCAATATTTATACCGCGCGCGTGGTGCGGGAGCGCAGCCAGCTGGCGCCCTTGAATCAATTGTTCGGCGACTATTGGCCGAGTTACCGGCAGCGCGTCGAGCGCAGCTTGGGCTCAGGCGTCATCGTCGATGCCATGGGCACCATCGTGACCAACCAACACGTCATCGCGGGCGCCGACTCCATCCGCGTCGTGCTCGCCGATGGACGCACCGCCGATGCGACCATCGTCGGCCAAGATCCCGATACCGATATCGCGATCCTGGATCTCGAGATCGGCAATCTGCCCATCATGCCCATGGGCCGCTCCGATACTCTGCGGGTGGGCGACATCGTGCTGGCCATCGGCAACCCCTATGGCCTGAGTCAAACGGTCACGCAGGGCATCGTCAGCGCCACCGGCCGCGGCCAGTTGGGGCTCGCCACATTTGAAAATTTTATACAGACGGATGCGGCGATCAATCTCGGCAACTCCGGCGGCGCCCTCATTGACGCGCATGGCGATCTGGTCGGCATCAACACCGCGGTGCTCAACCGCACCTACGGCGGTCCTGAAGGCATCGGCTTCGCCATCCCCGTCAATCTGGTGCGCGGAGTCATGGAGCAAATTCTCAAGAACGGCCACGTGGTGCGCGGCTGGCTCGGTTTCGTGCCGCAGGATCTGACCGAGGAGCAGTCCGCTCAAATCGGCACCGCGGGCGGCGGCGTGACCGTGGTGAACATCATGGTCAAAAGTCCGGCGTATGAAGCGGGGGTCCGGCCCGGCGATCTCATCACAGGGCTGGGCGGCGATCCGGTGCACAACGCCCAAGATCTCGTCGCCCGCGTCTCCGCGCTGAAACCCGGCGCGGCAGTGGAACTCCAAGGCCGTCATGCGCGGCAGCCGTACAAAATCAAATTGACGGTTTTGGAGCGTCCGACCCGCCCCGTCCAGCAGCGCTGAAAAATCGCGCCGGCACGTCACGGCGTGCGGCGGATTTTCGCCCCGAGCTGCTGCAGCTTCTCCTCGATCGCCGCGTAACCTCGGTCGATGTGATAAATGCGCTCGATGTCGGTGCGCCCGTCCGCCACCAGCGCCGCCAGCACCAAACTCGCCGATGCGCGTAAATCCGTCGCCATCACCGGTGCCGCGGTGAGGCGTTCCACGCCCTTGATGATGGCGGTATTGCCTTCCAGTCGAATCTCCGCGCCCATGCGCCGCATTTCCAGCATGTGCATGAAGCGATTCTCGAAAATCGTTTCGATGATGGTGCCGACGCCGTTGGCCACCGTGTTGAGCGCCGCGAACTGTGCCTGCATGTCGGTGGGAAAAGCAGGGTACGGTGCCGTTCGAATATCGATGGCGGCGGGTCTTCTTCCTCGCATGTCGACTTCGATCCAGGAATCTCCCGTATCCACCGCGGCGCCGGCTTCCTTGAGCTTGTCGATGACGGCATCCACGTGGTCGGGGCGGGTATTCTTCACCCGGATATGGCCGCCGGTGATGGCGCCCGCCACCAGATAGGTGCCGGTTTCGATTCTGTCGGGCAGCACCTCGTACGCGGTGCCGCTCAAACGCTTGACGCCTTCGATGACGATTCTGTCGGTGCCGGCACCCTTGATCTTCGCGCCCATGGCAATCAAGAAATTCGCCAGATCCACGACCTCCGGCTCGCGCGCGGCGTTCTCGAGCACGGTCTCGCCATCCGCGAGGGTCGCGGCCATCATGAGATTTTCCGTGCCCGTCACGGTGACGGTCTCCAGCACCAGGCGCGCGCCCTTGAGGCGGCCGGCGCGGGCCTTGATATAACCATTCTCGATATGGATGTCCGCGCCCATGGCCTGCAGCCCGGCCACGTGGATATTCACCGGACGCGCGCCGATGGCGCAGCCGCCGGGCAGGGATACATCCGCCGCGCCGAATCGCGCCAACAGGGGTCCCAAGACCAGAATCGAGGCGCGCATGGTCTTCACCAGCTGATACGGCGCGAAGTATTCCTTGATGCTGGAGGCGTCGACCTCGATGCGCATTTTTTCATCGATGGTCACGGAAACCCCCATGCGCCCCAGCAGCTCGATCATGGTGGTCACGTCCTGCAGGTGCGGGACGTTCGAAACGGTCACCGGACCATCCGCCAGCAGGCAGCCGGCGAGGATCGGCAGCGTCGCATTCTTGGCGCCGGAAATGCGGATCTCGCCCTCGAGCGCGATGCCGCCATGAATTTGCAATTTATCCACGGCCTTGCCTTGCGTATTCGTCCGGCGTGAACACCTGCAGGGCAAGGGCATGAATCTCATTGCCCACCGCCGCACCGAGTGTGGAATACACCATTTGGTGCCGTTGTATCGGTTTCTTGCCGACGAAGGCGGGCGCAATCACCACGGCCTCGAAGTGCACATTGTCATCGCTGGTCACCATGGCATGGCTGCCGCCCAAGCCGTCCTCGATCAGTTGTGCCACCTGTTGTGGATTCATGCCGCCTCCTCAAAATTAGCCAAGCTTACCTGTATCATTCCGCCGATGAATGCCGACTACACCGACGAAGGGCTGACCGAGCTCGGCCGCCAGGCGCTCACCATCGAAATCGACGGCTTGCTGGCGCAGCTGCCCCGCCTTGGGGCGGATTTTGCACGTGCCTGCCGCGTTTGTCTTAACTGCCGCGGCCGCATCGTCGTCACGGGCATGGGCAAGTCCGGGCATATCGGCGGAAAAATCGCCGCCACCCTGGCAAGCACCGGCACGCCGTCCTTCTTCGTGCACCCGGGCGAGGCCAGCCATGGCGATCTTGGGATGATCACGCGCGACGATGCCGTGCTCGCGCTGTCGAATTCCGGCGAAACCGCTGAAATTCTCACCATTCTGCCCGTGATCAAGCGGCTCGGAGTCCCCTTGATCGCCTTCACCGGAAATTCCGAATCGGCTCTGGCGCGCATCGCCACCGTTCACTTGGACATCCGCGTGCCGGCGGAAGCCTGTCCCTTGAATCTCGCGCCCACCGCCAGCACCACCGCTGCGTTGGGCGTAGGCGACGCCCTGGCCGTCGCGCTGCTGAAAGCACGCGGCTTTACCGAAGAGGACTTTGCCCGGTCGCATCCGGCGGGCGCCCTGGGAGGACGCCGGCTGCTGTACGTCAAGGACGTGATGCGCACCGGCACAGCGCTTCCGACGGTCCGAGTCGACACCACGCTGGCGGAGGGCTTGCGGGAAGTGAGTTCCAAGGGCCTCGGCATGACCGTCATCGTGGATGAGTCGATGCAGGTACTCGGAGTGTTCACGGACGGCGACTTGCGCCGCGCGCTGGATCGCTCGGCGGACTTGCGAACCACGCGCATGGACCAAGTGATGACCGTGGGTCCGAAGTTCGTGCATCCGGCCACGCTTGCCGCGGAGGCCGTGCACTTGATGGAGACGCATCGCATAACCTCGCTAATCGTGCTCGATGAGGAGCGCAAACTCGCCGGTTTGCTCCATGTGCACGATCTGCTGCGCGCGGGCGTATTTTGAAAGCGCGTAAAGCCACGGCGCTCGCGAAGATCCAGCTCCTGATTTTGGATGTCGACGGCGTGCTGACCGATGGGCGTCTGTATTTCGGCGCCCGAGGCGAAGCACTCAAGGTCTTTCACGTCCGCGACGGTCACGGCATCAAGCTGATCATGGCGGCGGGCGTGCGGGTGGCGGCCTTGAGCGGCCGGCGTTCCGCGGCCGCCGCCGCTCGCTTGGGCGAATTGCGCGTGCCGACCGTGATCCAAGGATGCGAGGATAAGTTGCTGGCATTGCATCGGTTGACGAAGCGCCTGAAGGTCGGCCCCTTGAACTGCGCCTGCATCGTGGACGACACGCCCGACCTGCCGTTGATGTCCGCGGTGGGACTGGCGGCTGCGGTCGCGGATGCCCATCCGCTGGTGTTGTCCGCCGCGCACTGGGTTGCACGTTCGCCCGGCGGTTTCGGCGCGGTGCGCGAGTTTTGCGATGCCCTGTTGCGCGCGCGCGCCGGGCGCGGCTGATGTTCTTCCGGATATTTACCTTGGCAGCCGTCGCCGCGCTGCTCATCAGCACCTGGATTTTGAGTTCCCCCGCACGCCGTCCATCGGCACAGAACGGCACCCAGCAGTCGGACCTGCCGGGATATTATTTAAAGAACGCCATCCTCACCGACTACGATGCCTCGGGTGCGCCCAGCATTCGCATCGAGGCCGAACGCATCGATCAGATCGACCATGGCAACGAAGTGGCGCTGTACAACGTACGCGTGAACTACGATGCGCCAAACGGCCAGACCTGGACCATGATCGGCGACACGGCGCATGTGCAGCCCGGCGGCAAGATCATCGACGTCGCCGGCAATGTGCGGCTGCAGGGTGAGAATCCGGGTACGGCGGGCACGGCTGTGATCCGAACCGACCTGATGAGTTACAACGTGCCGCAGTCCACCGCCAGCACCAAGAGCGATGTGCGCATCGAATACGGCGGCCATATGCTCACCGCCCGCGGCTTGAGCGCGAATTTAAAAGAGCGCACGATACGCCTAGAATCGAAGGTCAATGGCCGCTTCCTTCCTTAAATGCCTGGCGATCTATGCGCTGCTGGCGCAGCCCGCGCTCAAGCCCGATCGCCAGACGCCCATATTGCTCGACGCGCAGTCCACCTCGATCGACTTGAAGACGAACAGCGCGGTCTTCGGCAAGGTGCGGATTTCTCAGGGCGGCATGTCGATCACGGCCGATCAAGGCCAGGCGAGCCAACAACGTTCCGCGGACCTGTACTTCGAGAACAATGTCTGGAACTTCAAAGGCAACGTCAAAATCACCATGGACCAAGGGCAGCTGACTTCGGATGATGCGCAGATCACCTTCGTGAACAGCCTGCTGAGCAAGGCGATCGTCAACGGCAAGCCGGCCGCGTTCGAGCAAACCTCGACCAGGACCGGCAAGCGCGCCAAAGGCAGCGCCGATACCATCGACTATGATGCGAACAAGCATGTGGTGCGATTCTCGAAGGACGCCTATCTGAACTACGGCGACAATGAAGTGCGCGGCCAGGCGCTCAAGTATGACGTGCTGTCGCAAAAGGTGATCGCCGAAGAGGCCGAGCAGAATTCGCAGCGCGTGCACATCACCATCACGCCGCCGCCGCCGAAAAACCCGCCTCCTCCCAAGCCCAAGCCATGAGCGTATTGCGGGCGCTGGAACTCGCCAAGAGCTACAAATCACGGCAGGTGCTGCGGGATTTGTCCCTGGAGGTCGAGAGCGGCGAGGTGGTCGGATTGCTGGGTCCGAATGGCGCCGGCAAGACGACGGCTTTTTACATGATCGTGGGTCTCACCCGCTGCGAGCACGGTGAAATTTTTTTGGATGACAAGAATATCAGCCGCTTGGCCATGCACCGGCGCGCCCAGTTGGGCTTGGGCTACCTGCCCCAGGAACCCTCGGTTTTCCGCAAACTGTCGGTCGCGGACAATATCCTGGCCATCTTGGAGACGCGGCCGGGCTTGGACGATGCCGGCCGAACCGCCCGCTTGAAGGAACTCTTGGGCGAGCTGCACATCGGCCATGTACGCGACAGCTTGGGTATGAGCCTTTCAGGCGGGGAGCGCCGCCGGGTGGAGATTGCCAGGGCGCTGGCCGCGGATCCGCAATTCATCCTGCTGGATGAGCCGTTTGCCGGCGTCGATCCGCTTTCCGTGGCTGATATCCAACGGATAATCAAGCACTTGTCCGACAAGGGCATCGGTGTGCTGATTACGGATCATAATGTGCGGGAGACCTTGGGTATTTGCAGCAGAGCCTATATCGTCAGTCAAGGTAGTGTCCTCGCCTCCGGATCTGCGGATCAGATTCTTGCCAACCCGCAGGTGCGTGAGGTGTACTTGGGACAGGATTTCAAATTATAGGTTGGGCTTGAAAGAAATATGTTGAAGCCGAGTCTGCAGCTTCGGATCGGTCAACAGCTGACCATGACCCCGCAGTTGCAGCAAGCGATCAGGTTGCTGCAGCTGCCGTCACTCGACTTGCAGGCGCACGTCCGGGAAACCCTCGAAACCAATGTCATGCTCGAGGCCGAGGACGAGACCGTCGAGCCGCCGGATCCGGCGCGCGAGCGGGAAGAACTGCCGGTCCGGCTCGATGAGAAATACGCTGAACTCGACGGCATCAGCACCCCGGCCGACCAGCGCGAAACCCCCGAGGTGGAAATCGCGGACGAAGCCTGGGGCGAACAAACGAGCGGTCCTTCCGATCGGGTCTATTCGGGCGATGATGATGATCGCAGCAGCGATTTCAGCGATCAGCATGGGCAAACGCTGCAGGAGCAGCTGATCGAACAATTGGAGCTGGCCAAGCTCTCGCCGATCGACATCGCCATCGCCCGCGTCATATCCGATGCCATCACGGACGACGGCTACCTGCACGATTCGCTCGAGGACGTGCGCTCGAGCCTGTTGCCGGAGATTGACGCGGCGCCCGCCGACGTGGAACGGGTGCTGGCCATCGTTCAATCGCTGGAGCCGGCCGGCGTCGGCGCGCGCAATTTGGGCGAATGCATCGCGCTGCAGCTCAAGCAGCTCGATCCGGAGACGCCGGCGCGCGATGTGGCCATTCGCGTCGCGCTCGAACACCTCGATTTGGTCGCCAGCCAGCAGCTCGCACTGCTGCGCAGACAGCTGCGTTGCAGCGAAAGCGATTTGGAAATGGCGCTGGCGTTGGTGCGCTCCTGTCACCCTCGCCCGGGGGCGGCGGTCAATCCCACGCAGGCGCAATACGTCATACCGGATGTGTTCGTGCGCCGAACCGATCGCGGCTGGGTGGTCGAAATCAACCAAGCCACCGTGCCGCGCGTGCGGGTCAATCAGAGCTACGCGAATTTGATCTCGCGCGCGCCCGACCATGCCATGCTGCGCACGCAGCTGCAGGAGGCCCGCTGGCTGATGCGCAGCCTCGAGATTCGCAACGACACGCTGGTGAAAGTGGCGCGCTGCATCGTGCAGCGCCAGACCGGCTTTTTCGAGAGCGGCGAGGAAGCGATGGAGCCGCTGATCCTGAAGGATGTGGCCGAGGCGGTGGAGATGCACGAGTCGACCATCTCGAGGGTCACCACCGCCAAGTACATGCACACCCCGCGCGGCGTGTTCGAATTTCGCTACTTCTTTTCCAGCCATGTGGAGGCGGCGGACGGCACCGAGATGTCGTCCATCGCGATTCGCGCCAAGATCAAGAAACTGATTTCGCAGGAGAATCCGGACGTTCCGTTGAGCGATGCGAAGCTCGCGGAAATTCTGTCGCAAGAGGGCATACCGGTGGCCCGACGCACGGTTGCCAAGTATCGCGAAGGCATGCAGATCGCGCCGTCCAACGAACGGAAGCGAGCGGCTGCCCGAGCGTCCTAAAGTGAAGGAGGAAACATGCAATTAGATCTCAGCGGTCATCATGTGGAAGTCACCGCCGCGCTGCGCGGCTACGTGCTGAAAAAATTCGAACGCATCTCCCGGCATTTCGAGCAGCTGATCGACGTCCACTGCGTTCTCACGGTCGAGAAAATGACCCATAAGGCCGAAGCCACCTTGATGGTGCGAGGTAACAAGATCTACGCGGATGCCACTGAAGAGAATATGTATGCCTCCATCGACGCGCTGGCCGACAAGCTCGACCGCTGCGTCAAGAAACACAAGGAAAAGACCTCCGATCACCGCCCCGAGGATGTTCTCAAGGCCAGGTAGGAGCCTGTCCGCGTGCAACTGACCATCGTGAGCGGGCTGTCCGGCTCCGGAAAGAGCGTTGCTCTGCACGTGCTGGAGGACATCGACTTCTACTGTGTCGACAATATCCCCGCCGCGCTGCTCAAGCCCTTTATTTCCCACACGGTCCGCGGCATGGGCGACACCTATCCGCGGACCGCCGTGGGCTTGGACGCGCGCAATCGGCCCAATGAAATCGAAACCATTCCCGCCTTGGTCAAGGAGCTGCGGCGCAGCGGCATCGATTGCGAGATCCTGTACCTGCACGCCGCCGAGGAGGTGCTGCTCAAGCGCTATGCGGAGACCCGCCGCAAGCACCCTCTGGTCACGGGCGAAGTCGGCCTGCGCGAGGCCATCGCCTCGGAGCGCAAGCTGCTCGAGCCGATCATCATGGCGGCGGATTGGGTGATCGACACCTCGAACATGGGCGTGCATGCGCTGCGCGAGCTCATTGGCGAGCGCCTGGACAGCCGCCGCGAAGGCCGGCTGTCGCTGATGTTCGAGTCTTTCGGCTACAAGCACGGCATTCCGGGCGATGCGGACTTCGTGTTCGATGTGCGCAGCTTGCCGAACCCCTACTGGGAGCCGGCGCTGCGCAATCTCACCGGCCGCGACCCCGCCGTGATCGAGTATCTCGGGGGCGCTGCCGGCGTGCGCAGCATGATCGCGGATTTGACCGCATTCTTGGAAAAACGCATCGGCGAATTTTCGCAGGCGAATCGCAGCTATTTGACCATTGCCATCGGCTGCACGGGGGGCCAGCATCGTTCGGTGTATATCGCCGAGCAGCTCGCCCGGCATTTCCGCAAAGCACATCCGCAGGTGTTGACCCGGCACGACTCGCTGCAGAAGCGCTAGCCGGCTCGGGCGCTAACGCGCCGCCCGAAACTGACGGGCATTCTCCAATTGCAGGAAGTCGCGTATTTCGCCCGCCCGCGTCTTGGCATCCTGGTAGCCCATCTCGATCAACTCGCGCGTGAAGCCGCGCTCGAACAGCAGGTAGCTCAACAGCAGCGAATTGGGCGCGTTGTGCGCGCCCAAGGCGTGCAGCAGCGCGCGCAGCGCCCGCGGCAACTCGTTCACGTGCCGCCGCGCGACTTCGTTCACGTCGCGCGAGGGCGTGATCACCAGCGTGTCGATCGGCTGCATGCCGGCGCTTTCGTTGTAGCGGTTGATGCGCTCGAGACTGGCATTGAGCGTATCCATGAACAGCGAATCGAGCATGAAGCCGAACATCTGGCTGAAGGTCGGCTCGACCGGCGGCCGCTTCGTGTGCGTACCCGTCGGCACCGGATCGTTGACGCCGATGATCACCAGCCGCGTCGCGCCGAGCAGTATCGCCGGGCTCAACGGCGAGGTCTGGCGCATGGCGCCGTCGCCGTAGTACGCATTGTTGAGCAGCACCGGACGGAACAGAAAGGGAATGGACAGACTGGCCATCAAATGATCCAGCGTCAGCGTGGCACGCACCCCCTTGCGGTACACCCGGGTCCAGGGCTCCGCGCTCGGTTCGGCCGAGAAAAACGTCACCGAGTCCGCGTCGCCATAGCATGTGGCGCTGATGCCGATGGCGTGCAGGTGGGTCTTGTAGAGGCTGCGTGGAATCCCGTCGAAGTGCAAATGCGTGCGCAGCAGCTCCCATAGCGGCGAGTTGTCGAACAGCGAATGCGGGGGCTGAACCAGCCAGCCGCCGGTGAGAAACGCCAGAAACCAATGCAGCCCGGACCTGAGCATGCTGACCGCGTCCGCCTTGAACACCTGGTGCACCCGGAACTCCCGCCACACCCTCTCGATGGCGAAGATCGAGCGGCGGAAATGCGCCGCATCCGAGGCCAGGGCGACCGCGCTCACCGCACCGGCGGAAGTACCGGTAATGATCGGAAAAGGGCATGCCGAGCCGCGCCGCAGGAGATCCGCGATGCCCTTGAGCACGCCCACCTGATAGGCCGAGCGGGCGCCGCCGCCCGTCAACACCAAGCCGAGTTCGCGGGGTTCAAGCATCACGTCAGCGCATCGATGAGGTCGTCGAGTCCCGCGAGGGTCAAGGGATACATGCGTCCCTCCAGAAGGTCGCGCGTCAGGTCGATCGAGGCGGTCTGGCGCCAGCGTGACTGCGGCTGGGGATTGATCCAGCCGAATTTCGGGTACTGCTTCATCAACCGCTCGAGCCACACGCTTCCCGGCTCCGGATTCCAATGCTCCACGCTGCCGCCGGCATGCGTGATTTCATAGGGGCTCATGGTGGCATCGCCGACCAGGATCAGCTTGTAGTCAGGACCGTAGGTGCGGATGATCTCGGTGGTGCCCACATGCTCGTTGAAGCGGCGCCGGTTGTCCTTCCACAAGGCCTCGTACACGAAGTTGTGAAAATAATAATGTTCGAGATGCTTGAACTCGCTGCGGGCCGCGGAGAACAACTCCTCGCAGGTCTTGACGTGATCGTCCATCGATCCGCCGATGTCCAATAGCAAAAGAATCTTGATGACGTTCTTGCGTTCGGCCTGCATCTTGATGTCGAGCCAGCCGCCTGAGCGTGCGGTGGCATCGATGGTATCCGCCAATGCCAGCTCGTCGGGCACGCCGCGCCGCGCGAAACGCCGCAGACGGCGCAGCGCGATCTTGATGTTGCGCGTGCCGAGCTCCACCTTGTCGTCGAGATTGGCGAACTCGCGCTTGTCCCAGACTTTCACCGCGCTGCGATTGCGTCCGCCATCCTGTCCGATGCGCACGCCTTCCGGGTTGAAGCCGTAGGCGCCGTAGGGCGAGGTGCCCGCCGTGCCGATCCACTTGGAACCGCCCTCGTGGCGCTTCTTCTGCTCCTCGAGACGCTGCTTGAGCGTCTCCATCAGCTTCTCCCAGCCGCCCATGGCCTCGATCTGCGCCTTCTCCTCGTCGGTGAAATCGCGCACCGTCAATTTTTCCAGCCAGTCGGGCGGCAGCTGCCGCTCGAGCATCGCGAATACATCCTCGACGCCCTTGAAATGCGCCGCAAACGCGCGGTCATAGCGGTCGTAGAACTTCTCGTCCTTCACCAGACAGGTGCGCGCCAGGTAGTAAAAGCGTTCGGCGCTCAGGTCCCCGAGGCCGGCCTCGAGGGCCTCGAGCAGGGTCAGCAATTCGGTGATCGAGACCGGCACGCCGGTCTTGCGCAGCAGAAAAAAGAACTTAACGAGCATTCCGGCGGTGCAGGAACACGAGCTGCTCGAACAGGTGCACATCCTGCTCGTTCTTCAGCAGCGCGCCGTACAGCGGCGGAATGAGCTTCTTGGTGTCGTCGCTGCGCAGCGCTTCGGGGGAAATGTCCTCGGCCACCAGCAGCTTGATCCAATCGAGCAGCTCGGAGGTGGTGGGCTTCTTCTTCAGGCCGGGGGTTTCGCGAATCTTGAAGAACGTCGTCAGCGCTTCATGCAGCAACTCGCGCTTCAGACCGGGAAAATGCACATCGACGATCTGAGTCATGGTCGCCGTGTCGGGAAACCGGATGTAGTGAAAGAAACAGCGCCGCAGGAACGCGTCCGGCAGCTCTTTTTCGTTGTTGCTGGTGATCACGATGATCGGCCGATGCCTGGCGCGCACCGTCTCGCGGGTTTCATAGACGTAAAACTCCATGCGATCCAGCTCGCGCAGCAGGTCGTTTGGAAATTCGATGTCCGCCTTGTCGATCTCATCGATGAGCAGCACCGGCTGCACGTCGGAATCGAAGGCCTCCCACAGGTTGCCCTTGAGAATGTAGTTGCGGATGTCCTTGACCTTGGGGTCGCCGAGCTGCGAATCACGCAGACGCGAGACGGCGTCGTATTCGTACAGGCCCTGCTGCGCCTTGGTGGTGGACTTGATGTGCCATTCGAAGAACGGCTTCTGCAAGGCACGCGCGATCTCGTTCGCCAGCAGCGTCTTGCCCGTCCCGGGTTCGCCCTTGATGAGCAGCGGCCGCGACAGCACGACCGCGGCATTGACCGCGGCCATCAGCTCCCCGGTGGCGATGTATCGTTCGGTGCCGCGGAATTCATTGGCCATTGAAAGCTACTTTCGCGTGACGCGCAGGATTTGCATGGAGTTGGTGCCGCCGGAAATCCCGCTCAGCTCGCCCTTGGTGAGAATGATGTGATCACCCTCGAGCACCAATTTCTGGCCGAGCAGCAGGCGGAAAATCGAAAAATACACCGCTTCGCCCCGATCCTCGACGTCGTAGGCGATCGGGTAGACGCCGCGGTACAGGGTCACGCGGCGCCGGGTGCTTTCATGCCGGGTGAAGGCATAGATCGGAATGTCCGAGCGCACGCGCGACATCCACAAGGCCGTCGAGCCGGACTCGGTCAAGGCGACGATGGCCTTCACGTGCAAATGATTGGCGGTGTACATGACCGCGGCGGCAATCGCCTCGTCCGTCTGCGCGAAGAATCCACTCTGGCGCTGCCGCGCACGCACGTGTTCCACTTCGTATTTTTCCGCGCCGACCACGATCTGCGCCATGGCCTCGACCACCTTCGCCGGATGCCGGCCGGAGGCGGTTTCCGCCGACAGCATGACGGCATCGGTGCCGTCCATCACGGCGTTGGCAACATCGGACACCTCGGCCCGCGTCGGTATGGTCGCCGTGATCATCGATTCCATCATCTGCGTGGCCATGATCACGACTTTGTTCTGATGACGCGTTTCCTGGATGATCAGTTTTTGCAAGCCTGCGAGCTCGGCGTAACCCATTTCCACGCCCAGATCGCCGCGGGCCACCATCACCCCGTCGCGGGCCTTGACGACGGCGGCGAGATTCTTGATCGCCTCGGCTCGCTCGATTTTGGCGACCAGCAAGGCATGGCCGCCGGCCTGGCGCAGCAGGCCGCTGGCCTCATCCATGTCGTCCGCATCGCGCGGAAACGAAATGCCGAGGTAATCGACCTTCAGGCGCGCCGCGGTGACGATGTCCTCGCGGTCCTTGTCCGTGAGCGCCCCGGCGGATAATCCGCCGCCCTGCCGGTTGATGCCCTTGCTGTTGCCGAGCTCGCCGCCCACCAGCACGCGGGTCTTGATGCGCGGGCCCTCGATACTCACGACTTTCAGGCTGATTTGGCCGTCATTGAGCAGCAGCACGTCGCCGGCGAACACATCCGTCGGCAATTTCTTGTAGGCAATGCCGACCGAAAGCTCGGTGCCGGCATTGACGGCCAAAGAGGCATCCAAGGTGAATTCGGCGCCGTCCTTGAGCTCGATCTTTCCCGCCGCGAAGCGGTCGATGCGGATCTTCGGGCCCTGCAGATCGCCGAGCACACCCACATAGCGGCCGGCTTGCCGCGCCGCTTCGCGCACCAGCTCGACCCGGCGCGCATGATCGGCCACGACGCCGTGCGAGAAATTCAGCCGCACCACGTCCACGCCGGCGCGCACCATATCGCTGAGCACTTCGGGGTCGTCCGTGGCGGGACCCAAGGTCGCGACGATTTTGGTACGGCGTAGACCTGAAATCATGCCGCGCGCTGCTCGAGAATTTCGACGGCCGGAAGCTTCTTGCCTTCGACGAATTCCAGGAAAGCGCCGCCGCCGGTGGAGATGTAGGAAATGCTGTCCTCGATGCCGTATTTCTCGATCGCGGCCAAGGTGTCCCCGCCCCCGGCGAGGGAAAAGGCCTTGCTGCGCGCAATCGCCATGGCCAGGGTGCGTGTGCCCTCGCTGAATTGGGGAAATTCGAACACGCCCACCGGACCGTTCCAGAGTATCGTGCCGGCGGAGCCCACCAGTGCGGCAATCGCCTCGGCCGAGTCCGGGCCGATGTCGAGAATCATGTCATCGGCCGACACCTGCCGCACATCCTTGACGTCGGCTTCCGCCTTGGCGGAAAACTCCCGGCCAACCACCACGTCGGTCGGCATCGGAATGACGATGCCGCGCTTCTTGGATTGCTCGAGCAATCGCTTGCAGATATCCAGCATATTGGGCTCGTACAGCGATTTGCCGACGTTGAGCCCGAGCGCCGCGAGAAAGGTGTTCGTGATGCCGCCGCCGACGATGATCTGATCCACCTTGCTCAACAGCGATTCCAGCACGGTGAGTTTGGTGGAAACCTTGGAGCCGGCGACGATGGCGAGCAGCGGCCGCGCCGGTTTCTCGAGCGCGGTTTCGAGCGCCGACAATTCGCTGACCAGCAAAGGACCGGCGCAAACCACGGGCGCGTACTTGGCGACGCCATGAGTGCTCGCCTCGGCGCGATGCGCCGTGCCGAATGCGTCCATCACGTAGATGTCGCACAGCGCGGCCATGCGGCGCGACAGATCTTCGGCATCCTTCTTTTCGCCCTTGTTGAAGCGCACGTTCTCCAGCAGCACGACCTCTCCGGGGCCGGCCTCGACGCCATCGAGCCAGTCCTTCTTGAAGGCCACCGATAGCCCTAAGAGCTGCGCCAGGCGCTTGGCGACCGGCGCCAAGGAAAATTCCTCCGCGTGGACGCCCTCCTCCGGGCGTCCGAGATGCGACATGATGAGCACGCGCGCCTTCGCGTTCAAGGCCGCCTGAATCGTGGGCAACGCCGCGCGGATGCGCGCATCGCTGCTCACCGTACCGTTCTGGATGGGAACGTTCAAATCCTCGCGGATCAGCACGCGCTTGTCGCGCAGATCCAGGCTGGACATTTTCGTGATCTTGAGGGGCACGCGCTTATTTGGCCTTCGACCACGCCAGGGTCGTATCGAGCATGCGGTTGGAGAATCCCCACTCGTTGTCGTACCAGGAGCAGGCTTTCACCAGCGTCCCTTCGATGACCTTGGTGAGTGTCGCGTCATAGGTCGATGAGGCGGGATCGTGGTTGAAATCCACCGATACCAGCGGCTGGTCGTTGTAGGCCAGAATGCCCTTCAAGGGACCGTTCGCGGCCTCCTTGATGGCATCGTGAATCTCCTGCACGCTGGTCTTGCGCGCGGCGGTGAAGCTCAGGTCCACCAGGGACACATTGATGGTGGGCACGCGGATGGCAAAACCGTCGATCTTACCCTTGAGTTCGGGCAGCACCAGCCCGACGGCGGCGGCGGCGCCGGTCTTGGTCGGAATCATCGACATGGTGGCCGAGCGCGCGCGGCGCAGGTCGGAATGATAGACGTCGGTCAGCACCTGATCGTTGGTGTAGGAGTGAATGGTGTTCATCACGCCGGCGAGAATGCCGACCTTTTCATGCAGCACCTTCACCAACGGCGCGAGGCAATTGGTGGTGCAGGATGCATTTGAAATCACCGACATGCCGGACTTCAGAATGCCGTGATTCACGCCGTACACGATCGTGGCATCCACATCGTCGCCGCCCGGCGCGGAAATCACGACTTTTTTCGCTCCCGCGCTCAAGTGCGCGGAGGCCTTGGCCTTGCTGGTGAACAAGCCCGTGCATTCGAGCACGTAGTCGACGCCCATTTCGGCCCAGGGCAGTTTGGTCGGGTCGCGCTGCGCGACGACGCGGATGCGGTCGCCGTTGACCACCATGGAGTCGCCTTCCACATGCACCTCGCCGCGAAACCGCCCGTGCGCGGTATCGAAACGGGTCAGGTGGGCATTGGTGTTGGCATCGCCCAAATCGTTGATGGCGACGATTTTGAGGCCCTCGCCGTGCTTGCTCTCGTACAGTGCCCTTAAGATATTCCGGCCGATGCGCCCATAGCCGTTAATGCCCACTTTGATTGCCATCTTATTTGAGACCCTCTTTTTTCAGTTAGCCGGCGGTCTTGTCGACCGCCTCGATCACTTTCTCGGGTGTGAACCCAAACTGCGGAAACAGAACTTTGGCAGGCGCCGAGGCGCCGAAATGATCGATGCCCACCACCTGCCCTTTCAGTCCCACGTAACGCCACCAATCGGAGCGCACCCCCGCCTCGACCGCCACGCGGCGCGTGACGCGCGCCGGCAGCACGCTTTCCTTGTAAGCCTCGTCCTCTGCATCGAACCGGTTCGTGCTCGGCATCGATACCAGACGCACCTGGCGGCCTTTGGCATTCATGGTGCGCACCGCCTCGGCGGCAATCCCGACCTCGGAACCCGTCGCGATCACGATCGCCTCGGGGACGCCGCCCGGCGCCTCGATCAGCACGTAGCCGCCGCGCGTAATGTTCGCCACTTGCGCAGGCTCGCGCGCCTGATGGGTGCAGGCCTGGCGGGTCAAAACCAACAGAGTCGGACCGTCGCGGTTGTTCGCCGCGATGCCCCACGCCATCGCCGTCTCCACGCCATCGCAGGGCCGCCACACGTCGATATGTGGGATGACCCGCAGACTTGCAAGATGCTCGATGGGCTGGTGCGTCGGACCGTCCTCGCCCAAGCCGATCGAATCGTGCGTATAGACGAATATCACGCGAATGCGCATCAGGCAGGCCATTCGCACCGCATTGCGCGCATAGTCCGAAAAGGTAAGAAAGGTGCCGCCGTACGGAATCAGTCCGCCGTGCGCGGCAATACCGTTCATGATCGCCGACATGCCGAATTCGCGCACGCCATAGTGAATATAGTTGCCGGCCGGAGCCATCGGCATCAGTGTTGCCGAGTCCTTGCGCCAGGTGCCGTTCGAGGGCGTCAGGTCCGCCGATCCGCCCAGTAGCTCGGGCATGGCAGGCCCAATGGCATTCAGCGCCGCTTGCGAGGACTGGCGGGTGGCCAAGGCCTTGCCTTCCGTCTGCACGCCGCGCGTAAAGGTCCCAATCAAGTCGTCGAAGCCGGCCGGCAGGTCGCCCGCCATGCGCCGCTGCAATTCGGCGGCCAAGTCCGGAAATTCGCGCTTGTAGGCGGCGAACTTGCCGTTCCAGTCGCGCTCGGCCGCGGCGCCTTTTTCGCGCCGGTCCCACGCGGCGCTGATATCGCCCGGAATTTCAAAAGGCGGCGAAGGCCAGTTCAAGGTCTTGCGCGCGATGGCGATGTCATCGACGCCCATCGCTTCGCCATGCATGGTTTGGGTGCCCTGCTTGGGTGCGCCGAAGCCGATGATGGTCTTGGCGCAAATGAACGACGGCTTGTCGGTGACGGCGCGCGCGGCACCAAGCGCGGCGGCGACGGCGTTGCTGTCGTGACCGTCGACATGCGGGATGACATGCCAGCCATATGCCTCGAAGCGGTGAGCGGTGTCATCGTCGAACCAGCCCACGACCTTGCCGTCGATCGAAATGCCGTTGTCGTCATAAACCGCAATGAGCTTGCCCAGCCGCTGCATGCCCGCGAGCGAGGCGGCTTCGTGGGAAATCCCCTCCATCATGCAACCGTCGCCCACGAACACGTAGGTATGATGGTCGACTATGCTATGGCCGGGCCGGTTGAATGTGGCGGCCAGCGAACGCTCGGCCAAAGCCATGCCGACGGCATTGGCAAATCCCTGTCCCAGGGGCCCCGTGGTGGTCTCGATGCCGAGATGGACTTCACGTTCCGGGTGGCCCGGCGTCTTCGAGCCGAATTGGCGAAAGTGCTCGATTTCGTCCATCGGCAAGGGATAACCCGTAAGATGCAGCACCGAATAAAGCAGCATCGAAGCGTGCCCATTGGACAGCACGAATCGGTCACGGTCTGCCCAGGTTGGATTGCCGGGATTGAACTTAAGCACGTCCCGCCACAGCACTTCGGCGATGTCCGCCATGCCCATCGGCGCGCCCGGATGGCCTGAATTCGCCTTTTGCACCGCATCCATGGAAAGCGCTCTAATGGCATTTGCGAGGTCGCGGCGGCTGGGCATGGGGGCTTCTTATTCAGCGGGAGAAGCCGCATATTGTCTCCGATGCGCCCTCCGCCAGCAATGCCGCGTGATATCGGTCGCATTACTCAGCTAGTTGTCGATTTGCGACGAACGCGGTTCACACAACCGTAGTCTCTTTATGTATAACGCGTTGAGGCGTTGCCATGACCCAGTTCACCGTCGTCGTGGAAGTGCTTTGCTACCATTTAGATGATGCAAATTCTACAAGTCACCGATACGCATCTGTACGGCAGCGCCGGCGGTAGATTACGCGGCGTCGAAACCGATCCGAGCTTGCACGCGACGCTCGAGGATGCGTTCGCACGCGTGCGCGACTTCGAAGCGGTGCTCGTCACCGGTGATCTGGTTCAGGACGACAAGGCCGGCTATCTGCGTTTTCGCAGCGTCTTCGGCAACCTCGCAAAACCCGTGTTGTGCATTCCGGGCAATCACGATGAACCCGAGGTCATGCGCAAGGAACTTAGCGTGGAGCCATTCAAGATTTGCGGCGCGCACACCATCGGCGATTGGACCTTCGTCATGCTCGACAGCTACGATCCCGGTCAAGTCGGCGGACGGCTCACCAAGAATGAGCTCGCGCGGCTCGACGCGGCTCTTGGCCGAGCCCCCAAGCATGCCATGGTGTGTCTGCACCATCATCCGATAGCCATGGGCAGCCGCTGGCTGGATGGCGTGGGACTCGCCGATCCCCAAGATTTCTGGCACGTCATCGACGCGCATACGAATGTGCGCGCGGTGGTGTGGGGACATGTGCATCAGGCGTTCGACGGCAAGCGCGGCGATGTGCGCCTGTGTGCGACGCCTTCCACCGGGGCGCAATTTCTGCCCAAGAGCGATCGCTACGCGGTGGATTCGCGGCCGCCGGCCTACCGTAGTTTCGATTTGCACGCGGATGGACGTATCGACTCGTCCGTGCACTGGGTAGAATCGAAGCAATTGCGGCAGACGGCGAGCTAAATTCTCGATGCGACGACCCTTCATCCGCCGGCGTTTGCTGGGACTCGCGCTGTCCTGCGCTGCTTTTTCCGCCGCGATCCGCGCCGACGTGCCGCTGCACGCGCTCTGGGAACTGCACGGCAAGCACAACACGGTCTACCTCTTGGGCTCGATCCACGTGCTGCGGCCGAGCGACTATCCGCTCTCTCCCGCCGTGCTCAACGCCTACCGCGACGCCAGATCGATTTTCATGGAAGTGAATTTGGCGGAAATCGATTCGCAGCGCATGCAGACCGAACTGCTCGCCAGCGCGCGCCTGCCTGAAGGCCAAACGTTGCCTGCGATCATGGGCGATCAGCGCTACAAGCGCGCCCAGACGCTGGCGCAAGAGGTCGGCATCGATCTCGGCATCTTCGATGCCTTCGCGCCGTGGTTTGCCGCGGAAGCCATCTCGCAGCTGCAGTTGCAGCAGCTCGGCTTTCAGCCCAAGTCCGGCGTCGAAATGTTCTTTCTGGAGCGGGCGCGCAGCGACGGCAAATCCGTCGCCGGGCTGGAAACCGTGCATGACCAGATCGCGCTGTTCGATGCCTTGTCCATGGATCAACAATCCGACTACCTCGTATCGAGCCTGGAGGAGGCACACGACCTGCCCAAGGACGTGGATGCCATGGTGCATGCCTGGGTCAGCGGCGACATCAAATGGTTTGCCTCTCAGATCAAATCCGAGATCGGCCGCGACCCGGTGCTATATCAGTCGGTGCTGGTGGCCCGCAACCGCAAGTGGGTTCCCAAAATAGAGGCCTTGCTCAACGATGACAGGAACTATCTGGTGATCGTCGGTACCGGGCATCTGGTGGGACAGGGCAGCGTGATCGAGCTGCTCAAAAAAGATGGGATCGTGGCCGCCCAGCGATGAGGCGCAACGGCGCTAACCGCGTCGAGCCTGCATTTGCGCCTGCAGCGCCTTGAGTTGCGCCTGCTGTTCCGGCGTCAATACCTTGAAGATCTGCGCGCGCGCCGCTTCGCGCTGGGTGATCATCTGTGAGTGCAGCGAGCCGTTGGCCTGGCCGACCTGCGCCACGACGCTGGCATAGTTGGCGTCGGTCGGCTGAGTCTGCTTGAGCTTCAACGAGTTGTTGCGCATCTCCTGATGAATGCTCTTCATCTGCGGAGCGGCAGTGGCCATGATGTTCTTGACGGATGCCTGCTGCTCGGCACTCAAGTTGAGCTTGGACAGCAGGTGTCCGGCGCCGCGGTGGTGATGGTGCCAACCATGTGGGCCGGGCGCGGCAGGCGTTGCCGGAATTGCGGGCGTTGCCTCATCCGCAGCGGCGGCTATCGAAATGCCCGCGGCGGCCGTCAACAGCGCTCCGGCCGCCAATAGACCTGCCGGAAGCAAATTGCGATTCGATTTCATGTGCGTGGCTCCAAAACGGTGAATAAGGGGTACATCTCTATCCTAAGCTGACAACGCGCAATCCTGCGTCAGAGGGTACAAAGGGTTCTGTTAAGAATTGTAAATTCGACGCCCGGATTCACGCCCCGGCGCCGACTGTGACAGAGTATGCATATGGCGATTGATTCGGCGGCAGTCCAACCACGCGTTCTCCTGGTCGACGATGATCGGGAGCTGTGCCAGATGTTGTCGGAATATCTGTACGCCGAACACTTCGACGTGAAAAGTGTGCACGACGGCGGCGACGCGTTGGCGGAATTGCGAGCCGGCGAATTTGAAATCGTGATACTCGATGTGATGCTGCCCAGCGTCGGAGGCCTCGACGTGCTGCGCAAGCTGGGTGCATCGTATACGACACCGATCTTGATGCTCACCGCGCGCGGCGACGACGTCGATCGCATCGTCGGTCTCGAGCTGGGCGCCGACGACTATTTGAGCAAGCCCTTCAACCCGCGCGAATTGGTGGCCCGCATCCGCGCGATCCTGCGCCGTGCCAGCACCCGCTCGGCGCGCGGCGCCGTTCCGGACGAGCTCGCGGTGGGGCCGATCACGCTGAACGCCGGAACACGCCAGGTACATGTGGCCGACAAAACGGTGCCCCTTACCGGCGCCGAATTCCGCGTGCTCGAATTGCTGATGCGCTCCGCCGGCCAGGTCATTTCGCGCGACGCCATGACTGAACAGGCGCTGGGCCGCAAGCTCGCTGCCTACGACCGCAGCATCGACACGCACATCAGCAATCTGCGGCGCAAGCTCGAACTCGAAGCCGGCGGCAACCCGGAGATCAAAAACGTCCGCGGCTCGGGCTACACCTTGACGATGGCGCATGCACAGCCTGTTCCTTAGGATTTTCCTGCTGTTCCTGCTGGCGATGACGCTCATCGTGGGCAGCAGCATCGCCACCACCTTCACCATCGCCTCCCGCGACAGCGATTCAATCGATTCTCAGCGCCGCCCGTCCGCGGCCATCCAGGCCTCGGAGATTCTCGGGCGCGGCGGCGTCGGCTCGCTCAAAACCTGGCTCACCGCAAATAAAAACGTGATCGGCGACCGCGAGCTGTTCATCATCGCTCCCGATGGCCGGGACATTCTCGGCAGACGCCTGCCTGAGAACATACTGCGGCGCTTGGGGGTAAGCCGCGAAACGGTGCCCGGCAATTTCCGGCCGTCGCGCTCCGCGCCGCAAATCGTTGCGGCGGACGGAGCGGTGTACAGCGTGTTCACCTCGCCGCGCCGGCCCAGCGTGTTCGGCGCGCTCAGCTTGCCCGTTATTTCATTGACCATACTCGGCATCGCACTGGTGGTGAGCGCGCTCACCAGCTGGTGGCTGGCGGAACATCTCAGTGCGCCGATTCGCCGCATTCAAGCAGGCGCCCGCGCACTGGCCTCTGAGAATCCGGCGGTGCGCGTGAGTTCAGGTCTCGAAGGGCGCAAGGATGAACTGGCGGTGCTGGCACGCGACTTCGACGCCATGGCCGATCAGTTGCGGGCCAATCGCAGCGGCACGACGCAGTTGCTGCGCGACATTTCCCACGAGCTGCGTTCTCCGCTCGCCCGCATGCGGGTGGCATTGGGTTTGGCGCGCCAGCCTGAGGCGGATTTCATGCGGCAGCTGGATCGGCTGGAACGCGAAGTCGAACGCCTCGACGCCATGATCAGCCAGGTCCTGAAGCTGGCACGGCTGCATGGCACCGATGCCCTGCTGGAGCGCGAGCGTTTCGAGCTCGACGAAGTCATCGAGGAAGTGGTGCGCGACGCCAATTTCGAAGGCGCCATGAAGAATTGCAGCATCAGGCTGCGCGGTGCGGCCAATAACATGGTGCTCGGCAGCCGCGAGCTGCTGCGCAGCGCGATTGAAAACGTGCTGCGCAACGCGGTGCGCTACAGCCCCAGCGACGCGCCGGTCGAGGTGCAGATCGGAAAATCCGGCAATGGCGTGGAAATTCTGGTCCGCGATCACGGTCCCGGCGTGCCGGCCTCGGAGTTGGAACGCATTTTCGAGCCGTTTTATCGGGTCGCCGAATCGCGCGACCGCGACAGCGGCGGCGAAGGCATCGGCCTCGCCATCACATCGCAAGTCATGAAGGCTCACGGCGGTTCTGCCCGGGCCGCCAATGCCGGCAGCGGCGGGTTGGAAGTCAGGCTTAGCTTGCCCGGGACAGCCATCGCTGTTTGAATAGGTTCGCCATGAGCCTGTTCCAAGAAGCCTGTAGATACATTCCGGGCGGCGTCAACTCGCCTGTCCGGGCGTTTCACGGCGTCGGCGGCGAGCCTATTTTTCTGAAGCGTGCGAAGGGCGCACACGTGATCAGCGCGGACGGCCGGAGCTACCTCGACTACGTCGGTTCCTGGGGACCGATGATCTTGGGGCACGCGCATCCTCTGGTCATCAAGGCCGTGCAAGAGGTCGCCGCGGACGGCTTGAGCTTCGGCGCGCCGACCGAATTGGAGACCCGGCTCGCGCGCCGCGTGGTCGAACTCATGCCTTCCATCGAACTGGTGCGCTTCGTCAGCTCCGGCACCGAAGCCACGATGAGCGCCATCCGTCTGGCGCGAGGCTTTACAGGACGCGACACCATCGTGAAATTCGAGGGCTGCTATCACGGCCATTCCGACTCGCTGCTGATCAAGGCAGGTTCCGGTGCGCTCACGCTGGGCGTGCCGACTTCTCCCGGCGTGCCCAAGGCGCTCGCGAACCACACGGTCACGCTCAACTTCAACGACATCGATCAGGCGCAGCGGGTATTTCGGCAGATGGGGGAGCAGATCGCCTGCGTCATCGTCGAACCCGTGGCCGGCAACATGAACTGCGTTCCGCCCGCGCCCGAGTTCCTGCAAACATTGCGCGGCGAGTGCGACCGCACGGGGGCGGTGTTGTTGTTCGATGAGGTCATGACCGGCTTTCGGGTCGCACTCGGCGGCGCGCAAGCGCTGTACGGTGTGCGCCCGGACCTGACCACGCTTGGGAAAATCATCGGCGGCGGCATGCCGGTGGGCGCGTTCGGCGGCCGGCGCGACATCATGCAGCGGCTCGCGCCCTTGGGCCCCGTCTACCAGGCCGGCACGCTGTCCGGCAATCCGGTGGCGATGATCGCCGGTCTCACCACCCTCGATCTCGTCGCTGCGCCGGGCTTTCACCGGCACTTGAGCGCCATGACCGACGTCTTGATGGAGCGGCTCGCCGCGGCGGCCGCAGGTGCCGGCGTCGCGCTCGCCACCAATCATGTGTGCGGCATGTTCGGGTTCTTCTTCACCACCGAACCGCATGTCGATCGCTACGGGAAGGTAATGGCCTGCGATGTCGAACGCTTCAAGCGCTTCTTCCACGGCATGCTGAACGAGGGCGTGTATTTCGCGCCATCGGCATTCGAGGCCGGATTTCTGTCGGCGGCGCATTCGGCCGCGGATATCGACGCGACCGTTGCCGCGGCCGCACGGGTATTCGCGTCCTTGAACGACGCGCCGCTGCACGACTGATGCGGGCCTTTGGCTGGTTCATCGGCGCGTTGTTGCTCGCGGGATTGATCGGCGCGCTGCTCGCGTACCCGGCCTACGCATTCACCTCGAGCTTCGCGGGTTGGGCATTTCACCGCGTCGCCAGCCGCGTCGCGATGCTGGTGCTGATTGCGGAGCTCATATGGCTGTGCCGCCATTTGCACCTCACCGCCAGGCGGGATTTCGGCTACGGCCTGCCCTGGCGGCGATTCTTGAAGGTCAGCATCATCTGGGGCGGCATCGGCATGGCCACCGCCGCGGTGGGGGCCGCCTTTCTATTGTCCACGCACTTGCGGATCATCAACGCGAACTTCACGCCTTCCGCGCTCGGCTTGGCGCGAATTTTCCTGGTCGGCCTGAGTTCCGGCATGGCCGTTGCGCTCATCGAGGAAACCGTGATGCGCGGCGCGATGCACACGGCCATCGAGCGCGAGTCGGGCCCCTGGACCGCGGCACTGCTCACCGCGCCGCTGTTCGCGGTGGTGCATTTCTTTGCGAAGGCGCGGATCGCGCCCGAAGATATCGGCTGGGGCAGCGGTTTCGACTTGCTGATGCGCTCCTTCGCACCGTTGGCGGAGCCCGGCCTGGTATTCGACTCCTTTCTCTCGTGGCTCATCGTCGGACTGATCTTGAGCTTGACGCGCGTGCTCAGCGGCAACATCGCGGTGGCGATCGGCCTGCACGCGGGCTGGGTGATCGTGCTGCGCATGCTGCAAGAGGCAACGACCAGCGGTGCGGCACCGGCCTATGCTTTTTGGGTGGGGCGATTCGACGGCTTGTTGGGCTACTGGCTGGTGCCATGGGGGCTGTGCATCGCCGCCGCGCTGTGGTTCAGCCGCGCGCGCTGGGTTCCCGCAGCACGTCCAGTCGCCGGATCGGATCGTTGAGTTCGAGACAGAATTGTTTCTCGGCCGCCGCGATCGGCAAAATCTCCGCCAGACGATGCCCTACCCAGGACGCGTCGTCCAAGTGCATCTGGATGCCTGAATAAACTTCGCCCAATTGCGGCAGCACGTTTTTCAAGAGTTCCGCGAGCCGCGCATGCTGCTCCGGCACCGGCATCTTGGGTTCCTGCGCGATGCTCTCGATGTCGGCCAAATTCAGGCCGTCCGCTTGACGGCGGCGGCCTAAAATACGAAAGCGCTGCTCGCCGACGCATGACAGTCCCAGAAAGCCATCCGACAGCTGATGGAAGTCGACGATCCTCGCCATCGTGCCGACATCGAAGGTATCCGCGGGACCCACCTCGCTGCCCTCGCGGATCAATGCGACCCCGAAGCGCTGATCTTCACGCATGCATTTTCGAACCATGTCCATGTAGCGCGTTTCGAAGATGCGCAGCGGCAGCGGACCGCCGGGGAATAGTACGATGTTGAGCGGAAACAGCGGGATCGATGGCGGCGCCGGCATCAGCGCGCCCGCAAGACAGCCAGTAACTTATCGTGCAGACCGCCGAAGCCGCCGTTGCTCATGATGAGAACATGATCGCCGGTACGCACTTCCGCCGCCAGTCCATTCACCAGGTCTTCGACGCTGCGCGCCAGGCTGACTCGATCTCCCATGCCGGACACGGCACCTTTCAAGTCCCAGCCCAGATCCGCGGGTGCGAGGAACCAGCTGCGATCTGCCGATTCGAGCGACGGCGCCAATTCATCGCGATGCACGCCCAGCTTCATGCTGTTGGAGCGCGGCTCCAGCACGGCGATGATGCGTTGTTCGCCGACGCGGGCGCGCAAGCCCTTGAGCGTGGCCTCGATGGCGGTGGGATGGTGCGCGAAATCGTCATAGACGGTCACGCCGTCGACCACGCCGCGCACTTCCATGCGGCGCTTGACGCCGCCAAAGGCGTTCAAGGCTTCCGCGGCACGCTGCGGCGTGACGCCGGCATGCGCAGCCGCGCCGATCGCCGCCAGTGCATTCAGGACATTGTGTTCGCCGATCAGGTTCCAGGCCACCTCGGCGACCGCGCGTCCCTGGAACTGCACGCTGAACCGGCTTGCGGCCGAGCCGCGGACGAGGTGTGCCGTCCAGTCGCTCGGCGGCGCGCCGGCCGCACTCAAGCCAAAGGTTTCGCGCGGCGTCCAGCAGCCCTCCTGCAGCGTCGCCGCCAGTTCGGGATCCGCGCCGTTCACGATGAGCCGTCCGGCGCCGGGCACGGTGCGCAGCAGTTGATTGAATTGCCGGCGGATCGAGGCCACGTCGGGATAGATATCGGCGTGATCGTATTCCAAATTGTTCAAAATGGCGGTGCGCGGGCGGTAGTGGACGAACTTGGCGCGCTTGTCGAAAAATGCCGTGTCGTATTCGTCCGCTTCGATCACGAAGAACGGTGCTTTCCCCAAACGCGCGCTGGCATTGAAATTGCCCGGCACGCCGCCGACCAGATACCCGGGTTGAAGGCCCGCATGCTCGAGTATCCAGGTGAGCATCGCGGTCGTGGTGGTCTTGCCATGCGTGCCCGCGACGGCGATCACATGCCGGGAGTGCAGCACCTGTTCGGCGAGCCACAAGGGACCTGAGGTATAGGCCATGCCGCGGTCGAGCATGGCTTCGATCACCGGGCTGCCGCGGCTCAAAGCGTTTCCGACCACGACCACGTCGGGCTTCAAGTCCAGTTGCGCAGGCTCATAGCCTTGAATGAACTCGATGCCGAGCGCTTTGAGCTGCGTGCTCATGGGCGGATACACGTTCAAATCCGAGCCGGTGACCCGAAAACCGGCTGCTTTGGCGATGGCGGCGACACCGCCCATGAAGGTGCCGGCTATTCCCAAGATATGAATATACTTCACGGTCAAATTGTACACGTAGGTTTATATGCCTGACGCGATTTGGATCGATCACGGCGACGCGCTCGCCTCGCTTGCGCAAGACTTGGAACCGCATGAATCGATCGGTCTGGACACCGAATTCTTGAGAGAGCGCACTTTTTTTCCGAAGTTGTGCCTGCTGCAGCTCTCCGCCGCGGGACAGATCTGGTGCGTCGATACGCTCAAAATAGCCAGCCTCGATGTCTTGATGCCGGCTTTGACCGCGCCGCGCGTGCCCAAGCTGATCCATGCCGCCCGGCAAGACCTCGAAGCGCTGTATCTCACGGCGCAGCGGGTGGTATCGCCGGTGTTCGACACGCAGATCGCCGCGGCCTGCATCGGCATGAAGCCGCAGGTCGGTTACGCCGAACTCGTGAAGACCTTGCTCGACGTCACCGTCCCGAAGGGACAGACCCGCACCGACTGGTCGAAGCGGCCGCTCACGGCCGCGCAACTGGAATATGCCGCGGACGATGTTCTGTACTTGAGCGCGGTCGCCGCTGAGCTGCAGCGGCGCCTCAGAGAACTGGGGCGCGAGCACTGGGTGCGCGAGGACTGCTTGGAGCTGGAAGAACGGCGGCTATATGAACCGGATCCTGCGCGAGCGTGGGAAAGGCTGCGCGGCATCGGGCAACTCGAGCCCAAGCCGCGTGCCCGCGCCAAATCGATCGCGGTGTGGCGCGAGAAGGCGGCGCGTGAACGCAACTTGCCGCGCGCCTGGATTTTGCCGGACGCCGCGATCTTTTCGATCGCGCACGCCAATCCTGCGACGCCGGCGGCGCTCGAAGCGGTGCAGCCGCTGAACGGGCAGTTCGCCGCCGCGCTGCTCACGGTGCTGGCGAACTCGCGCCCGGACTCGAGCGACTCGGAACCCACGCAGGATTCGCGCCCCACTCCCGAGCAGAAAGCGCTGCTCGAGCGCTTGATCAAGGTCGTGGAAGCGCGCGCCGCGGAATTGCAGATCAGCGCCGAAGTGCTGGCGCCGCGCGGCGAGCTCAAAACCCTTGCCTTGGGGAAGCTCGCCGGTTCGCCGCGCGACAGCCGTGCGCTCAATGGCTGGCGCAAAGAGGAGATCGGCAATCGCTTGACTGCGGCGCTAGGCTAGCGCCTTCTGAATGTTCTTGAACACGGTGTTCATGTCGGCATCGGCATCCACGATGCGCAGCAGTCCCGCCGCCCGGTAATGATTGATCAAAGGTTTGGTCTGCGCCTCGTAGACATCCAGACGCTGGCCGATGACTTCTTCTTTGTCGTCGTCGCGTTGGACCAGCCGATGCGGCTTTTCGCCGCATTTCTCGGTGAGCATTCCCGGCGGCGAGGTATAGATGTTGAACACCTGGTTGCAGGTCTCGCATATCCGGCGCCCCGTGAGGCGCTTGAACAGAATCTTCAGATCGAGATTCAACAGCACCACCGCTTCGAGCGGTGTGCCGAGCTCCGCCAGCATTTTCTCCAAGGCCTCGGCCTGCGCGATGTTGCGCGGGAAACCATCGAGGATGAAGCCCTTCCGTGCATCGGGGCGGCTGAGCCGCTCGCGGATCATGCCCAAGACCGTGGCATCGTCCACGAGTTTGCCGGCATCCATGGCCGCCTTGGCCCTGAGCCCAAGCTCGGTGCCCTTGGCGCGAGCCTCGCGCAGCAAGTCGCCGGTGGATATCTGCGGCACACCATAGGCTTTGATCAGCAATTGGGATTGGGTGCCTTTGCCGGACCCCGGGGCGCCCAATAGGACTATTCTCATGCGTTCTTTCGGTAGTAAAAGCGCACTACCGTACCAGAGGACGCGCCGATCGGCTATTCTGCGCGGCTTGAACCGATGGGGGGCATGGTGGGCAAGAAGAACGCGTTTTATGCACAATCCGGCGGCGTCACCGCGGTCATCAACGCGTCCGCCTGCGGCCTGATCGAAGCTGCCCGCCGCCACCCCACCAAAATCGGCAAGGTCTATGCCGGCAGGCACGGCATCATCGGCGCCCTGACCGAGGACATGATCGACGTCGGCAAGGAAAGCGCCGCCGCCATCCGCGGCCTGCGCCACACGCCCGGCGGCGCATTCGGATCGGCGCGCTACAAGCTCAGCAGCATCGACAAGAACCGCGCCCAGTACGAGCGCCTGATTGACATATTTCGCGCCCATGACATCGGTTACTTCTTCTACAACGGCGGCAACGATTCCATGGACACCGCGCAGAAGGTGTCCGAGGTCGCGGCGCAGATGCACTATCCCATCATTTGCGTCGGCATCCCCAAAACGGTCGACAACGACTTGCCCATCACCGACTGCTGTCCCGGCTTCGGCTCGGTTGCCAAGTACATTGCGGTGTCGACGCGCGAAGCGGCGCTCGATGTCGCCTCCATGGCGCGAACCTCCACCAAGGTCTTCGTGCTCGAAGTCATGGGACGGCACGCCGGCTGGATCGCGGCCGCCGGCGGCTTGGCGGGCGACAAGCCGGGCGACGCGCCCCACATCATTCTCTTCCCGGAAGTCGCGTTCGACCGCGAAGTATTCTTGAACAAGGTAAAGGCCACGGTGGAGCAGCGCGGGTACTGCGTCATCGTCGTTTCAGAAGGCGTGCAGGACGCGTCCGGCAAGTTCCTGGCCGAGGCCGGCACCAAGGATGCGTTCGGCCATGCCCAGCTGGGCGGCGTCGGACCCGTGGTCGCGCAAATGACGCAGCAGGCGTTCGGCTATAAATTTCATTGGGCGGTGGCCGATTACCTGCAGCGGTCGGCCCGCCATGTCGCCTCCAAGGTGGACGTGGATCAGGCCTATGCCGTCGGCAAGGCCGCCGTGACGCTGGCCCTCAAGGGCAAGAATGCCGTCATGCCCGTCATCGTCCGAAAATCCTCCAAGCCCTATCGCTGGAGCGTCGGCGAAGCGCCGCTGTCCGCGATCGCCAACCAAGAAAAAAAGCTGCCGCGAGAGTTCATCACAGCGGACGGATTCGGCATCACCGCCGCCTGCCGGCGGTATCTCTTGCCCCTGATCGGCGGCGAAGGTTACCCTCCCTACCGCAACGGCCTGCCAGTTTATGTCACATTGAAAGGTGCCGGCGTTCCGAAGCGCTTGCGTACCCCGTTTGTGATATAATCGTTTGTTTTCAATAACATAAGACCCGAAGGGAAACTCCATGACTCTTGATAATTCGCTCTGGCTGGCGATTGCAGCCGGTGTTGTCGCAATCCTCTACGGCATGATTTCGGTGAGCTGGATTTTGAAGCAGCCGGCCGGCAATGCCCGCATGCAGGAAATCGCCGCCGCCATTCAGGCCGGCGCCCGCGCCTACTTGAACCGGCAGTACTCCACCATCGCGATCGTCGGTGTGGTTTTGTTCTTCGCCATCGGTGTGGCGCTCGACTGGGCCACCGCCGGCGGCTTTGCGGTCGGTGCCATCCTTTCAGGACTGGCCGGCTACATCGGCATGTTCATTTCTGTGCGCGCCAACGTGCGCACGGCGCAGGCAGCCCACAACGGCATCAATGCCGCGCTGAAAGTGGCGTTCCGCGGCGGTGCCATCACCGGCATGCTGGTCGTGGGGTTGGGGCTCTTAGGCGTCGCCGGCTACTACTTCGTGATGCGCAGCGTGCTCGGTGATCCCGACACGGCACTGCGCTCCTTGGTCGGCTTGGCCTTCGGCGGCTCGCTCATTTCGATTTTCGCGCGCTTGGGCGGCGGCATTTTCACCAAGGGCGCCGATGTCGGCGCGGACTTGGTGGGCAAGGTGGAAGCCGGCATTCCGGAAGACGATCCGCGCAATCCGGCCGTGATCGCGGACAATGTCGGCGACAATGTCGGCGATTGCGCCGGCATGGCGGCCGACCTGTTCGAGACCTATGCCGTGACCTTGGTCGCCACCATGCTGTTGGGCGGCTTGGTCATGACGGACTTGGGCGCACGCGCGATTCTATTCCCCTTGGTGCTCGGCGCGATTTCCATCGTCTCTTCCATCATCGGCACCTTCTTCGTCTCGACCCGCGAAGGCGGCAAGATCATGAACGCCCTCTACAAGGGAGTGCTCGTCTCGGCCGTGATCTCGGCGATCGCGTTTTACTTCGTGGCGCAAGACATCATGGGCGAACACGGCATGCGCATGTGGCTGTGTACCCTGGTGGGATTGGCCCTGACGGCGGCCATGATCGTCATCACCGAGTACTACACCGCGACCGAGTACAAGCCGGTGCAGCACGTGGCCGCCGCCTCGCAGACCGGCCATGCCACCAACATCATCGCCGGCCTGGGCGTGTCGATGAAGGCCTGCGCCCTGCCCGTCATCGCCGTGGCCCTGAGCATCTGGGCTTCGTTCCAGCTGGAAGGGCTGTATGGCATCGCCATCGCGGCCACCGCCATGCTGTCCATGACCGGCATGATCGTGGCGCTCGACGCCTATGGGCCGATCACCGACAACGCCGGCGGCATCGCCGAAATGGCACACTTGGACAAGAAGGTGCGTGATGTCACCGATCCGCTCGATGCGGTCGGCAACACCACCAAGGCGGTGACCAAGGGTTATGCCATCGGCTCGGCCGGTTTGGCAGCCCTGGTGCTGTTCGCCGACTACACCCACAAGCTCGGCGAAGTCTTGGGCCACCCGACGACCTTCGACCTGTCCAACCCCGCGGTCATTATCGGATTGTTCATCGGCGGACTGGTGCCGTACCTGTTCGCGGCGATGGCCATGGAGGCCGTGGGCCGTGCCGCAGGCGCCGTGGTCAACGAAGTGCGGCGGCAATTCAAGGAAATCGCCGGCATCATGGAGGGCACCGCCAAGCCCGACTATTCGCGCGCCGTGGACATGCTGACCAAGGCCGCGATCAAGGAAATGATCGTGCCCTCCTTGCTGCCCATCCTCGTGCCCATCGTGCTGGTGTTCATCATCAACTGGCTCATGGGCCCCGGCTCCGGCATTCAAGCGCTCGGTGGATTGCTGATCGGCACCATCGTCACCGGCCTGTTCGTCGCCATTTCCATGACCACCGGCGGCGGCGCGTGGGACAACGCCAAGAAATACATCGAAGAAGGCCACTTCGGCGGCAAGGGATCCGACGCGCACAAGGCAGCGGTGACCGGCGATACCGTCGGCGATCCATACAAGGACACCGCGGGTCCCGCGATCAATCCGTTGATCAAGATCATCAACATCGTGGCACTGCTGCTGGTGCCGCTGATCGGGAAGATGCTTACGTAACTGCCGGTTCCGCCGCCACCTTCTCGAGCATTCGGCGACGCATCGGCGACAGCACGAAAATTGCCAGCACGGCGGCGGCAATCGGCAGCGCGCCGGCAATCCACAGCACCGGCACCCAGCTGCCCGCGGAAGCCTTGAGCACATTCGCCAGCGGAATGAGCAGCGACGAGGTGCCTTTGGCGGTGTACAGAAAGCCGTTGTTGGCGCCCGCATACTTCGGGCCGAAGGTGTCGCCGCAGACCGCCGGGAACAGCGAGAAAATCTCGCCGTAACCCAAGAAAATCAGCGGCGCGAAGATCAGGAAGCCCGTCGTCGAGTGACCGAATGACATCAGGCCCCAGATGGCGAGCCCCTCGACCGCGAAGACCAGCACCATCGTGTTCTCGCGGCCCAGATGGTCGGATAGCCAACCGGTCAGCGGCCGCGTAAATCCGTTGACCAGGCTGTCGATCGACAGCGCGAGCGTCAGCAGCGGCAGCGTGGCCCAGAAGAAATTGACCGGGGTCGCCGCAACGCCGTAATCCTTGGCGATCGGGGCAACCTCTGCGGCCGCCATCAAGCCGCCCGAGGCCACCAGTACCATGCACAGATACAGCATCCAGAACACCGGCGTCCTGAGCATTTGGCCGGGCGCGAAGTTGCGTCGCGTCAGCGGGTTCACCGCCCCCTTCACTGCCGCGACGATGGCCGTGGTGGGCGGGCGGATCAGGAACAAAGCCACCACGAACACCACGATGCCTTGGAGCAGCCCGAAGTCGAAGAAGGCCTTGTCGTAGCCGCCCGACTTCACCATGTTGGCAATGGGAATCACCGTCAGCGCGGCACCGGCGCCGAACCCCGCGGCCGTCAAGCCCGCCGCGAGTCCGCGCTTGTCGGGAAACCACTTGAGCGCGTTGGCGACGCAGGTTCCGTAAACAGCGCCGGCACCGATTCCGCCGATCACCGCCGAAAAGTATAAAAACCCGAGAGAGGTCGCATAGGAATTCAGGATCCAGGAAATTCCCGCCAGGATGCCGCCGACGAGCACCACGGGCCGCGGCCCGAACCGGTCCATCAGCCAGCCTTCGACCGGCACCAGCCACGTCTCGCACAGCACGAAGATCGAGAACGCGACCTGGATCGCGGCTTTCGACCAGTGGAATCTATCGGACATGGGATTGACGAACAGCGTCCAACCGTATTGCAGGTTGGCGACCATCGCCATGCAAATGATTCCCATGACGAGCTGCGCCCAGCGGTTCTTGAGCCCGGTGTTTTTCATCGGGTCGTGGGTTTCTATTGTTGTATTCACGTCGTGCCCCCCGAAAACGTTTTTAAGGAACTTAGGCTGCCATCTTATATACCTTATATCAAGAAAGGGTCAGATATCGAAGTAGATCGCGTCCGGCTCCGCAGCCCCGTCCCGCCTCGCCACCCGCAGTTCGGGCTCCTTGAGCGAAACGCGCGAACGGGGCGGCACGCTGAAGGTCAGAAACACCGAGCCGCCGATGACGCTGTGCGCGCCCACCACGGTCTGGCCGCCCAGCACCGTGGCGTTGGCATACAGCGTGGCACCGTCCTCCACGGTCGGATGGCGCTTCTTGCCGCGGATGATGTGGCCGTCGGCATCGCGCGGCAGCGACAGCGCACCCAAGGTCACGCCTTGATAGATCTTGACGCCCTCGCCGATGTGCGTGGTCTCGCCGACCACCACGCCCGTGGCGTGATCGATGAAAAATGCCGGGCCGATGGTGGCGCCGGGATGAATGTCGCAACCGGTCTTGGAATGCGCCCACTCCGTCATGATGCGCGCCATCATCGGCACGCCCAGGTCGTACAGCGCATGCGCGATGCGATACACGCTCACCGCGAGCACGCCGGGGTAGGCCAGGATGATCTCGTCCAGGTTCAGCGCCGCCGGATCGCCGTCGAACGCCGCCTGCACATCGCGGATCAGCAATGCCCGGATCTCGGGCAGCCGCCGCAGAAAGATCTCCGCCAATTCATGCGCGCGCGGCGCGCACTCGCCCATCTTCGGCGGCACCGCCTCGCGCTCGCGCCCGTAGCACAGGCAGTGCTCCAGTTCGCGCTCGAGCTTCGGCAGCAGCGCGGCCGCCATTTGCTGCACATGCGCGCTCAAATTGTCGGCATTCAGGTCCTGGCGTCCGAAGTAACCCGGATACATGAGGTCGAGCACGGCGCCCAAGATCTCCACGATCGCTTCGCGCGAGGGCAGGTAGCGCTGCGCGATGCGCCGGCCGCGCTCATCGCCGAGGTAGCTTCCGAGCAGTTCTGCCGCGAGTGCATTGGCGTTCATGGGTGCCTTCAAGCGACCGCCTGCATTTTCTCAACCTCTTCGAACAGTCCTTCGAACAGCGCGCCGGACAGGTAGCGCTCGCCGGCATCCGGCAAAATCACGACGATGGTCTTGCCGTTGTTGGCCGTCTCGCGCCCCAGGCGCAGGGCCGCGGCGATCGCGGCGCCGCTGGAAATGCCGGACAGCAGACCCTCCTCGCGCGCCAACCGGCGCGCGAGATCGATCGCGTCTTCGTTGCTCACTTGCTCGACCCGATCGACCAGGGACATATCCAGGTTATGCGGAATGAATCCCGCGCCGATGCCTTGGATCTTGTGCGGCGTGGGGGTCAACGCCTCGCCGGCGCGCGTTTGCGTAATGACGGGCGAGTTCGTCGGCTCGACCGCCACGGTCAGGATCGATTTTCCGCGCGTTTGCTTGATGTAGCGCGAGACGCCGGTCAGCGTGCCGCCGGTGCCGACGCCGCTGACGAATATGTCGACTTTGCCGTCCGTGTCATCCCAAATCTCAGGTCCCGTGGTCTTTTCGTGAATCCCTGGATTCGCCGGGTTGTCGAACTGCTTCACCCATAGATATTTTTTGGGATCCGAGGAAGCCAGCTCCTCGGCTTTCGCCATGGCGCCGTTCATGCCTTTGGCACCCGGCGTCAAGATCAACTTTGCGCCGAGCGCCGTCACGACCTTGCGCCGTTCCATGGTCATGGTGTCGGGCATGGTGAGCACGCAGCCATAGCCGCGCGCCGCCGCGGCGTACGCCAGGGCGATCCCGGTGTTGCCGCTGGTGGCCTCGACAATGGTCATTCCCGGCTTGAGCGCGCCGCGCTGTTCCGCGTCCCACACCATCGCCGCGCCGATGCGGCACTTCACCGAGTATGCGGGGTTGCGCCCCTCGACCTTCGCCAGAATCGTCGCCCCGCTGCCGGCGTTGAGACGGTTGATGCGTATCAGCGGCGTTCGGCCGATGGACTGGGTGTTGTCCTCGTAAACTTCCATGGAAGACCTCGCGAATGGTGTTTCTTCGGGATTTTCCTCCTAAGCGCGGCTCAAATACACTGCAAAGTTGGTTATGAGCGGCTGCCCGCGCGTTATAAGCCTGACAGGCCGTGGCTAACCGGGCGCGGGAACCATCGACAGGGGCTGCGGCCGGCCGACAATGAAGCCCTGCACGAAGTCGATGCCCATGCCGGTCACGGTGTCGAGCGCGAGTTGATCCTCGACATGCTCGGCGACCACCCGGAAATTCAGGCTGCGCGACAGGTCGATCATCGCCGCCACCATGGCCTGGTTCACCGAATCGGCCGCCAGGTTCTTGATGAAGGAACCGTCGATCTTCAGGTAATCCATCGGCAAGGTCCTCAAGGTCGAGAAGGAACTCAGGCCGCTGCCGAAATTGTCCAGCGCGAATTCGCAGCCCATGCCGTGCAGCACGGCGATGAAGCGCTGCGCATGATCCAGGTTCGCGACCACCGAGGTCTCGGTGACTTCGAAGCAGATGTCGCCGGGGTTCGCGCCGGTGTGATCGAAACATTCCACCACGAACTCCAGGAATTCCGCATCGCCCAAGGTCTGGCCGGCAATGTTGATGGCGACGCTGCGGCCGGGAGGCAGTTTCAAGCCGCCGCGGCCGAGCGCCGCGAGCACCGCCTGCACCACCCAGCGATCGACGTACGGCATCAAGCGGTAGCGCTCCGCCGCGCGGATGAATTCCGCCGGCGGCGAGGCCGGCTGCCCATCCTCGCCCGCCAGGCGCACGAACACCTCGAGCGCCGGTCCGCTCACGCCGCCGGCGCGCGCATGCACGATGGGCTGGAAATAGAGTTCGAACTTGTTGTCGCGCAGCGCGCCCTGCAATTTCAGCAGCCACTGGATCTCGCCGCTATGGCGCGCGCTCGCCTCCTCGCGCGCCGAATAGACGTGCACGTGCAGGCCGCCCTGCTTCTTCGCGACGTAGCAGGCCGAATCCGCCGAATTCATGATGTCCTCGATGGTGCCGCTGTCGCGCCCAATCTCGACCAAGCCGATGCTCACCCCGACATTGAAAATCTTGTCCTTCCAGACGAAGCGGTAGTCATTCACCGAGCGCACCACGTTGTCGGCGATCTGGCGCGCCTTCTCGAGCGGACAGCCGACCAAGAGCAATGCAAACTCATCGCCGCCGATGCGTCCCGCCGTATCGGAGTCGCGCACCGCATCTTTGATGAGCGAGGCGATTTCGCGCAGCATGTTGTCGCCGGCGGTGTGGCCGCAGGTGTCGTTGACGACTTTGAAATGATCTAAATCCAGGTAGCACAGCGCGTGGCCGATGTCGCCGGTTTGCGCGGAGTCCAAGGCCTCCTGCAGGCGCCGCTCGAATTCGCGCCGATTGACGAGTCCGGTGAGCGCGTCGTGGCTGGCTTGATAGGTCATCTGCCGGGTCAGGCCGCGGATCTCGCTGGTGTCGTGCAGCACCAGCACCAGCCCGGACGTTTCCCTGCCGTCGAGCTGCAGCGGCGTGACGGTGATTTCGACGAAGCGCTCGGGGCCGCCGTTGCTGGGCACCAGCACCGCGCGCTTTCCGGCGGTGACGCGTACGCCGCTGCTCATGGCTTTGTGGACAGGATCGCCGAGCGAGCGGCGGTCGTTCTCGTCCACCAACGAGGCCACGTCCGAAAAACTCTTGCCCAAGACCTGAGCGACCTGCTGGCCGAGCAGCACTTCCGCCGAATGATTGATGTAGTCGATATGGCCGTCCGCATCGACGGTGATCACGCTCTCGCCCATCGCATCGAGCGTCGCCATGGCGCGCGGCTTCCGGGAGACATCCATCGGGATCACTCCGGGCATCATTTCCAGCGCCGTGAGCAGCAACGCAGGCTCCCCGGAACTGTCGATCACCGTGCTCGAGAGCTCCACGCGCGTGACCTGCCCCCGCCCGTCCATCAGTTCGATTTCGTAGCGCTCGGCCGCCGATTCTCCGCTCATCCGCCGCCGCAGGTTGCTTTCCACCAGCTCGACATATTCCGGCGCGACGAATTCGGTCAACGGCCGGCCGACGACATCCGCGGCGTTCGTCCCCAAGAGCGAGAGGAAGCGTGCATTGGCGAATAGAATCGCCTTGCGGTGCACGAGCACCGCGTCGTGCACCGTTTCGACCAGGCGCTGAAACAGCTGCTCCCGATCCTGCAGCTGCGCGCCGCGCGTCTGCAAATCCTCGAGCAGTTTGTTGACCGCGGCGCCGAGCTTGCCGAGCGCGCCGGGCTCGGCGGCCAGCGCAATGCGTCCCGGGCTTCCGCCCTCATCGATCAGGTATTGAATTTGGCGCGAAAAATCGTTGACCGCGCGTTCCTGGCGCCGTTTCCAGGTCAGCAGAACGACGACGCCCACCGCCAAGATGGCCGCGGTCACCCACCACAACGAGAGAGAAGACAGGAACAACGCTGACCTCAGTAATGACGAGTCTTAGCGACGCTTAATATTTGGACGCCCTGCATGAGCTGTACACGTCGCGAACCATCGTGATGTAGAGAATAGCGCAAGGGGCTCGCGTAGCCTGTTGAAATTGACCATAATCAGCGGCCTTAATCGCACGCGAGAAATCATGGATAACCTGGCCGCTCGGCAGCAAATGGTGGATCAGCAGATACGTACCTGGGAAGTGCTCGATCCGCGCGTGCTCGATGTTTTTTCCATGGTGCCGCGTGAGGCGTTCGTGCCGCCGCAGTATCGTGAGATCGCGTTTGCCGACGCCCCGATACCGATCGGACTGGGCCAGTCGATGCTGGCCCCGAAAATCCAGGGCAGAATTCTGCAGGCCCTGGGCGTGGCGCCGGCCGACAGCGTGCTCGAGGTCGGCAGCGGCACCGGCTATCTCGCCGCCTGCCTGAGCCTGTTGGGATCGACCACACGATCCATCGATATTCACGCCGAATTGACCGCGTCGGCGCGCTCCAACCTGCGCGCCGTGCCCGAGGCGCGCGTGGATTTCGAGACCCGCGATGCGTTCGCCGCCGCGCCGTTGGGCGAGTTCGACGCGATCGCCGTGACCGGTTCGCTGCCGGTCTACGACTCGCGCTTCGAGCGCAGTTTGCGCGTGGGTGGACGCCTCTTCGCCATTGTCGGCGAGGCGCCGGTGATGGATGCCATCCTGGTGCGCCGGGTCGATAACGGCGAATGGACCCGGGAAAGCCTGTTCGAAACGGTGGTTGAACCGCTGATCAATGCCACTGCGGCGCAAGGGTTCGTGTTTTGAGCACCGTCGGCGAGCTGACGCCGCGGGAATTTGTCGATAGGCGTCAAAGCGGCGAGGACATGACGCTGCTCGATGTGCGGGAAGACTGGGAGGTCGCCTTGGCGCCGGTGCCCACCGATACCGTCCATATCCCCATGGGCGAGGTGTCCGACCGCATCGCCGAGCTTGATCCTAAAAAGGAGACCGTGGTGATCTGCCGCTCGGGCGGGCGCAGCGCCCAAGTGGCTGATTTCTTGCAGCGCCAGGGTTTCGATAAAGTTTTTAACCTTTCCGGCGGAATTTTGGCCTGGTCCCGGGTTATAGACCCTAGGATTCCGCAGTATTGACCCGCCGCTTGCAGGTGATATAGTAATATATAACACTATACTACCGGGTCCGGGATGACCAAAAATGGGTATTTCATGAAGCGACTTGCGATTGTTTGGGGTTTGTACCTCCTGTCGAGCACTGCGCCGGCGGCGGATCTGTTGGCGGTTTACCAGCGGGCGCTGCAAAACGACCCCCAGCTCCGGGAAGCCGAGGCGACCCGCCTGGCGGCCCTCGAAGCCAAGCCTCAAGCCCTCTCGGCCCTGCTGCCGCAGCTGACGGGTAACGGTCAGATCACCAGGGAGCGCGACGCCGGCTCCCAGAACACCACCCAGTTCGTCACCCTGCCGCCCTGCGCTCCCGGAACCCCGGCCGGCATTCCCTGCGCCGCGCCCGGCACGGCCGCGACGGTATCGGAATCATTTCCCTTCTCGGGCAAGGTCGACACCACCACGCATCGCTACAGCGTCGACCTGAAGCAAAGCTTGTTCCGCTGGGAAAACTGGCAGGCGCTCAAGCGCGCCGATTCGCAGGTGGCGCAGGCCGAGGCGGACTACCAGGCCGCGCAACAAGACCTGATGGAGCGGGTGGCTCAGCGGTATTTCGATGTGCTCGGCGCGCAGGACGATGTCGAGGCGCAGCAGGTCGCGCTGGTCTCGATCACCCGTCAGCTCGACCAGGCCGAAGCGCGCTACAAGATCGGCCTCATTGCGGTGACCGATGTGGAAGAGGCGCGCGCCTCCCATGACAGCACCGCCGCCGCGGTCATCGCCGCCAAGCGGGCCCTGGCCTCCACCCAGGAACTGCTGCGCGAGATCATCGGCGATCCCTTCGATTCGCTGGCGCGGCCCGTGGAACCCTTCGAGATGGCGAATCCTGATCCGATCAGCGAAGACCGCTGGGTCGAAATGGCCTTGCAGCAGAATCTGTCGCTGGTCTCGAGCCGTCTGGCCGCCGACATCGCACGCGAAAACGTCTCCGTGGCGCGCGGCGGACATTTTCCCTCGCTGGATCTGGTGGGCAGCGCCGGCAAGCTCAACACCAACGGCGTGGACACTTTCGACGACGGCAGCCCCGCGGGCGGCACGCTCTTGGACCAGCGTCAGCGCTCCATCGGCATCCAGCTGACGTTCCCCATTTACTCGGGAGGTATGGTCTCTTCTCAAGTCCGCCAGGCTGTTTATCAGCATCGAGCGGCCAAGGAGCGCCTGGAGCGGGTGGCACGCCAGACGGAGCATGATGCACGCGATGCCTACCTCGGCGTGCTCTCGGAGATATCGCGGGTAAAGGCCTTGCATCGAGCGGTCGAGTCCAACCTCACCGCGCTGCGCGCGACCGAGTCCGGCTACGAAGCCGGGACCCGCACCGCGGTCGACGTGCTGCAGTCGCGGCAGCAGTGGGTGCAAGCGCAAACCGACTATGCGCACAGCCGCTACGACTACATGCTGAACGTGATCAAACTGCAGCAGGCCGCCGGCACCCTTTCCGAACAAAGCCTGCAACGGCTCAATGCGCTGCTCACCGATACAACCCCGCCGCCGACCCCGACGGATCTACCGCCGGCAGCAAAGGTTCAATGAGCGCCAGCAGCCGTTCCACGCTGCCGCGGTTCGACGCGACGATTTCCCGTCCGATGGCTCCGATGCGGCGGCGTTCCGCCGGGTCCGCAAGCAGCTGCTCGAGCGCCGCCGCCAAGTCCGCCGCGCTCTTCACCTCGAGCGCCGCTCCGCGCGCCAGCAGCAATTGCGCGATCTCCTTGCTGTTGAGGTAAGAAGGTCCGGTCAACACCGGCATCCCCAACGCCGCGGGCTCGAGCAGATTGTGTCCGCCTACGGCTACCAGGCTGCCGCCGACAAACGCAGCATCCGCGCACGCGTACAGCAACGCGAGTTCCCCAACCGTATCGCCCAATATCACCGATGCATCAACGCCCGTCATTTCGCTGCGGCGTGCAAACGCAATGCCGCGCCGCTTCAGCAGCTCGGCGACGGCCGCAAAGCGGTCTTTGTGCCGCGGCACCAATATCAACAGAGCGTCAGGTCTTGCCGCTTGCAGCGAGGCGTGCGCGTCGAGCACCTGCTCTTCTTCGCCCGCATGCGTGCTGCCGGCGATCCACACAGGCCTTTGAGCGCCCAACTTCGTTCGCAGCTCCCGCCCCACCTGCACGACACCGGCATCCAATTCCAGATCGAATTTCACATTGCCGGTCACATGGAGCTGCGCGGCCGCGGCGCCGATCGAGCGAAATCGTTCGGCATCCTCGCTGGTTTGCGCGGCCACGGTGAGATTCTTGGTGAACACGCCGCTGAAAAGCGCGCCGAAGCGGCGGTAGCGGGACACCGATTTATCGGAGAGGCGCGCGCTCGCCAACAGCACCGGCGCGCCGCGCCGCTCGCATTCACGCAGCAGGTTCGGCCACAGTTCGGTTTCCATGATGATGACGGCGCGCGGCCGGGTGCGCGCGAGAAAGCGCCTGACTGACCCCGGCGTGTCGTAGGGCAGGAAGCGGATGTCGGCATCGTCCGCCAACAGCGCCTGCGCACGCGCCCTGCCCGTGGGCGTCGCCGTGGTCACCAACAGAGGCAGCTGCGGATAGCGCCGGCGCAGCGCGCGCAGCAGCGGCGCCGCGGCCGACATTTCGCCCAAGGAAACCGCATGCACCCAGATGCACGGCCCGCGCAGCCAAGCGCCGAACCCGAGACGCTGGCCCCATCCCTGCCAATAACTGCGGTCGCTCAAGCCCCGCCACAGCAGAGCCGACAAGGCTGCCGGCACGGCGCATCGGACCAGCGATGAATACACGAAGCGCAACGTCAGGCTTCCCGGTATCCGGCCATCAACTGCTGCCACGCCGCCGGCGTGTATCGATCCGGCGGCAGGCCGGCCGCGATCTTCGCGAGCGAACGCTGCAGACGCGCCAGATTGCCGGCGGTCCATGCGCCCGGCTCGCGCAATCGTCCGCGGTCGAAATCGATCACGCTTACCGTACCGTGCTCGTCGAGCAAAATATTGTGCGCATTCAAATCCGCATGATCCACGCCGTGGCGGTGCAGACGCGCAATCGCCGCGCCGACCTCTCGCCACACCGGTTCCGCCGGCGCGTTCGACCCGAGCACCGCGCTCAACGCCCGCGAATGCGCGATGCGTTCTGTGATCAGATCGCAGCGATAGGTCGATCCGCCCAATCCGGCGCGCCGATAAAATGCCGCGACCGGCTTCGGCACGTTGAGACCGCGCTGCGCCAAATAATAGAGCAGCCGCCATTCGGCAAAGGCGCGCACCCGATCCTCGCCCGACCATATGTACCGGTCTTGTGATATTCGCGCGATGAAGCCGCCGCGCCGATAGTGCCTGAGCACCCAAGGATGCACCGCTTCCACCGCCCCTGATCCCACGAACCACGCCGACCCGCGGCCGCCCGAAACGGCAGCGAGTTCGTTGCGCGCGGCCCAAAAATTCGAATCGAACAACGCCTCCTCGGCGCGCAGCGGCGGATTGCCAAGGCCATTGGGATCAGCCAGCATGACGCCCGTTGCAGTGGCAATGCGTTGGCCGCCCTTTATCATTCTTATGACTACCTTGAGCTTCAAACCGCCGCCGCAACACGTCTGCCTGCTGCGTCTCTCGGCGATCGGCGATACCTGCCATGCGCTGGCGGCGCTGCGAGCCTTTCAAACAGCGTGGCCCGGAACGCGGTTCACCTGGATCATCGGCAAGGTCGAGGCCAAGCTGATGAGCGAAATCGTTCCGGGCATCGAGTTTATCACCTTCGACAAGGGCGCCACCTTGAAGGAATTGCGCCGCGTACGCACGCAGCTGCGCGGGCGCCGCTTCGACCTGTTGCTCGACATGCAGCTGTCGCTTCGTGCGAGCCTGGTCAGCCGATTGGTCGCCGCGCCCATCAAGCTCGGCTTCGATCGGCAGCGCGCTCGCGAACTGCAGTGGCTGTTCACCAACGCACAAATCGAGCCCGCGTCGTCGGAACATGTGCTCGATTCATTCTTGGGCTTCGCGCGTGCCTGCGGCATCGAGCCCGGCGCGCCTCGCTGGAAGGTAACGCTGCCGCCAGGCGCGCTCGAATACGCCGGCAGCGTCATCGCCGCTGAACGCCCGGCGCTGCTCATCAGCCCGTGCTCCAGCCATAAGGCGCGCAATTGGGCAGCGCAGCGCTACGCCGCCCTCGCCGACCACGCCGCGTCCGTGCACCGCATGCAGGTCGTGCTCGTGGGGGGCCGCAGCTCCGAGGAGTCGCGCATGGGGGCATCGATTGCGGCCGCCGCGCGCTCGCCGCTCCTGAACCAGATCGGCAAGGATACGCTGCCGCAACTGCTCGGCCTGATGTCGCAGAGTACGGTGCTCTTGACGCCGGATTCAGGTCCCGCTCACATGGCAAGCATGGTCGAGCTTCCGGTCATAGGTCTCTATGCCGCCACCAATCCGCAGCGCGCCGGACCGTATTACAGCCGCGATTGGTGCGTGGACAAATACGATGCGGCCGCACGCCGGTACCTCGGCAAGCCCGCGGCGGAAATTCCTTGGACCGCGAAGATCGAACGGCCGGGCGTCATGGACTTGATCACGGTCGCCGATGTCACAGCCAAGCTCGACGCGCTGATGCTCGCGCGGGATTTTCGCTAAGATGCCTGCATGAGCGAAATTTCCGTTCCGGTCTCGCCGGGCGAGTTGCTGGACAAGATCACCATACTACGCATCAAATCCAGCCGCATGCGCGATGCCGGCAAGCTCGCCAATGTGCGCGTCGAACTCAAGGTTCTCGAGGACACCTGGAGCGTCTCGGGCTATGCCAAGGCCGACATCGCCGCCGACGTGGCCGCCTTGCTCGAGGTCAACGAACGGCTCTGGGTGATCGAAGATGACATCCGCGACAAGGAGCGCGCGCAGGCGTTCGATCCGGAGTTCATCCGTCTCGCACGCGCGGTCTATTTCGAGAACGACGCGCGCGCCGCGATCAAGCGGCGCATCAATCTAAAGCTCGGCTCGAGCATCGTCGAGGAAAAATCCTACGCCGAGTACAAGCCTTAAGTATCCTTCTCGTCTTTGATATCCGCAGGTCCCGCCGCCTCGCGATTCAGCGTGTACTCGGCGCCGCAATAAGAGCACTTGGCCCAGCCGGCCGTTTCGATCGCAAGGTAGACCTTGGGATGTGAATTCCACAGCAGCATTCCCGGCATGGGACACGACAGCGGCACGTCCGCCATGTTGACGGTGTAGCGATGCAGCGCATTCGGCACGATCAATTGATGTTTGGAATCGTCTTGGACCATCACCGGCATAATCACTCCGTTTGTTGTCCTGGCGGCGCGAAACCTCGCGCCCGCAATAAACCGTCTATTTTAGGATCGGATCCGCGAAAATTCCGGTACGCCTCGCCCGGATCGACGCCGTTGCCGACCGACATGATGTCATCGTGCAGACGCTTCGCAACCGCCGCATCATAGGGGCCGCCCGCCTCGATGAATGCCTCGAAGGCATCGTGATCCAGCACTTCCGCCCATAGATAACCGTAGTAGCCCGCCGAGTACGCGTCGCTCGAGAAGATGTGGGCGAACTGCGGCGTGCGGTGGCGCATGACCATCTCGCCCGGCATTCCCAGCGCCGCGAGCGTGCTGCGCTCGAACTCCGCGACGTCGATGGGAGCATCTCCCGTCAGATGCAGCTTCATGTCCACCAGTGCTGAAGCCAAATATTCGACGGTGGCGAACCCCTGATTGAAGGTGCTCGCCTTCTTGATCTTGGCGACCAGCGCGGGCGGGATCGGCTCGCCGGTTTGATGGTGCACGGCAAATCGCGACAGCACTTCCGGCGTCGACAGCCAGTTCTCGTTGAGCTGCGAGGGAAATTCGACGAAGTCGCGCACCACGTTGGTGCCCGCGAGCGAAGGGTATATCACGTCGGAATTCAGCCCATGCAGCGCGTGGCCGAATTCGTGAAACAGCGTCACCGCGTCGTCCCAGCTGATCAAGAGCGGTCCGCCGCTTTCGTCCTTCACGAAATTTGTGTTGTTGGACACGATCGGCGCAACATCGCCGTCCAGTTTTTCCTGGCCGCGGTATTCGCTCATCCACGCCCCGGAATTTTTGCCGGACCGGGCATAAGGATCGAAGTACCAGAATCCGACGTGTTTCTGGGCCGCGCTCGTTACCCGCCAAACGCGCACGTCCGGATTGGCAACCGGGAAACCCGACACCTGCGTGAAGCTGAAGCCATAAAGCCGGCCCGCGGCCCAGAACATGCCTTCTCGCAACTTTTCCAGCTGCAGGTAGGGTTTCACCTCGTTCATGTCGAGGTCGTGCTTCGCCTTGCGCACCTTCTCGGCATAGTAGCGGTAGTCCCAGCCGGCGATCTTGACCCCGGGATGCTCGCGGTCGGCGATGGCCTGCATGTCGGCCACTTCCTCATGTTCGCGCGCCACCGCCGCAGGCCATACTTGCATCATCAGGCTCATGGCGGCTTCGGGCGTTTTCGCCATGCTGTCCGCCACCCGCCAATGCGCATGCGTCGGAAACCCCAGCAGCTTCGCCCGTTGCGCGCGCAAAGCCAATATTTCCGAGATGATCTTTTTGTTGTCGTGCGCATCGCCGTTATCGCCGCGGCTGTAGTAGGAGCGCCACACCTGTTCGCGCAAGTCGCGTCGATCCGCATAGGTCAGAAACGGATCCATGGAGGAGCGCGTATTGAGGATTGCCCACTCGTCCGCATGGCCGCGCGCCGCGGCTGCGGAGCGTGCCGCCGCGCGCAGCGGCGCCGGCAGGCCCTCAAGGTCCTGTTCGCTCTTCAAATAGAGCGCGTGGCCGCCCTCGTCGGCCAGCAAATTTTGACTGAAATTCGCGAACAGCGTCGCGAGGCGCTCATTGATCTGCCCCACCCGCCGTTTTGCCGCTGCATCGAGCTTCGCGCCGGCGCGAACGAAATTCGTATGGTAAAACCAGCACAGGCGCTGCTGCACCGGCGTGAGACTCTCCCGGGCTGCGTAAACTGCCGCAATGCGTGCAAATAGCGCAGCATTCTGGGAAATCTTGTCGGCGAACGCGGCAAGCTTCGGCTGCAATTCGCGCTCGACCGCCTGAAAATCCTCCGTGCTCATGGTCGAGGACCACACACTGTAGACGGCGTTAACCCGGCTGAACGTGCGTCCCGACCGCTCCAGGGCCGCGATGGTGTTGTCGAACTCAGGCGAGGCCGGATTGCGCGCAATTGCGTCGATTTCAGCCAGATTCTCCGCCATGGCGGCCTCGAGCGCCGGCTTGAAATGCGCGACTTGCACCTGGTCGAACGGCGGCACGCCGCCCGCCGGCCCGATCCACGGCGCGAGCAAAGGATTGCCGGCGCGCGCCGGTGTGGGCGCCTCCGCGGCATCGGGTCCGGACGTTGAATTTCTCAGCAAAGTGGCGCCGATTTTGACACGTCAGGGCGCCGATTCAAATGTCGCGCGCCAAATCTCGCGCAACCGATCTCGGGTTTCGCGGTAGGGCTCGGCCGCAACGATGCGCTCGCCGTCACCCTCGAGCGACAAGTGATGCAGCACGGTGCGATAGCCGATGTATGCCTGCTTGAGCCATAGCGAGGTCGCCTCGTCGAGGACCCCGACGGCCGCCAAGCCCTCGAGTTGGCGAATATTGTCGCTGTAGGTCAGGAGCGCCGGGTGAGCCCGAGCATTCGCCAATACCCAGTATTGCACCAGAAATTCGATGTCGCCTATTCCGCCGGTGTCCTGCTTGATGTCGAATTGTCCGGTTCCGGAGCGCGATAATTCCTTGCGCATACGCAAGCGCATCTCGAGTACGTCGGTGCGCAAGCGCTCGCGGCGCACCGCGGAGGACAGCACGCGGAGGCGCACCGCTTCGAAGGCGGCGCACAACGCGGCATCCCCTCCCACCGCGCGGGCGCGAAGTAACGCCTGATGCTCCCAGGTCCAGGCATCGTTTTGCTGGTAGCGCTCGAACGCATCGATGCCCGTCATGAGAAAGCCGCCCTTGCCGTTGGGCCGCAGGCGCATATCGACCTCGTACAGGCGCCCGGCGGCCGAATGCATGGTGAGCAGATGCACGATGCGTTGTCCCAAGCGCAGGAAAAAAATGCCGTTGTCGATCGGCCGCTCGCCGTCGGTGAGCTGGACGCCGCCGGCCGAATCGTGCAGAAAAACCAGATCAAGATCCGATGCATAGCCTAATTCCAGGCCGCCGAGCTTGCCGTATCCGGCAACCGCTACCGTCACCGGACGCAGATTCCCGGCTTCCTCGCCGCAGTGCGGCGTGCCGTAGGTCTGCGTCATTTGCTGCCAGGCGAGATCCATGCAGCATTGCACGATGAGCTCCGCAATGTCGGTGAGCCGATCGCTGACGCGCATCAGCGGCAGACGGCCGGTCAGGTCGGCGAGCGCAACCGAAAAGACCGCCACCTTTTGAAATTGCCGCAGCGCCTCCACCTGCCGCTCCGGATCCTCGGGCGACAGTCTCTCGGTGCGCGCCGCCAGCTCCTGCGTGAATCCCTGCCGAGTCGGCAGTTCGTCAAACGCCTTGGCGTCGATCAATTCGTCCAGCAGCAGGGGAAAGTCGGCGATCTGCCGCGACAGAAAACCGCTGATGGCGCATACCTCAATGAGCCGATCGAGCGCTGCGGGCTGTTCCTTGAGCAGCGCCAGATACGAGGCGCGCGCGCCGATCGCTTCCAGCACGCGCAGCACTCGCTGCACGACCGTCGCCGGAGCCGCGTGCGCCCCGGCCGATTTCAGCAAGCGCGCCAAGATGACATACAGGCGCCGGTGCCCGGCTTCGTCCAAACGGCGATAGGAGGCCGCCTGCCGATAGGCCTTGAGCATTGCCGCCACCGCCGGTATTTCCGCGCCTGGGAAACCGCCGTTGGCCAGCTCTTCGTCGATTCTTGCGTCCGCCACGTCCAGCCACGCCATGCCGATGTCATCGAAGCGGCGCGGCGCGTCCGCAGCGCCGAACAGCAGCGCATCGAACTGCTCTGCGACCGCATCCAGCGTCGATTGCATCGATTGCGACGTGGCGTCCCAATCGTCAAAGCCCATGCTCAAGGCCAGCCGCGCCCGGTCCGTGGGGTCTTCGGGCAGAGTGTGGGTCTGCTGGTCGCGCATCATCTGCAGCGCGTTTTCCGCTTTGCGCAGCAGAAAGTACGCCTCGGTCAGTTCCGCAACGTCGTCGCTCGAAATCAATTTCGAGCCGGCCAGCAACGGCAATACTTCCAGCAGCGCGGATTTCTGCAAGCGCCGGTCGCTGCCGCCGCGCACCAGCTGCATGGATTGGACGATGAACTCAATCTCGCGGATGCCGCCTCTGCCGAGCTTCAGATGATGATCCAGGTCGCGGCGCGCGACCTCGCGCACGATCAGCGCCTTCATGCTGCGCAAGGACTCGAACACGCCGAAGTCCAGATAGCGGCGGTACACAAAAGGACGCACGAATTCTTCGTAAGCCGGGGCATAGCTCCCGGCGCCGACGATGGCCCGCGCCTTGATCCACGCGTATCGCTCCCAGTCGCGGCCGTGCTGCTGCAGATAGTCCTCGAGGGAGGCCAGACTCACCACCAAAGGACCGCTTTCGCCGAACGGCCGCAGCCGCATGTCCACGCGGAACACGAAGCCGTCGGCAGTCCTCGCGTCCAACAGGCGAATGATCTCCCTTCCTAAGCGATTGAAATATTCCTCGTTGGCGACGACGCGCGGACCGCTCGTCTCCCCCGGCTCGGTAAACAGAAACACGAGATCGATGTCGGAGGAGAAGTTGAGCTCGCGCCCGCCCAGTTTGCCCATGCCTAAAATGACGAAGGAGTCCTGCGACGGATTCGAGCTGAACGCCTTGCCGAAAGTCGGCTGCAAATGCAGCGCAGCGGCACTCGCTGCCGCGCGAATGCAGGCATCGGCCAAGTCGGATACCGCCAGCAATGTCTCGGCCACCGCCGCGGTTCCCGCGATGTCGCGCCAGGCGATGCGCAACATGGCGCGCCGGCGCCACTCGCGCAAGATGCGCTGCGTGTCCTCGGCCGACGGCGCAGCGGCAGCGAGACCTGCATACTCGCCGTTTGCATCGTTTGACCCGCAGGCATCGAATCGAGCGAACCATTGCAAGGATGGCGGGTCCTGCAGCAACACTTGAGAGGCGAATTCGCTGGCAGCGATGACCAGCGGCAACTGCCTGCGGTGATCTTCCGACAGTGCCTGATACCGGTCCGCAAACCCGTCCAGCGCGCAAGCGCGTTCCCACCAGCGTTCAACGGACTCGCGCAGCCCTTGCGGCACGGACCCGATGAAATTCACCGAATCGCCGCCAGGAACACGCGCGGAAACGGCAACAACACGCTGCCGTCCGCGACCGGCGGGTAGGCGCACGCGATCGCCGCGGTGTAGCGCGCCAGATAGGCGTCGCGCTCAGCTGCGTCCAGAGGTTCAAGAAACGGCCGCAGCCCGCTGCCCTTGAACCATTCCACCACTGCCGCGGCGCCGCCGGGCAGGGAATGATGGTAGGTCGTGCGCCACAAATCGACCTTGGCGCACAGCGGCCGCAACAACTCGTGGTACCACGCGGCACCCGCCGGCGGCGCGCGTGCTTCGGCCGATTGCGCAAGCTTTGCCGCCCACGGCCCGGTGGCGGCAATCTCACGCATGAGGCGGTGCGCAGGTTCCTCCAGATTGTCCGGCATTTGCACCGCCAGGGCACCGCCGGGCGCCAGCTTTTCGACGAGCGCGGGCAACAGCGCTTCATGGTGCGGAACCCACTGCAGAACCGCGTTCGCCAGAATCACGTCGAACGGACCGGCATCGTGCCAGTCTTGCAGGTCCTGCACCTGGAAGTGAATCTGCGGCAGCCGTCGCCGCGCCGCCGCGATCATGTCCGCTGAGCTGTCGGTGCCGCTGATCCGCGCCTGCGGATAGCGCGCCGCCAGGACTTCGGTTGAATTGCCCGGCCCGCAGCCGACGTCGATGACGACATGCGCATCGATGGGCGGCAGCGCGCCGAGCAGATCGCGCACCGGCCGCGTGCGCTCCTCTTCGAAGGCGACGTACTGTTTAGCGGACCAACTCAATGCAGTCCCGACAGCCAGGCGATGACGGCGCTTTCGAGCGCAATGCGATGATCCGAGTAGCCGTGATCTGTGTTCATGTGCACCGTGCTCACCTTGCCGCCTTTGGCCCTGATTGCCGCCACCAGCGCATCCGTCTGCGGTGCCAGATGATCGTTCGCCGTGATTGCCAGCAATGGAATCTGCGCCAGGCCCTCGGCGGTTCCCGATACCACGAATTCCTTGGCATGCGTCGCGAGTTCATCGACCATGCGCTCAGGAGTCTCATCGGCGAGCGTCTCCATGTCATCCGCCATGGCCGCCACCGCCTGCGCGCGGGGCCTGGCACCCAACTGCCCCATGTCCGCCATGGAAATGAACACGGCGCCCATCAATGAATGATCGTGAGATGCCGTGTGCGCCACCACCCAGCCTCCCATGCTGTGACCCGCGATCGCGATGCGCTTCGGATCGATCCCCAATTTCGAGGCATTCGCGGGATCTCGCAGGTACGCGAGCACCGCATCGGCATCTTCAAGGTTCTGCGCGAATCGAAATGCGCCCGGACTGCCCCAAGACCCCCGGTAATTGAAGGTCACGGCGTTCCAACCCGCACGGCGCACGGCCTGCGCCAAGTCGAGGTTTTTCTCGTTGCCCGGCAAACCGTGGCACAGCACCAACGTGGGATGCGGACCCGCACCGCTCGGCGAATACACCAGCCCATTGATCAGCACGCCATGGCTGGGAATGTGCAGCACCGTCATCGCCGCGGGATGGTCCTTGTCCGGCGGCGGATCGGTAAAGACCGCCGGCGGCGCAGAGCGCGCCGGCGCACCCGATGTGAAACCGAAGATCAACGAAAGGCAAAGTAACAACGAACGCATTTTCACTCCTAGTGTGACTGCCGCGCCTTGGCGACCCACGCCTCCACATCCTCGAGCTTCCTCGGGAATGCCGCGGTCAGAAGACGATAACCGGCCGGCGTGACGATGACTTCATCTTCGATGCGCACGCCGAAACCCAGCTCCGGCAAGTAAACGCCCGGCTCGACCGTGAAAATTGCGTTCACCGGCAGCGGCTTTTCGTAGAGCCCCGCATCATGCACATCGAGACCGACGAAGTGTCCGAAACCATGGATGAAATCTTTGAGATACCCGGCGCGGCGCAATGACTCCTCCGCCACATGCTGCAGGTCCGCCATGGTCACGCCAGGACGAATAGCGGCCATGATGTCTTCTTGTGCCTGGTAGACCGCCCGATAAACCTTCGCTTGTTCAGGATTGAATTTTCCCGACACGGGGTAGGTGCGCGTGACGTCCGCCGCGTAGCGGCCGTACTCGGCGGCGGCGTCGACCACCACCAGATCGCCATCCTTGAGCAGCCGAGTGTTCTTGTCCCAGTGCAAGACCGCGCCGTTGGGACCCGAGCCGACGATTGAGGAGTAGCTCAAGCCGGTCGCGCCGTTGGCAAAGAATGCGTATTCCAGCTGGGTTTGCAAATCGCGTTCCGATACACCCGGCACGCTGCCCTTGGCGATGGCCTCGTGACCGGCGCGTGTAATGGCGATCGCGCGTTCCATGCGTTCGATCTCATCCACGCCGTGCGCCTCGCGCAAGCCCGCCAGCAGCGAGCGCTTGTACACCACGCGCAGCCCAAAACGCTGCGCCACGCGGGCTGCCAATTCCGCGTCGTTGCGATCTTCCTTGCGCAGGGTCGGCGGCGAGATGATCGTCACGCAATCGTAATTTTCGCCGGCGCCTTCCAGGATGGTGTCCGGTGCACCGCGCCGCACGCGATCGACGCCGTAGCGCTCCTTGAGATCGGGCGAAATTGGATCGCGAGGCCCGGTCCACCGCTCCGCCTCCGGGTCGCGGGATTTCAAGAACAGGGTCACCTTGTTATAGGCCGCCTTCGGCGCGAACACCAAGAAGGCGCCGGGCTCGTTGATGCCCGTCAGCCAATAAAAATCCGCATCTTGTCGATAATCCTCGGTGATTCCGGACACCTCACCCTGTGAGCCGATCACCGTCATGCAGCCATCCAAGGCCTTCATGACCCGCTCGCGTCGCTCGCGATAGACGCTGACGGGCAAATCAGCGGGCGGTTTGGGGGTGGGATGCGGAAATCCGCCGGCCAATGCCGCGGCGGCTAGGAAAGTGCTGATCATGAAATAGGGTCCTCAGGAATTGTTATCCGACAAATTTCCTGCCTACTGTACCTTTTGACACAAATTCAGGCGTAGGAAATGAGCAAGCATCCCCGCACCCCCGACGTCCGGACCGGTCAGGCCCAATTTCCCCTCTCGCACGCCGAGTTCAGCGCGCGCTTCCGCGCTCGATTCGTCGATCCCGCCTTCGGCGGCAAATCGGCAGCAATCGAAGAGCTGTTGGAGATCGCGTGGGATGGATACGAGCAGGCCAGGAAGAGTCCGATCACGAGAAAGGCGGGAAGCGAGTTTGCTGATCCTGACTACGACTTGTCGGTCGACTGGCTGCAGGCGCGCAGCGCCATCCAGAAAGCGCATGAGCGCCATGACCAATCTTCACACGCCCGCATCCTGCTGATCTGCGGCGCCGCACGCAACGATAAAACCTGCCCCGGCGAAATGTCCAAGACGTTCCGCATGATTCGATTGGCCCAGGCAGTGTTCGAGGAACGAAAAGCAGAAGTCGACCTGCTTGACTTGAGCGCCCTGGTCTCGGAATACGGCAAGGTCATCTACCCCTGCAAGGGCTGCGTCTCCACGGCCATGCCGCTGTGCCATTGGCCCTGCTCCTGCTACCCCAATCACAGCTTGGGCCAAGTCACCGACTGGATGCATGAAATCTATCCGCGCTGGGTGGCGGCGCACGGCGTCATGATCATTACGCCGGTGTATTGGTATCAGGCGCCGAGCGTGCTGAAGCTGATGATCGATCGAATGGTATGTGCGGATGGAGGCAATCCGGATCCGACCACGACTCACGGAAAAAAGGCGGTGGAAGCCAAGGCCATCGAAATGAAAGGCTGGGATTATCCTCGCCATCTCGCGGGGCGCTCTTATTCGATCGTGGTGCATGGTGATACCGCCGGAACCGAAACGTTGCGGCGCTCGCTGTCGGACTGGCTCGACGACATGAAGCTGGTGCAGGCAGGTGCGGACGCCTGCATCGATCGGTACATCGACTACTACGGCAAGTACGCAACCAGTCACGACGCATTCGACGCAGATGCGCCCTTGCACGAAGAAGTGCGCAATGCGGCTAGGGCGCTGATTGCTCATGTTGCGCAGCGGCGCGCGGGAATGACAACACCCGATGCGAAACTGACGGACCCCCGCCCTAAATGAGCCGCAACCTATTGTTTTTTAACCATCCGGTCAAAATTCGCCCCCATTTTGCTATACTGTACAAATATACAGTTTAGGGGAAATCTGCGATGGACAACGGGGCCGACTCACAACCAGAAATATCTCTCGAAGTACTCGAAAACCAGATTACCGAACTTGCGGGGCACCTCAATGCGGCTAACTATCGATGGCTGACGCTGATCGCGGAATTCGACCGCCGACATGGCTGGTGGGACGGCAAGCTCCCGTCCTGCGCTCATTGGCTCAACTTCAAAGTCGGATTGAATTTGGGCGCGGCGCGTGAAAAGGTTCGTGTTGCACACGCCCTAGCCGGGCTTCCGAAAATCGCGGCCTCCATGGCCTGCGGCGAACTCAGTTATTCCAAAGTCCGCGCGCTGACGCGAATCGCGTCCAGTGCAACCGAGGACGGACTCTTGATGATCGCCCTGCATGGCACGGCACATCACGTGGAGCGGCTCGTTAAGCATTATCGAAAGGCTGAACATACCGAGGAACTGCAGCGCGAAGATCGGCAGGCGGAACGTTGCCGGTTTACGTCATGGCATGATTCCGACGGAAGTCTCGTGTTCCACGGCCGAATGCCCGCGCTCGCCGGCGCCGCGTTTCTAAAAGCACTGGATGCCGCGATGGAGTCGGTACCCGCTACAGAACCCTGTACGCCGGTCAAGCCTCCTTTTGATTGGGAGGGCTCCGAAGAGGGAGACGTACTACGGCCGTACGGAGAGCGCCGTGCCGATGCGCTGGGAATGATTGCCGACTCGTTCTTGCAGCACGGCCCCGGTACTAAATCGGCGGCGGACCGTTACCAGGTTGTCGTTCACGTCGACGCCATGACCTTGAAGGAGGGACAGGATGGCCGCTGCGAGTTCGAACATGGGCCTACCCTGCCGGTCGAAACCGCGCGTCGCCTATCGTGCGATGCTAGTCTCGTAAGCGTCATCGAGAACGAGCGCGGCGAGCCGCTGAATGTCGGCCGAAAGACCCGAATCATCCCGCCCGCGCTTCGCCGTGCGCTGAACACCCGAGATGCCGGCTGCCGTTTCCCGGGTTGCACGTACCATCAGTACGTCGACGCCCATCACGTCGAGCACTGGGCGGACGGCGGAGAAACCAAACTCTCGAACCTGATTACCCTGTGCCGCGCCCACCATCGCATGGTGCACAAGGGAGAAATCATGATCAAAGAGCTCGCGAACGGCGGTTGGGAATTCTTCAGCGCCGAGGGCCGGCCCTTTCTGGGAACGTACACTGCTAATGTGCACGCGCACGAATGGAATGACATCCATTGTGTGCACGAGCAGAAAGGCATTTATATCGATGCTCGGACCGCGGTTACGCGTTGGGAGGGAGAACGAATGGACTACGCTATGGCGCTCTCCTGCCTGTTCGACCAACGAGACCGGCACCTGGAAACCTCGGAGAACGTTTCCGCGGAAACGTCAATGTAGCGATTTGACCATCATCTACACAGTCGGCCATTCGAATCACCCAGTTCAGAAGTTTGCCGGCTTACTGACGGCAAACGGCCGGCGCCAGATCTTGCGCAACGCGGCATCGCCTACGAAGATCCGGCCTGCTACGAGGACGGCTTGATCGATTGATGTGTGCCGAGAAGGAACCGCTGGATTGCCATCTCAAGATGAGACCATGGTCGATGCATCCTATTTTAGTTTTCGAAACTCATCGCGTGCTAGAGGATGCTCCGCGAGCAAACGTTCCAGGCGCGGTAATCGTGAATGCGCGGCATTGCGCAATTCCCGTGGTGCCGTGCGATAAGAGTCCCGCAACAGCGCACCGCCCTGTTCGACCATCAATGCGGCGAGCGTCGCGGCCTGCACCAGATCGGTCTCGGCAAGCACCGCATCCCTGCCGCGGCGCGTGCTCGCGTAGAGCTGGTACCAAATCATGCGCGCGGCTTCCGGCAGCTGCGCGGGAATGCAGTGCCCGCCGGCTAGGACGGCGGCATCCTGGCTGCCTTCGAGCAAGTATCCGTAGAACGGCATCGCCTGCGCATGCCAGCCCAGTTCCGGCGCCGCAACAGTTTCCCCTGCAATGGGGCCGGGAGCAACGAGATCCACACGCAGACCCGCGCCCGGCAACTTGACCGACGTCGGGGGTTTCTTGGTCGACGTGCTGGGAACTCCGGCAAATGGGAGTTGCGTGGCTTGCATGGTCGCTAAAAACGCGGCCGGCGTCTCGAGCTTCAAGGGTTGCCGTCGCGCTAGTTCCAAGTGATTTTGCGTCTTCGCGCCGGAAGCCACGGCACCGAATTCGTTGAGCCAGCTGATGTACGCCGACGCGCCCATCACCACCAGGCCCGCATCGAACATCTTGCGGTTGCGCAATTCAACGAGAACGCTCGCGACAACTTTGTCTCCGACTTGATAACCGAACTTGGCAAGGGCTGCTACCTGCTTCGCGGTCCATTCAGACTGGGCAATTCGGCCTTGCATCGCTTCGTACGCGGCAGCATTGCTTACGGTTCCGACGAAGTGTTCCGATCGCTTTCTGGGTGCGGGATAGTAAGACCGGTACCAATACTCATGGCCGGTGCCGGCGCGCTTGACGAGAGTGCCGGGGCTTCCCGGCAGCAGTTCTGCGATGGATTTCGCGCGAGCTTTGACTTCCGCGTAAAGCGCCCGCACGGCGGCTTCGTGCGGGCGATAGAGTATGCAGTGATTACCCACTTTAATTAAATTTTAGTGGGTAATAGCTCGCGGTTCAATGCAAAAAACGCCTCCCGGAAACATTAACTGCGCATGGTCGAATTATTAAACTCGGCCTTCTTCGCGCGCGCCGAACCCGTATAATAATAGGCTCCCGCTGCGTTTGACCCGTCCACGCGACGGGAGTAAAACAACTTCTAGCAAGCACATCGCACCGGTAGGCCGCCATGTCAACCAAACTTGTTGTTCTCGCCGCCGCGCTAATTGTCGCGGCGCCGGTTCTTGCTGCAAGCGGTCCCGGCTCGTAGGGTTGAGCATGAATGCGGCGGCCCCCATCCTGCTCGCCGCCATTATGGGCGGTACTGCTGCGCCGCTGCGTGCGGCAGGTGATTCTCCCGAAACCTCTCTTAAAGATGCCGAGAGCAGCGCAAAGGAACTTGCCGCCTCGATTGAGCGCTCCAATGCGCGTGACCCGCAATCACCGGATACTCTGAACGCGCGGCTTTCCTATGCGGTTTTTGCCGCTCAGATGGAGGGCGGAGACTGTCGCACCCGTTTGGACAGAGCCCAGAGTCAATTGGATATCGCCAACGCAAATCCAGCGTTGAGCGTGGCGCTTCCCGCCGGGCTGGCGCGCGCAGCGGACGCTGAGTATCAGATACAATCGGCGCGAGCCGCGTGCGTCGGCACCGGAGCGCGCGATGCAGACTTGCGCAAAACGCAGCTGCGCGCTGCGCTCGAGTCGGCGCAGCGCGCGGCTACGCTGTATCGCGACGCTTTCGACGCCGTATCCATGGTTACCATGCAATTCAACTGCGCCGTGGCGTATCACGATCTGGGCGACACGGCGAGCGCAGTCTCCGCATTGCAGGCCGCAATCGCCATGGACCGCGAATACGGCTACGCGGACGATGCCGAAGATAATTATTCGCAACTCTTGGAGTGGAACACTCAGCAAGCGGGCGCCGATCAAGTTGCCGCGGGCATGCAGGACTTCGCCGAGCGCTCGGTCACGCTGGCATTCGGCCGGTTCCCGAGCGATGCCGAGGTCACGATCGAATCCCATTACGATCAAGTTGCGGACGGCGAGGCCTGGGGCCTCCACAGCACTCGCAGCGCGCACCGCAGCGTCCGCAAGAGTTTGGCCGGCTGGAAGGTCTCATTCCAGCCCGCGGAGGCGCACTTCGAGCTCGCAGAACCACCGCTCAAAGATCTCGCGCTTGAAGGTCTCGCCACTTCGATCGCGGGCATGCTGAGTCAATTCCACGACTTCGAACTTGCGCGCAGCGGTGAATTCGACAGCAGCAGTGAAGGCTCCAAATTCGTTTCTCGCGTGCGCGCGGACGTGAAGGCGCTGAGCAGCGACCTCGCAGCTAAACGCATTCCCGCTGCACAGCTTATGCTCACTGTCGCCAAAGCCCTGAGAGCCCAGCAATCGCCCGGAGCCATCGAAGATCTCGCGGCCGAGGATTACAACTTCGAGTCAGGAACGTGGATCGGTGCAACGCTCGAGCAGGGCGTTTGGTACAACATGACCGCAGCGCTGTCCTTGCCCCTGGAACGCCAGGTCTTTGTAAAGAACGCGATCGAATTCGCCTACACGCGCCCGATTCCATGCACCGACGACGCGAAGGAAACTGCCTGCATTGAGATGGTGCTGCATGCAACGCCGGATCCCGCAGTCCTCGGCGAGATACTGGGCAGCCTTTCGCGCTCCGCTCGCTTGCCACGCCAGCAGCGGCCCGAGTTGCAGGAGCGCACCGACATGCGGCTGATCGTAGATCCCATTACCTTGGTCGCATATCGCCGCGACATGCGGCGCTATTCATATTGGTCGACCGGAGTCAAGGGTCCGAATTCCTCGCTGGTCGAACTCGAAAAAACCAGCATGGTCAGCGGACCTATGAGCCGCACGGATGGAGGCTAGCTTTTCAATTCGAGTTCCCGCAGTCGATCCACGGCTGCTGAATCCAGCTTGCTGAACTTTTTGCGCCAGTTGTAAATAGCAGCGTCACTCACGCTGTATTTCCTTGCCACGTCGAGAACCGATGTTTGCTCCGCTTCTCGGAGCATAGTCACAATCTGTTGTGCAGTGATTCTCGGACCCTTCATTCACGGCTCCTTCGGCAGCGCCACGTTAAGGATGTCGCGCGCCATTTTCAACAACCAGTTGCGCGGTTTATTTGGGTACCATTACTTTTTCCTTTGCTAGAAACCTGGGTTCCGGAGTACGCTGATCCCGTCATGAGGAACATCGATCCGAAACCCAAGGTGTTCAAGATCCCGCTCCTCCTGCTGCTCTTGGCGGCCGGCGGCGGAATTGCCTCGGCGGCCGATACGCAACAATCCGCATCGCCCGTACTCATAGAGCTATTCACGGCGGAAGGGTGTTCCTCTTGCCCTCCCGCCGATACGTTTCTTCGGATATTGGACGAGTCTCAACCGGTTCCGGGAGCTCAGCTGATCATGCTGGGCGAGCATGTCGATTACTGGGATAACCAGGGTTGGCGCGACCCGTTCTCTTCTGCATCGCTCACCGACCGTCAGCGCGGTTACGAGCGCGCCCTTGGGCGTTCTGAGCCCTACACGCCTCAGTTCATCGTCGATGGCACTTCAGAGATGCGCTTGAGCGATCGGCCAAAAATGGCGGAGCTGCTGAAGGACGCGGCGGCCTCCTCGAAGATTCCGGTGAGCATCGACTCGCTCAAGATAGAACCCGGCACACCGGCCTTCCTGAGCGGCAAAGTTACGGTCGACGGCAAAGCACAAGGACATAAGAGCGACGTGTTTCTCGGGCTGGCCCTGGATCATTTCGAGTCGAAGGTGCTGCGCGGGGAAAATCGCGGCCAGACACTCAAACATGTGGCCGTCCTGCTCGAACTCTCCAAGTTGGGTGCGCTGACTCCGGACGGTAAGTTCAGCCAAGAGTTTCGAGTGCCCGTGAAAGCCGGTGTGGACCCTGAGAATCTGCGCGTGATCGGCTTCGTCCAGGAATCCCGTTACGGTAAGGTCATCGGCGCAGCGCTCAGGCGAACCGCGACGGGTCTCAGCGCACGCTAATTGCGCACGCTAATTGCCGGCCAATACCGGTTGGCCGCTATACAGCTCCGGAAACGTGCGCTTGAAGTTTTCGACCTTGGGTACGTCGTACGTGGCGACGTAGAGGCTGTTTGGATTATGTATCAAATAGTCCTGATGATAGCCCTCCGCCTCATAGAACCCTTTGAGCGGATCCACCTGGGTGACTATCGGTCTCGCAAATACATGGGCCTGATCCAATTGAGCAATGTACGCCTGGGCTATGCGCTTCTGATCGTCGTCGGCGTAGAAAATCACGGAACGGTACTGCGTACCGACATCGGGACCCTGTCGATTGAGCTGAGTGGGATCGTGCACCACCGAAAATGCGATTTGTAATATCTGGCCGTAGGAAATCTTTGCCGGGTCGAAGATTATCTTGACCGATTCGGCGTGACCGGTGCGTCCGGTGCCGACGCTGCGATAGTCCGCCGTTGTTCTTTTACCGCCCGCATAACCGGCAATTGCTTTCCGCACACCCCGTACATGCTCGAATACCCCTTGCACTCCCCAAAAACAACCGCCCGCCAATACCGCGGTCTGCATCGGACCCGCGGCCTTTGGATTGTCAACCGCAGGCGGCGCGATGATCACCGGTGCCTCGGCCTCGGCTCCGAACGACGGTGAGTGCCGCAAAAGAACGCCCATCACCGCCGCGCCGAGCAGCGCTGCGAATCGCGGTGTTCCCAGTTTACGCGCGGGCCGCAAAGTGCAACGCCACTGAATTCATGCAATACCGCAAACCCGTGGGCTTCGGACCATCATCGAATACATGGCCCAAATGAGCATCGCAGCGCCGGCAGGAGATCGCCTGGCGCTGCATCCCCAGACTCTTGTCGGTCCTCTCGACGATATTCATCTTTGATATCGGTTCCCAGAAGCTCGGCCATCCGGTGTGGGAATCGAATTTAGTCCTCGAATCGTATAGCACCGTGTCGCAACACACGCAGTGGTAAAGCCCATCCGCACTGTTGTGGTCATACTCGCCGCTAAAAGGCACTTCGGTGTCCGCCTGGCGCGCAACGCGGAAAGCGAGCGGCGAAAGCTGCGCCTGCCACTCCGCGTCGGTCTTCACGATCTTTGCAACCCGGACGACGCCTTGGCTTTTGCCGGCCGCCGAGAAATTTTCGATCGACACGTCGCGATTTTGGATCGGCCCGGACAAGGTTGCGGCCAATCCTTTGTCGATGAAGGAAATGGTCGACAGTGAAGTCAATCCCACCACAAAAACCCGACGGCTTACCGCTTCGCTCATGACTCGCCCTCCCACTCCGTAGACCCGCCCCATGCCCAATGATTCAATTTAAATGATTCGATTCAAGCCGTCTGGCGAACAGAAAAAAAAGCGGGCCAGAAGCCCGCTTTCTTCGACTGTAACCCTGTGGGGGTATTACATGTCCATACCGCCCATGCCACCCATGCCGCCGCCCGGAGCGCCATGCGCATGCTCATCTTCCTTCGGCGATTCGGCAATCATGACTTCGGTCGTGAGCAGCAGTCCCGCCACCGAGGCCGCGTTCTGCAGAGCCAGACGCGTCACCTTGGTCGGATCCAGAATGCCCATTTCGATCATGTCGCCATACTCGCCGGTCGCGGCGTTGTAGCCGAACGTACCCTTGCCCTCACGGACCCGGTTGAGCACCACCGCCGCATCTTCGCCGGCGTTCGCCACGATCTGCCGCAACGGCTCTTCGATCGCGCGGGCCAGGATCTTGATGCCGGTGGTCTGATCTTCGTTCTTGCCGACCAGCTTCTCGATGGCCTTGAGCGCGCGAACCAGCGCGACACCGCCGCCCGGCACCACGCCCTCTTCGACGGCCGCACGGGTCGCGTGCAACGCATCTTCGACGCGGGCCTTCTTTTCCTTCATTTCGATCTCGGTCGCGGCGCCGACTTTGATCACGGCAACACCGCCGGAGAGCTTGGCAACGCGCTCCTGCAGTTTTTCCTTGTCGTAGTCAGAGGTCGCTTCCTCGATCTGCTGGCGAATGCTGTCGACGCGGCCCTTGATGTCCGAGGCCTTGCCGGCGCCGTCGATAATGGTGGTGTTCTCTTTCTCCACCAGAATCTTCTTCGCTTCGCCCAGGTCGTTCAACGTCGCCTTCTCGAGCGAGAGGCCGACTTCATCGGAGATCACCGTGCCGCCCGTGAGGACCGCGATGTCCTGCAGCATGGCCTTACGGCGGTCGCCGAAGCCCGGCGCCTTGACGGCGGCGACCTTGACGATGCCGCGGATGGTATTGACCACCAATGTGGCAAGCGCTTCGCCTTCCACGTCTTCCGCCACGATCAACAACTGACGGCCGCCCTTCGCAATGGCCTCGAGCAGCGGCAGCAACTCGCGAATGTTGGAGATCTTCTTGTCGACCAGAAGGATCAGCGGCTTGTCGAGCTCAGCGCTCTGGCTCTGCTGGTTGTTGATGAAGTACGGCGAGAGGTAGCCGCGATCGAACTGCATGCCTTCGACCACTTCGAGCTCGTTCTCGAGGCCCGAACCTTCTTCAACCGTGATCACACCTTCCTTGCCGACCTTCGCCATCGCATCGGCAATCGTCTTGCCGATGCTCTCATCGGAGTTCGCGGAGATCGTGCCGACCTGCGCGATCGCCTTCGGATCCTTGCAGGGCTTGGAGAGCTTCTTCAGCTCATCGGTCGCCTCGGACACCGCTTGGTCGATGCCGCGCTTCAGGTCCATCGGGTTGATGCCCGCAGCCACGGCCTTGAGGCCTTCGCGGATGATCGCCTGCGCCAGAACCGTCGCGGTGGTGGTGCCGTCGCCGGCCTCGTCAGACGTGTTGGAAGCGACTTCCTTCACCATCTGCGCGCCCATGTTCTCGAACTTGTCCTTGAGCTCGATTTCCTTAGCAACGGAGACACCGTCCTTGGTGACGGTGGGAGCGCCGAAGCTCTTGTCGAGCACGGCGTTGCGGCCTTTGGGACCCAGTGTGACCTTGACGGCGTTCGCCAGAACATTCACACCCTTGAACATGCGTGCCCGAGCGTCGTCGCTGAAGCGTACGTCTTTAGCTGCCATTTGCTGATTCCTCTAATTTAAAATTTGATTTGGAGTGAACGGCGGAGGCTTACTTGCCTTCCACGATGGCCATGATGTCTTCCTCTCGCATCACAACCAGTTCGTCTCCATCCATCTTCACTTCGGTGCCGCTGTACTTACCGAACAGAATCTTGTCGCCGACCTTGACGTCGAGCGGCCGAATCTCGCCGTTCTCTAAAATCTTGCCCTTACCCACCGCAATGACTTTGCCGAAAATGGGCTTCTCAGTCGCGGTGTCGGGGATCACGATGCCACCTGGAGACTTACGCTCCTCTTCCTCTCGTTTCACTATCACGCGGTCATGAAGGGGACGAAT
>DATATA010000024.1:0-49467 GCA_036263775.1 Steroidobacteraceae bacterium | reverse complement strand
AACAACAGCGACAAGCCGGTGCGCAGCAGCCGGCTGTCCTTTCCGGTCCGGGACTTGATGAGGCTCAAAGTCAGCGGCGTCACGATGGTCATGGCGCCGGATACCGCCAGGCCATAGGCGCCGCCCAGCGCCGCGGAGCTGCCGAATCCGACCACCAGCGCCAGCGCGGCCACCATCAAGATCCAATTCATGGTGGGCACATAAATCTGACCGGCAACGTCCGCGGAAGAATGCTCGACGCGTAAGCGCGGCAGCAATCCTAAGCTGACCGCCTGCGTGGTCACGGAGAAGACGCCGGCGATGACGGCTTGGGAAGCAATGACGCTGGCCGCGGTGGCAAGGATCACCAGCGGCAATAGCGACCATGCAGGCGCCATCAGATAAAACGGATTGCTGATGGCCGCCGGGTTCTCGATCAGCATCGCGCCCTGACCGAAATAGTTGCACACCAGCGCCGGCATCACGATGCACATCCAGCCCAGACGAATCGGCGCCTTGCCGAAATGGCCCATGTCGGCGTACAAAGCCTCCCCGCCGGTCACGCACAGAAATACGCCGGCGAGCACGGCGAGCGATCCGATCTGATGCTGTCCCAACATGCCGATGGCGCGCGACGGATCGACCGCCAACAGCACTCCGGGCTCGCGCACGATCCAGCTCAAGCCCAGCACCGCCAGCACGGCAAACCAGAACAGCATCAACGGGCCGAAAACTTTTCCGACGGAACCTGTGCCCTTTTTCTGAATGACGAACAGCGCGATCAACACCACCATGGTGATCGGCAGCACGTGAATCTCGGCCTCCGGCGCGGCAATATGCAGACCTTCGACGGCGCTCAGCACGGTTATCGCCGGGGTGATCGCGCCGTCCGCAAAGAACAAGGAGGCGCCGAGAATTCCCAAGGTGCCGTAGAGCTTGCGCCGCGGACTGGCGCGCGCAGTGTTGACCACCAGCGCGGTCAAGGCGAGAACGCCGCCCTCCCCTTTGTTGTCGGCATTGAGCACGACCATGACGTACTTCAGCAGAATGACCAGCACCAAGGACCAAAAAATCAGCGACAGCACGCCCAAAACATGCTCCGGAGTCACGGCGATTCCGGGACCGACGAAACAAGCGGATACCGCGTACAGCGGACTGGTGCCGATGTCGCCGAACACGACGCCAAGCGCGGCCAGCGCCATGGGCGCGAGCCGCCTACTCGAATTGTGCTCGCCCGACATCTTTACGCCTGCACCCATAAGAGAAGGGCCCACTCGAGCGGGCCCTGTTTGGCTGGGGGACTAGGATTCGAACCTAGGTAAACGGTGTCAGAGACCGTTGTCCTACCACTAGACGATCCCCCAAAACCGATCGATCGTTTAGCCGGGAGGCGAAAAGGCGCTCTCGTGACTAGCGTTTCGAGAACTGCGTACCGCGGCGGGCCTTGCGACGACCGACCTTCTTGCGCTCGACCTCGCGTGCATCGCGGGTAACGAATCCCGCCTTGCGCAGCGGCGAGCGCAGCGTCTCATCGTACGCCATGAGGGCGCGGGTGATCCCGTGGCGAATGGCACCGGCTTGACCGGTGATTCCGCCGCCTTCGACATGGGCATCGACATCGAATTTGCCATCGAGCTGTACCGCGCCGAAGGGCTGCTGCACGATCATGCGGCCGGTCTCGCGGCCGAAGAATTCAGCCAAGCTTCGACCGTTGATCGAAACCTTGCCCGTGCCCTGACGCAGGTAGACCCGCGCGCTGGACGTTTTGCGGCGGCCGGTGCCGTAGTACGAATTGGCGCTATTTGCCATTTGTGTGTCCTAACTCTTAAATTTCCAGCGCCTTGGGCTGCTGTGCTTGATGAGGGTGATCTTTGCCGCCGAATACGTGCAGCTTCTTAGACATGCGGCGGCCCAGAGGACCCTTCGGCAGCATGCCCTTGACGGCGAATTGAATGGCCCGCTCCGGATGTTCCTGCAGCAGCTTGCCCAACGAAATGCTCTTCAGATTGCCGACGTAGCCGGTATGCTGATGATAAAACTTGTCGGTGAGCTTGGCGCCCGTGACGCGCACTTCGCCGGCGTTGACGACCACAATGTGATCGCCAAGGTCTTGATGCGGCGCGTAATTTGGCTTGTGCTTGCCTTTCAAACGGTGCGCGATTTCCGACGCCAAACGGCCCAGGGTTTTGCCTGCGGCGTCGACCAGAAACCAGTCGCCACGGGTTTCTTCAGGCTTGGAGAATACGGTAGACATGGGGTGCTCAAAAGTAGGTCTTGACGAAAGGCGCGAAAGTGTACAGAACAGCGCGGGCAGATGCCAGCCTTAGAGTCCGAAGCGGTACACACCTATAATATAATGTGTCCATGGACAACCGCAGAATTGACCCGCTGGACCGCGTCATAGGCGAAATCGATAAGATAATCAAGAACTTGACCTTACCGGCGCGGGCCTCGCGGCCTTATCCTCAGGGCCCGGCCGCCGATACGCTCGAGAACAGCGAGCGGGCGCAATCGCTGCGCCTGATGCGGGTAAACCATGCCGGTGAAGTCGCCGCTCAGGCGCTATATCGGGGGCAGGCACTGACCGCACGCGACCCCGAGGTCAAAGCCGCGATGAATCAAGCCGCCGCCGAGGAAATCGACCATTTGGCCTGGTGCGAGCAGCGCCTTGAGGAACTCAAAGGGCGCCCCAGCCTTTTGAACCCGATTTGGTATTTAGGCTCGTTGACCCTAGGCGCCTTTGCCGGTTCTTTAGGCGATCGCGCCAGTCTTGGCTTCATCGCCGAGACGGAAAAACAGGTCGAATCGCATCTGCGCGGTCACTTGGCGCGTTTGAGCCCGAACGATTTGCGCAGCAAAGCCATCCTGACGCAGATGACTCACGATGAGATGCAACACGGCGCCAAAGCCGCCTCGATGGGAGGTAAACCGTTGCCGTTTCCAATAACATTGGCGATGCGCGCCGCTTCCCAACTTATGACCCGCGGCTCGTACTGGATATAGAGGATTGCCTTTAGTGCTTGCGATTCCGGGACTTATGTAATAAAACGTGCGCCAGCATCGGCGATTAACCGGCGAAAAAACCAGCGGGAGTGAACATGGAAGAAGGGGCAAAAGCCTTAAGCGATATCCCAGCGATCAATCGTTTCTTGAGCTACTGCCGCATTCGGACAGTCCCTTCCAAGACCGTGATCATTCACGCCGGGGATCTGCCGGACATCCTTTACTACATCATTTCCGGCTCGGTCGAAGTCATGATCGAGGACGAGGACGGCAATGAAATGGTCCTCGCCTATTTGAACAAGGGTCAATTCTTCGGCGAGATGGGCTTGTTCTACGAGCAACCGACACGCAGCGCGTGGGTGCGCACCCGCCAGCAGTCCGAACTGGCCGAAATGACGTATCCGCGCTTTCGCCAGATCGCCGCCGAGAGTCCGGGTCTTATTTTCGAATTGGCGACGCAATTGGCCACTCGGCTGGATCGCACCAATCGCAAGCTGGGCGACCTGGCCTTCGTGGATGTGACCGGCCGTGTGGCGCACGCCATCATGGATTTGTGCGGCGAACCCGACGCGATGACGCATCCCGAAGGCATGCAAATCAAAGTCAGCCGGCAAGAGCTTTCACGGCTCGTGGGATGTTCGCGGGAGATGGCCGGACGAGTGCTCAAGGTTTTGGAGGAGCAGGGATTGCTGCGCGCCACGGGGAAAACCATCGTCGTGTTCAACGCCCGGCCCAAGGTCAAGACGCGTCCTTTGATCGTTCCGGTGAAAGCCGGTGCGAATGCCGGCGGCGCCAAAAACGCGCGCGCCGAACAGCCGGACGAAGACGACGAGGATGATGAGGACGATGACGAATAAGCTCGTTTAGAGCTTATTTTCCGCCGATTTCAATTTGCGCGCGCATCGCTTGAATGGTGCGCGTGTAATCCGAGCTGCCGAAAATAGCCGAACCCGCGACGAAGGTGTCTGCGCCCGCCTTGGCGATGGCGGCGGCATTTTCGACCTTGACCCCGCCGTCGATTTCCAGGCGGATGTCGCGCCGCGCCGCTTTGATCCGCGCCCGCGCCTGGCTCAATTTCGGCAATACCTCCGGAATGAATTCCTGGCCGCCGAATCCGGGATTGACCGACATCAACAGGATGACATCGACCTTGTCGATCACGTAGTCCAGCCAGTTCAGCGGCGTTGCCGGATTGAATACCAATCCCGGTTTGCAGCCGGAATGGCGGATGAGCTGAATGGTTCGGTCGACGTGCTGCGTGGCCTCGGGATGAAAGCTGATGTTGGTTGCGCCCGCCTTGGCGAAGTCGAGCACCAACGGATCGACGGGAGACACCATCAGGTGCACATCGATCGGCGCCTTCACTCCAGCCTTGCGCAATGCCTGGCAGACCACGGGACCGACGGTCAGATTCGGCACGTAGTGATTGTCCATGACGTCGAAGTGAATCCAATCCGCACCGGCGGCGAGCACCGAATTGACCTCTTCGCCCAAACGCGCGAAGTCGGCGGACAGAATCGAAGCTGCGATGATGGCTGCCATAAGCTTTAGCGCATGCCCCGCGCCGCGCGGATGCCTTCGTATGCTTCCTGAATCCGCTGGGTTTTCTCTTTCGCCATCTGCGTCATCGATTCCGGTAGACCGTTCGCCACGAGTTTATCAGGGTGATGCCGGCTCATTTGGCGCCGATAGGCTTTGACGAGTTCTTGGTCGCTGATACTAGCGTCCACCTCGAGTTCTGCATAGCACTGCGCCAGGTCGTCGGATTTGCCCTGCGGCGATCCGTGCCGGGCGCGCAAGGCAGCCTCCATATTCGCAAACTCGAGCCCCGAAAGTCCCAGGCGCCCGGCGATGCCCATCAGAATTCTGCGCGCCGGCGGCGAGATGCCGTTGCCGGCCAACGCCGCGCGCAATTGCAAATCCACGAACGCACGCAACAGGTCGTGGCGCAGACCGCAGGCCTCGCGCAGGCGTTCAATGCCCAAGTCCGCATCGTAGCCGGCCGACTTTCCCGTCCTGAAGCACGCGATCGCCGCGCCGATGTCGGCCGCGCCCAGATTCAGTTCCTGCATGAGCCTGCGCGCCGCGCCGATCTCCGCCTCGGAGACGCGGCCGTCCGATTTCGCCACGTAGCCCATGATCTCGAAGGTGGTGCGAAAGAATTCACCGGAGACCGACACCGACGCCGCGGCATCCGGAGCCGCGGAGCGTCCGGCTGCACCGGGATCGAGCATGTAGCCGATGATGGCGCCCGCCACGGCCCCCCAGACGCTCCGGGTGAGCAGTAGCCCGATCAATGCTCCAAAAAAGATGCCATTCCAGCTCATCCGCGTTGACCTGCACGCCCCGTCCCGCCACAATCGCCGACCTTCAATGGTAGCAGTAGCGAGCGCTTTCACATGGAACAGTCTTCGCATTCGGCACCGCTGTTCGAGACGCGTCTGCGCAGTCTCAAGAAAATTCACCAGGGAAAGGTGCGTGATATCTACGATGTGGACGATCAGCACCTGCTCATCGTCGCCACCGATCGGCTGTCGGCATTCGATGTCGTGCTGCCCGATCCGATTCCCTTCAAGGGGCAGGTACTGACTCAGATTTCGCTGTTCTGGTTCGGCAAGACCGCCGCTATCGCGCCCAACCACCTTTCCGGCCTGCGCATCGAGGATGTCGTCAGCGACGCTGAAGAGCGCGCGCAATTGGCCGGCCGCGCCATGGTGGTCAGGAAGCTCAGCGCGCTGCCGCTCGAGGCGGTGGTGCGCGGCTATCTCATCGGCTCAGGCTTCAAGGACTACAAGCAGCGCGGTGCGGTCTGCGGAATTGCCCTGCCCCCCGGCCTCGTGCTGGCGTCGCGTTTGCCCGAGCCCCTGTTTACACCGGCCTCGAAGGCGCCCGCCGGCGCGCACGATGAAAACATCGACTTCGATGCCATCGTCAAGCTGGTGGGGAAGGACTGCGCCGCGGACATCCGCCGCATCGCTCTCGAAGTCTATCGCTTTGCCGCCGAGCATGCGCGGGCGCGCAACATCATCATTGCCGACACCAAGTTCGAATTCGGCGTCGACAAGGCCGGGCAGCTGTTCCTCATCGACGAAGTCTTGACGCCGGACTCCTCGCGCTTCTGGCCGATGGCATCCTACAAGCCCGGCATAAGCCCGCCGAGCTTCGACAAGCAATTCGTGCGCGATTACCTGGAATCCCTGCACTGGGACAAAAAACCGCCGGCGCCGCACTTGCCGCCGGAAATAATGGCGCGCACCAGCGATAACTATCGCGAGGCTCTCAAGCTGCTGACGGCATAACCCATGTTCAAGTGGGTCGAGCAACTCGAAGACTCTCTGTTCACCGGGTCGCGCAGCATGGGGCCTCCCTGGGGGCCGGCGCTGCGCATCGTGCGCTATCCCGCCGCGCTGATCCGCGACTGGCTGCGGGGCGAGATAGGCGTGCGGGCGATGAGCCTCGCCTACACCACGTTGCTGTCGATCGTGCCGTTGCTGGTATTCGCCTTCGCCATCTTGAAGGGTCTCGGCGCCCGCGGCGACTTGAGATTCATTCTCGAGCAATTCTTCGCGCCGTTGGGCGGCGCATCGGACCAATTGACCGAGAGCGTGCTGCAATTCGTGCGCAACATGCGCGGCGATCTCTTGGGCTCGATCGGTCTCGCATTTTTGGTCTATACCGTCGTCACGACGATCCAGAAAGTGGAGACCAGTTTCAATTTTCTGTGGCGCGTGGATCGGCCGCGCAGTTTCTTGCGCCGCTTCACCGAATATCTGGCTGTGATGATCTTGGGCCCTATCCTGCTCGCGGTGACGCTCGGTCTCTTGGCAAGCGCGGAGCGCAGCCCGTTCGCCGCGTGGGTCGGCGCGATCGAACCGCTCGCCTGGACCTTGAGCACGATGGGGAAAATCCTGCCGTACGTGATCGTCACGATCATCTTCACCTTCATGTACGTCTTCATTCCGAATACCAAGGTGCAGTTTCGTGCGGCCCTGATCGGCGGCATCACCTCCGGAATCATCTGGGCGCTGGTCGGCAAGGTGTTTACCGCATTCATCGTTTATTCCTCTTCGTGGGTGGCGATCTACACCGGCTTCGCCATCGTCCTCACCACGCTGTTCTGGATTTACCTCAGCTGGCTCATCTTGCTGATCGGCGCGCAGTTGGCGTTCTATCTGCAATATCCGCAGTACCTGCGACACGGCCAGGAATCCTTCGAGCTGACCGGAAGGGACCGCGAGCAGGTGGCGCTGTCGATCATGTATCTCATCGGCCGCGACTATTCGGCGGGCAAAGCCTCCTGGTCGGAGCACGCGCTCGCGGCGGAACTCGACATACCGGGCATTGCATTGGGGCCCGTGTTGCGTTGCCTGGAAAGCAACGGGCTGATCTTGGCCACTGAACGCGAACAGTTCGTACCGGGCCGGGATCTCGCGGAGATCCGGCTTGCCGAGATCCTTGAAGCGGTGCGGGCGCTGCACAGCGGCCGCTTGGCCATCGCCATCCGCAGCGTCGGCCCGGCCGCAGCGCTGTTGAACGAGGTGGAAGCCTCGATGCAAGCGCCTTTGAAGAGCCGCTCGCTGAAGGATTTTATCGCGGCAAAGTTTTGAGTCACTCTCCGGCGATGGTCATTTCCTGCACCATGATCGAGCCCACGCGCACGCCGCCGCGCGCATCGACATCATCTCCGGCGGCCGCGATGCCGGCAAACATCGATCGTAGGTTGCCGGCGATGGTGACTTCCGCCACCGGATATTGAATCGCGCCATTCTCGATCCAGAATCCGGCGGCGCCGCGCGAGTAGTCTCCCGTCACGGTGTTCACGCCCTGACCCATCAATTCGGTGAGCAACAGACCTGACCCCAAGCGCGCCAACAATGCCGGCATGCCTCCCGCCAAGGTAGGCGCCACGAGCAGATTGTGCGCGCCGCCGGCGTTGCCCGTCGTCCGCAGCTTGAGCTTGCGGGCCGAATAGCTCGAAAGAATGTAGCCGGTCAGCACGCCGTCGGCGATCAACTCGCGATCGCGGGTCGCGACGCCTTCGTCGTCGAAAGGCGCGCTGCCCACGGCCTTCGGAATGTGCGGGCGTTCGGCGATCGAGAACCCTGCGGGAAACACCTGCTGTCCTTCCGAATTCAACAGGAACGAAGCCTGCCGGTATTGGCTGCTGCCGCGAATTGCGGCGACGAAATGGCCGATGAGTCCGCGCGCCAACTCCGGCACGAACAGCACCGGCGCGCGGCGCGTGGAGATTTTGCGCGGCCCGAGCCTGGCAATGGTGCGCCGCGCGCTTTCCCGGCCGACGGCCTCGGCATCCTGAAGCTCATGCCAGTCGCGCGAGCTGGTATACCAGTAGTCGCGTTGCATGTCCTCGCCGGTCCCCGCGAGAACCACGCAGCTGAGCGTATGCGAAGTGGTCGGGTAACCTCCTACAAATCCGTGCGTGTTGCCGTAGACATGCAGGCCCCGGTGGGTTCCCACCGAGGCTCCCTCGGAGTTGTTGATGCGCGAATCAAATGCGAGCGCGGCCGCTTCGCAGGATTTGGCAATCTCGATGGCGCGATCCGCGCTCACATTCCACGGATGCGAAAGATCGAGATCCGGCGGCGAGCGAGCCATGAGCTCAGCATCGGCGAGGCCCGCGCTCTCATCCTCCGCGGTGAAGCGGGCGATGCTGCAAGCCTTGGCGACGGTCGCACGCACCGCCTCCATGGAGAAATCCGCCGTGCTGGCCGAGCCTTTGCGCTTGCCGAAGTACACCGTGAGACCCAGGCTGCGGTCCCGCTGGTGTTCGAGGGTCTCTACTTCGCCCAGGCGCACGCCGACCGAGAGGCCCGTGTCCTGGCTGACGGCAGCTTCGGCCTGGGACGCGCCGCGAGCCCGGGCCTCGTCCAGCGCGCGCTCGATGATGGACTCAAGGTCGGTTTGGGTAAGGCGTACGAGGGTATTGCTCCCGGCCATCGCAACTCCAGTCTTTCAGGATGAAAATCCGAACGGTGATTCTACCGGCCCGGGTGATAGCATGGGGAATATGACCCGAGAGAATGACGTTCAGGATTCAGGCGAAACGGAGGAGCAGCGGCTCAGCAAAAGCGCCCGCAAGCGGGAAGCAGCCTCTTTGCAGGAACTGGGCGTGAAGCTGTCCGCGCTTCCGGATCAGGAGATCAAGGCGCTTGATCTGCCGGAAAATCTGTTTATCGCATTGCGAGACCTGCGCCGGCTTCCCTCGCACGGGGCGCAGGTCCGCCAACGGCAATATATCGGCAAGCTGATGCGCAATATCGACCCGGAGCCGGTGCTGGCGAAGCTCGCCGAACGCAAGCAGCAGCACGATGTGGAAATCCGGCATTTTCAACAGATCGAGCGATGGCGGGATCGGCTGCTGTCGGAACCCGCGGCCGCCTTGGGCGAGCTGCTCGAGGAATATCCGAACGCGGATCGCGCCACGCTGACCCGCTTGCTCGAAAAAGCCGAAAAAGAGCGTTTGGAGCAGCGTTCGCCGGTCGGCGCCCGGGAACTTTTTGCGTTTCTGCGCCAGTTGCTCGGATAGATTGGTAAACTTGCGGCGATGAAAGCCTTGGTCGGAGTCATTATGGGGTCGTCTTCCGACTGGGAAACGATGCGGTGCGCGGCCGACACCTTGACCCGGTTGGGAATCGCGCACGAGGTGCGCGTGATCTCGGCGCACCGCACTCCCGATCTGTTGTTCGAATACGCGGGCTCGGCGCGCCAACGCGGCCTCAAAGCCATCATCGCCGGTGCCGGCGGCGCGGCGCATCTTCCCGGAATGACAGCCGCCAAGACCTCGGTTCCGGTGCTCGGCGTTCCGATCCAATCCAAGGCATTGAACGGCCTCGATTCTTTTCTGTCCATAGCGCAAATGCCGAGCGGCGTACCGGTTGCAACCTTTGCGATCGGGACGGCCGGCGCCACGAATGCGGCGCTTTTTGCAGCCGCAATGCTGGCGAACGAAAGTGCCGAGATCCGCGCCGCACTGGAGGCGTTTCGCGAGGCGCAGACCGCGGCGGTCATCGCCAAACCGGATCCGCGCAGCCCTTGAAATTGAAGCATGTCGGAATCGTGGGAGCCGGCCAGCTAGGACGCATGCTTGCCCTGGCAGGATACCCGATCGGCGTTCGGTGCCTGTTTCTCGACCGCAGCAGCGACACTCCCGGCGCGCAGGTAGCGCCCAGCCTGATCGGCGATCTCGAAGACGCGGCGCAGCTGGCCGAATTGGCCCGCCGCAGCGATGTCGTCACGTTTGACTGGGAAAATATCCCGGGCAGTGCGCTTGAGCCGCTTGAAAAAATCACCCAGGTTCGCCCGCCGCGCGCGGCACTGGAGGTCTCGCAAGACCGCCTTGCGGAGAAAACGCTGTTTGCGCGCTTGAAGATTCCGGTGGCGCAACATGCACCCATCGACAGCCGGCAGCAGCTATCCCAAGCCGCTCGAGCAATCGGACTTCCCGGCGTACTGAAGACGCGGCGCTTGGGTTACGACGGCAAGGGTCAGTTCGTGCTGCGCGCGATGGCCGACATCGATCTCTCCTGGGCGGCGCTCGGCGGCACGGAACTGATTTATGAAAAATTCCAGAATTTCTCGCGCGAGGTTTCGCTGGTAGCCGTGCGATCGGCCGGCGGAAACACTGTGTTCTATCCGCTCTCCGCCAATACCCATGGAGGAGGAATCTTACGGTACAGCATCGCGCCGTTTGCAGATGCAAAACTCGAACGCACCGCGCGGCTCTACTCGAAGCGGATCATGACCGCACTCGACTACATCGGCGTGCTCGCGATCGAATTCTTTGTGGTCCGGGGACGGCTGGTCGCCAATGAGATGGCGCCGCGCGTCCATAATACCGGGCACTGGACCATCGAGGGCTGCGTCACCAGCCAGTTTGAAAATCATCTGCGTGCCGTCTGCGGCATGCCGCTGGGAAGCACACGTGCGCTCGGGGCCACGGCCATGATCAACTTTCTTGGGTCAATGCCGCCGCGCGAACGACTGCTGAGGGTCGAGGGGTTGGCCTATCACGACTACGGAAAAGCGCCGCGCCCGGGCCGCAAATTGGGCCATTGCACCATCCTCAAACGCCTGCCAAGAGAGCGCGATGCGGCGCTTACAAGTACACTAAAATTGATCGAATGGGCCTAAACTGCATGGTTTAGGGAGAGCCGTCGGATAAGACAGCCGGGCCAGATGTACTTGGAATTATTCAAATTGCACGAATTGCCGTTCCGCTTGAGCCCGGATCCGCAATTCCTGTACTTGAGCAAACAGCACGCGCGCGCCAAGGCGTACATGGAATCGACCATCTGGTTCACCGACGGCTTCGTGGTGATCACCGGCGAAATCGGCGCCGGCAAGACCACACTGATCGAAACGTTTTTGCGCGAGCTGCAAAGCGACGCAATCGTGGCGCAAATCAACCAAACGCAACTGTCTCCCACCGCATTTCTGCAAACCGTGCTCGTGCAGTTCGGCTTCTCGCCGTTCAACATGAAAAAACCGGAAGTCCTCGCGACCTTGAACCGGTTTTTGACGGAACAGTACAGCAGCGGCCGAAAAGTGCTTCTGATCATCGATGAAGCGCAGAACTTGAGCAATAAGGTGCTCGAAGAAGTTCGCATGCTATCCGGTGTGGAGACCACCAAGGAAAAGGTGCTGCGCATCATTCTCGCCGGACAGCCCGAATTGAGCGACAAGCTCAACTCCCCCGAGTTGCTGCAGCTGTCGCAGCGCGTGCGGCTGCGCTTCCATCTGACGGCCCTCAGCAAGGCGGAGACCAGCGCCTATGTCGATCATCGGCTCGAGGTGGCGGGCTCGCAAGGACGGCGCATTTTCGCCGAGGACACCTACGCGACGATCTACAAATACACGGGCGGCGTGCCGCGCTTGATCAATACGCTGTGCGATACCTGCTTGATGGCGGCGTTCGGCAAGGACAGAGACGCCGTCTCGATGGAGGAACTGGAAGCGGCGATAAGCGAATTGCAGTGGGTTGAGTTCGCAGCGGGCACAAATCGGATGAGAGTGCCGAATATGGAACACGCCATGGCGGCCGGCACCGGATCCGCGCACGCGGTCGGACGCATTCTGCTCGCCAGCGAAGGCAAGACCGTGATGGAGCGCGAACTGAAGCCGGGGCGCTTGGTGATCGGCCGCACCCCCGACAACGATCTGCAAATCGACAGCAAATTCATCAGCCGCCATCATTGCCAAATCGTGACGCAGCAGGATTCTTGCCTGATCGAAGACCTGAACAGCACCAATGGCATTTTCGTACAGTCAAAACGCGTGCGGCGTCATAACTTGAACGACGGCGATGTGGTGCAGGTGGGACAGCACGAAATCATGTACATCGACGAGCGCTCGCCGCGCGTGAGAAGTTCACACGATCCCGTCGATACCGGCGTGGTAACGGGAGTGGTCGAAAATCCAAAAATCAGCTAGCCAAGGCAGCCGGCCGGCTGCAACGGCTAGCTATGGAGGTTCGACGGCAGCTCGATCGTTTCGCCGGAGTATTCGCGGCTCAATTCACGGCAGTCCTGTCGCCGCAAGAACAGCGTAAGCGCCGCGGTCTCGGCGAACACGCCGATGAGAAAGGCCGCCTTGCCGGCGAATCCGAGCGGATTGATGTAAAAAAGAAAGATGGCGAGCGCGCCGATCAGCATATAGATCAGCGGCAAGCCTTCGTATATTGGACGAGCCAAGCGCATGAGTAACCCTCCCCAAACGCCATGGTAATGCGGTTGCCTCGAGCGCGGCCCACCGATTTGACTTAAGGCCGTACTTTCGGCGGCCGCCTACGCCGCGCGTAGTGTCTTCCTACACGCCGCATCGTCTTTTCTGACCGGTCTTTTCCGTTAGTCCTTGCCGACAATCTTTTCCGCGAGGCGCGACAGCCATGAGTTGCGCCAGCCCTCGACGTGCAATCGATCGTTCTTCGGCTTGGTGCGCTTCGCTTCGGACAAAAGATCCTGAGGGATCTTGAATGTGCCCGTCATTGTATTGTCGGCCATGGAGACTCCGTCGTTTGATGTCGAAGCGCAGCCTACCGACTCCGCCGACATGACTGATGAGACTTGGCGCACGCTCCGCCGGATTAGGCAGCGACGAGACCCGCGGCTCGTCGCCGCTCCGCGACGCATTCAACGCTTACCAGCTTATGACAGAACGTTATGTCACAAAGTTCAACGCGCAACGCCGTGCAGGCGCGTCGCTTCAAACTCGTCGCCCGGCAGCCAATTCACGGTGGTTTTGGCGAGCATCGCCTGCCAGCCCAGATTGAAGCCGAATTTCGCGAGCGCGGCATCGCTGGTGAAATCCATCGACGGCGAGAACTCATCGCTGGGCCGATGATAGTGCTTCGCGGTGTACTCCTCGTGCTGCCGCTTGCCCCATTCCGGCGGGTGGCCGACAAATTTGACGCCGGTATTGAGGGAGAACGCGGGCACGCCCGCCCGCGCCATGCTGAAGTGATCGGAGCGGTAATAATGTCCCGCTCCGGGCTCTGCGTCCGCCTGAATTTCGAAGCCGAAGGCAGCCGCGGTTCTTTCCACCGTGGGATAAAACGACGTGCGTTCCGCACCCGTGACGTTCACGGATTGCGGCATGCCCAGGGGCAGAATGGCGTCGTAATTCAAATCCAGGGCGATCTTGGCGGCCGGTATGGGCAGGTGCTTGCCCAGATAATTCGAGCCCAATAGGCCTTTCTCCTCGGCGGTGACCGCGGCGAACAGCACCGGCGACGGGGGCCGCGCTGCGGACGTTGAAAATGCATGCGCCATTTCCAGCACGATGCCGCAACCCGTGCCGTTGTCGACGGCGCCGTTGTAAATGTTGTCGCCGCTCATGCTCGGATCGATACCGAGATGATCATAGTGAGCCGAATAGACCACGGCTTGGCCGCCGCCCGCTTTACCGGGCAACAGACCCAATACATTGTAGGACTCGAATTTGCGCACCTTGCTCTCGATGTGCGCCTTGAAGCGCACCGCCAATTCCTTGGCGTGGAACTGCCGCGTGGCTGCCGCCGCCATCATCTCGTCCAGATTCAGGTTGGACGCACTCATCAATTTTTTGGCGATGTCGAGCTGGATCCACGCCGCGGCCTTGAGCTTCGGATCCTTGTCATTGCCAAGCGCCACCTGTTCGGCGCTCCAGGAGTTGCGCACCACGTCCCAGCCGTAGCTCGCCAGATCCGTGCGGTGAATGATCAGGGCGCCGACCGCACCTTTGCGCGCAGCCTCTTCGAATTTGTAGGTCCAGCGGCCGTAATAGGTCAGGGCTTCGCCGTTGAAGAATTTCGGATCCTTGGAAGGCGGTTCATTCACGATCACGAGAACCACCTTGCCCTTGACGTCCACGCCCTTGAAATCATCCCACTTGTATTCGGGCGCCTCGATTCCATAGCCGACGAAGACAATGGGCGCATCGATGTCGGTGCTGTCGGTTTGGGTCTGGTTTCCGACGACATAGTCATCGGTGAGCTTCAAGCTCATCGCACCGCCGCTCGCCGGCTGCAATGAAGCGGTGGTGGAGGGCTGCGTCTTCACGCCGACGAATTCGACCTTCTGCAAGAATGATCCGTTGTCGCCGGCGGGCTTTAAACCGTACAGCGCGAACTGCGCCGCGATGTAGTTGGCGGCGATATCGCCGCCGCGCGTTCCCGGGCCGCGCCCTTCGAGCAGATCATTGGCGAGGAAGCGCACATGTTCGGCGATGCGGTGCGCATCAATGCTCTGCATCGAGGCAGCGGCATCGGCGGGAAGGCCGAGCTGCGGTCCTAAGTCCGCCGCCCGCGCCGCGCCCAAGGACCATCCTGCACTCAAGCCGAGAAGCAGCGCTGCCGGTCGGTAGAATTTCATCGTATGCACTCCACACAAAATATTGTCGTTCGCCCGCGCGGCGCTCCGGCCGCGAGCCCATTATGAACAGAACGGGCGGACACCGTGCGCTCATTCAGAAATGGCTATAATGCCGCGTGGCCAATCTGCCTGCACCGCATGCGATCCGCGAATTCTCCGGAGTCGACTGCGACGTCATCCGGCGCGACGTACTGCCGGACAAGCAGCCGGCCGTCTTACGCGGCCTCGTCGACGAATGGCCTGCCGTCCGCCAGGGACTGGATTCCCCGGCCGCCCTGATCGAGTATCTGAACCGTTTCGACAACGGCAAGCCGGTCGATGTTCAGATGACCCCGCCGCAGGTCGACGGGCAGCGCTACTACAACGAGGCGATGACCCGCATCAACTTCATTCGCAATCGTCTGCCGCTGGCCGCGCTCATCGAGCAGGTGCTGCGATACGCGCACTTCCCCAGCCCGCCGGCGGTCGCGGCACAGAGCGCACTCATCCGCGATTGCCTGCCCGGCTTTGCCGAAGAGAACGCCTTGAGCTTGGTGGGCGAGAACGTACCGCCCCGCATCTGGCTCGGTAACCGGATCACGACCCCCACCCACCTCGACGAATGGAACAACATCGGCTGTGTGGTCGCCGGACGCCGGCGTTTCACGCTGTTCCCGCCCGAGCAGATCGCGAATCTCTATGTCGGGCCGCTGGATTTCGGGCATACGGGCGCCCCGATGAGCATCGTCCCGTTGCGCAATCCGGACTTCGAGCGCTATCCCAAGTTTCACGCGGCCTTGGGCGCGGCTCACACGGCCGAGCTTGGGCCCGGAGACGCCATCATCATTCCGCCGCTCTGGTGGCATCACGTCGAGTCGCTCGAGTCATTCAACGTCCTCGTGAACTATTGGTGGCATGACCATGCCGAGGATGTCGCGCTCGCGGATTCGGCTTTCGATGCACTGCTGCACGGCATCTTGAGCATCCGCGCCTTGCCGCCGGCCACCCGACGTGCTTGGAGCGCCTTATTCGAGCAGTACGTGTTCGGCGACGAAATAGCGGCGACCGCTCACATCCCACAGGAGCGGCGCGGCATTCTCGGGACATTGTCAGCGCAGCAAGTGGCGGGACTGCGGGTCCAACTCGTGAAGCGCCTATCGCGCTGAACGGTTCAGCCGGTACCGCCGACGGTCAGCGCATCGATGCGCAAAGTGGGCTGGCCGACCCCGACAGGGATCGATTGCCCTTCCTTGCCACAGGTCCCGACCCCGGCGTCGAGCTTCAGATCGTTGCCCACCATGCTGACCCGGGTCAGCACGTCGGGTCCATTGCCGATCAGCGTTGCGCCTTTGACCGGCGCGCCGACCTTGCCGTTCTCGATCAAGTACGCTTCGCTCGCGGAAAACACGAATTTTCCCGAGGTGATGTCCACTTGGCCGCCGCCGAAATTGACGGCGTACAGGCCCTTGTCGACGGATGCAAGGATTTCCTCCGGCGCGCGCGAACCGGCGCGCATGTAGGTATTGGTCATGCGCGGCAGCGTCATGTGCGCGAACGATTCGCGCCGGCCGTTGCCGGTGGGCGCCATGCCCATCAGCTTCGCATTCATCTTGTCCTGGATGTAGCCGCGCAAGATGCCGTTCTCAATGAGCGTCGTGCATTGCGTCGGCGTGCCCTCATCGTCCACGTTCAAAGAGCCGCGCCGGCGATTGAGCGTGCCGTCATCGACCACCGTGACATCGTCCGCACCGACTTTCTGGCCGATGCGATTCGAGAATGCCGAAGTCCCCTTGCGGTTGAAATCGCCCTCCAAGCCGTGGCCGATCGCCTCGTGCAGCAAGATGCCGGGCCAGCCCGGCCCCAGCACCACCGTCATGGAACCCGCCGGCGCCGCCACCGCGTCCAGATTGACCAGCGCTTGACGCACCGCCTCGCGTCCATGTTCGAACGGCGCGTCGCCCTGCAGCAGCTCGTCGAAGCCGAAGCGCCCGCCGCCGCCGCTGTAGCCCTGCTCGCGGCGACCGTTCTGTTCCACGATGACCGAGACATTGATCCGAACCAGCGGACGCACATCCGCCGCCAGGGTGCCGTCGCTCGAGGCGATCAGTACGATTTCGTGCACGGCGGCCAGCGAAGCCATGACTTGCTTGACGCGCGGATCGAGCCGCCGCGTATCGGCATCGATGCGCATCAGCCAGGCGACCTTATCCTCGTCCTTGATGGCGTCGAGCGGGTCAATCGGCAAATAGAGCCGATGGTTCGACGGCCGCTGCCAGGTCTTCACCGCTTGCTTGCCGCCGCTGCGTGCAATCGCGCGGGCCGCGTCGGACGCCTCGAGCAAGGCCGGCAACAACACCTCGTCGGTGTAGGCAAAGCCGGTTTTCTCGCCGCTGATGGCGCGCACGCCCACACCCTGCTCGATGCTGTGCGCACCGTCCTTGACGATGCCATCCTCGAGCGACCAGGACTCCTCGCGCGACAGTTCGAAATACAGATCCGCGTATTCCACGCCGCGGCTCATGAGTACGTCGAGCACCTGGCTCAAGCGCCGCTCATCCAGCCCGGAAGGAGCCAAGATCATCTTTTCGGCGACGGCAAACGATGGTTGAACCATCTCGGCGCTGCGTGCGTTCATGCCGACCCTGCGGCGCTCGCCAGTCCCAGCCGGCGATTGTCCAATGCAGGAAAGCGCGCCCGAGATTCCGCCTGGGCAGCCAAATCGATGTCCGCTGCAATCACGCCCGTACCCTTTGCCAGGCGCGACAACACCTGGCCCCAATAATCCACGATCAGCGAGTCGCCGTAGGTTTCACGGCCGCTGGTGTGCACCCCGACCTGGGCGGGCGCAACCACATAGCACAAATTCTCGATGGCGCGCGCCCGCAGCAAGGTCTCCCAGTGAGCCCGCCCGGTGGGAACCGTGAAGGCGGCGGGCATAGCCAGCCACTCCGCACCCTGCGACACCAGCTCGCGATAGAGCTCGGGAAAGCGCATGTCGTAACACACCGAGAGTCCGAGTCTGCCCACAGGGGTGTCGGCGATGAGCGGCTCGCGTCCGGCAAGCACGTGCGCGGATTCCCGATACTGTTCATCGCGGCCGGGAATGGTCACGTCGAACAAATGAATCTTGTCGTAGCGCGCGGCCCGCTTGCCGGCCGAGTCGATCAGCAGCGAGGCGTTTGCAACCCGCCGGCGGTCATTGGTTCGAATCACAATGGTGCCGCCCAAAATCCAGAGATTCAGTTGCCGGGCTGTGGTGCTCAAGAAAGCCTGAACGATGCCGTCGCCATCCGCTTCCGCGACTTGCAGCTTGTCCGCATCCTTGAGGCCGATGAACGAGAAATTCTCGGGCAGACAGGCAATTTGCGCTCCCGCGTCCTTGGCCTGGCGCAGCAGCGCGCCGGCCGCGGCCAGGTTGTCATCCACCACATGGCTCGAAGTCATTTGGATTGCGGCGACTTTTCCCATCTATTTCGGTACCTCGGCGGGCGCGGCAGCCGCGCCTGCGCTCTTGATGCGTTCGACGGTCGGATTATCCCAACTGCCGGTGATGCGATAATACCCTCGCGCCAGGCCTTTCAGCGGCTGTTTGAACACCTGCGTGAACAACAGCGCGGCCGCGCCGCATACCGGCCCGCATACCAGGGTGCTCGCGACCGGAATGGACAGCGAATTGCCCACGCTGCCCGTCACCACAGCTGTTTGGTCGTAATCCTTGTTTTTCAAGCCAACCCGGCCGATTAGGCCGATTTCAGCCGCAGGCCCCTTGAGCAGCACGTTTTCCGTGTAGGCATTGCCGTCGCGCAAATCAAAGTCGCCGTGAACGCTGTCGAACGCCAGGCCCTTGTCGGTCAGGTCGCTGAAATCGAGCGCCAATCTTCGGGGCAGCGCCGCGATGCTGGCGAGCCCCAGCACGCGGCCGGCGCCGGGCTTGAGACCGGTAACCTGGCCCTTGTCGAGCGACAACTGGACGCGGCCAACCACCTGGGCGAGCGCGGCATTGGTCGGCGCGCCCGCCCATGTCAGGTCAAAATCCATCCTGCCGCCCCTGGACTGAATGACGTCGGCGTAACCCAAGCTCTTCAGCGTGGCTTGTACGTCGCTGCTGATCAGGGTGCCCTTGATGCCGCTGACACCGGCATCCTTGGCACGCCATTCACCTTGTGCATTGACCGTGAAGCTGGGCGCCGTGACGCTCAAGGACTTCAGGCCCACACCTTCCGCCCGCTTCGCGAGCATCGCCGTCACGTCGCCGAAGTGCCTCTCGCCCCAGACGAATTCTTTTGCATGAAAATTCAACGGCGGAATCGAGTGCGGATCGGCATCGGCCGGTGCGTCGTCCGCGCCGCCGCCGATGTCCGCGCCGGAATCGTCATTGTCCGCAACGTCGAAATGCAATCGATCGAATTGCAGGTTCCAGGGCTCCGTTGAACCCGAAGCGCTGGGAATCGTGATGACGCCGCTCACATTGGGACCGCCGACATTGACGCGCCAATTCGGTTCCGACACCTGCAGATCCAGCGACACGTCGCGAAATGCCAGCCCGAGATAATCCAATTCCGCAACATTGAGCTTGGCGTTGTGCATGTAGTAAGTCAGCGGTTTGGAACCCTTGCCGGCCGCGCTCAAGCGCAACCAGCCGCCCAAGTCCAGTCGCTGCACCGATCCGCCGACGTTCAGTATCTGCGAATCGCCGCCGCTCGGCTCACCGCCGCCGAATATCATCGATGCATGTGCGAGGCGCATGCCGGCCGAATCCGCTTCCAACGCATAGGTGCCGCCGACCAAGGACGCGAGCGCAAAGCTGCCCTGCGGGGCGCCGGTTGCCGGCCACTGGATTTCCAGCCACGAAGGCAGCGGGCTTGCGGCACTCTTGTCCAGGGGCGCCGGCAGCTTCATATCGAAACCGACCAGCGTGCTGCTGATGCGCAAGGAACGCTCTCGAGCCGGCTCCGGCGTAATTTTAAGGACGGCGCGCCAATCCGTTTGCCCGCTCAGACTCAAGGATGCGGGCATCGAGAACGCCGTGCGCAGAGCCTCGGCGGTGGCCGTGCCGCGAAATTCCAGTTGCGTTCGCGTGAGCGGTCTGTTGCGCGGCGTGCGTGCCTGCATTTGAAAGCCGCCGCCCAGGAGTCGGCCGTGAATGTCTGCGTGAGAGACCTGGCCGCCGTCGATATCGAACTCGCCGGCAACCTCGGTGGCCATGGTGCTCGACCCCGGGCGGCTCACGCTGGCGCCGTCGAGGCTGCCGTGGACCAGCACCTGCCGATGCGCGAAGTCTCGAAACGGCAGAAATAGATCCACCGTCGCCTGCAGCGGCCCGGTCGCCGCAACGTTGGAGAACGCGTGTTCGGCGATTTCATCGAGCGGCGTCGAGCGCAAGAACGTGAGCGCGCTCGATGCGTCGCCGCGTGCGCCGGCATGGATCTTCAGTTCCCCGTTGCTGAAGTCGGCGAAGCGGGCATCGCCGGAATCCAGCTTCAGCCCGCCGATGTGGCCGCCCGACAATCGTGCGCTCATGCCTTCGTTGCGAAATTCGGCTGACGCCGCGAGATTTTCCACGGGCGCCCACCCCGGGCTGTAATTGAGGGTCATCCCCTCGATGGAACAACGCGCCAAGAAGATGCCGCCTCCGGCGCGAAACGGAAAACTCCGCACCGGACCTTGAAACAAGATGTTGGCGCGCAGGTGTCCGGCGACGAACGCATCGTTGAGCCATGCGAGCGCTCCAGGTCCGATCAATCCGTTCGGCAGGTAGTTGCGCGCGTTGCCCGCATTGCCGTCTTGAATGACGCCGACCAACGTCAGCACGGGCGAGGATTCATCGCTGGGCTGGTGCCATGCCGCTTTGCCCAGAATCTCGCCGTCATGTGTCTTGATTTCCCAATCCTGCGACGCGATCAACAACTCTTCGCCGGTTCGCTTCCAGTAAATATCCGCCCTGAGTCGCGCCAGCTCGACGGGCCGCGGAAATTGTGCGGGCCAATGAAACACGCCGGCCTGCGTATCGATGGCGACCTGTCCGCCGCTCTCGTTGCCCGCAATCGAACCCGAAATCCCGCGCAATCCCGGCACGCCCTGCACCGAGGCGTAGCCGGCATGCTGAAATTTCGCCTGCACCTGCATGCGCCAGGGAGCTTCCGGCGTGGCGCGCTCGAAGGCGATCGACGTATCCGTCCATTCGCCGCTCGGCGCAATCTCACGCAGGCGCTCGCGCAACTCCTTTTGCGGCAGGAAGCCGGTCAGCGGCAGCAGCGCTTCCGCGCGCAGATAGTCGGCGCGGGCACTTACGTTCAATAGACCTGCGGCCGTTTCCCGCCAGCTGACGTCGAACGCGGATTCCCGCTCGAGCCGTCCCACTCGCACTCGCTTGCCGGCGAGACTCCAGCGATCGCCGGCGCGCGACAAGGCCAGCGCGCCGCTCATTTGGTCGAACTTGGCGACCGGCCCTTCGGGTAGTTGCGTCACCACCTCGGTTGCACCGAATTCCACCGCGGCGTGCGCGAGCGCCGGTCCCGTGCCGTTCGCGGCGAGATCGAACGCGCCGGTTCCCGAATCCAGGTTGCTCAAGTATTCCGGCAGCAACTTGCGCCATCCGGGGAAGGAAACGTCCCGCGCCCGCAACCGCGCGTCCCAGGCCAGGCTTTGCGCCTGATCGCCGCCGCGCGCGTGACCCTCGAAGCTCAGGGTTCCACCCAGCGCGGGCGGCAAGCGAGCGGTGAAGCCGAGCGTGAGTGCGCGCGCATCGCGCCGCACGTCGATATCCACACCCTGCAGCGTCAATTGGGGCAGTGCCGAATTCCAATTCTCCATGGTCAGTGCCGCGCCGCGAATCACCAGCCGGCCTGCCGGCAGGTCGTCGAGCTGCAGCGTGCCTACGGAGGAGTTCTCGCCGCCCAATTCGATTTCCGAGGCCACCGCGAAGCGCGTCGGACCTAGGCGCGCGACGACGATATCGGGCGAATCGACTTCGATGCGGCCCGCCAGGAGCTTGCCGGTGCGGATCAGTTGCCAGATGTCCGCGGCAATGCGGCCGCCGGCGGCCCGCGCCAGCACGCGCTGATCGTCCTTCGAGCGCAGCTCCAAACGGTCGAAATACAGCTCCGGGCCGTACCAGCGAAACGCCGGCGAGACATGCGCGAAGCCGATGTGGTAGCCGGTTTGCGCATGCACCCACTCTTTGATCTCGGCCTGATAATGAGGCGCGCGATCGAGCGCGAGCTTTACCGCCAGCATCGCGAGCAGCACCAGGAGCAGCAGCCCGGCGAAGCTCATCATCAGGATTTTGCCGATCTTGCGCAGGGACATTTACATCAGCACGACATCGTATTGATCCACCGTATAGAGCGCTTCGGTCTGCAGGCGGATGGGCTTGCCCGTCGCGAGTTCCAGTTCTCCCAATGCGGAGGACTCTTCATCGAGCAGCCGTTCGATGACATCCTGATGCGCCAGCACCATCAATTGCCGGCACTCGAATTGGCGCGCCTGCCGCACGATTTCTCGGAAAATTTCATAACAAACCGTTTCCGCCGTTTTGACGAACCCCTTGCCTTCGCACGTAGGACAAGCGCGGCAAAGCAGATGTTCCAGGCTCTCGCGCGTGCGCTTGCGCGTCATTTCGACCAGTCCCAGCGGCGACACCGACGAGATGTTGGTCTTGACGTGATCCTCATTCAACGCGCGTTCCAGCGCTTGGATGACCTGGCGGCGGTGCTCCGGCTCCTCCATGTCGATAAAATCGATGATGATGATCCCGCCCAGGTTGCGCAGGCGCAGCTGTCTTGCGATGGCGACCGCCGCCTCGAGGTTGGTGCGGAATATGGTCTCCTCGAGGTTGCGATGGCCGACGAAGGCGCCGGTGTTGACGTCGATGGTCGTCATCGCCTCGGTCTGATCGATCATCAGGTACCCGCCGGACTTCAGCGAAGCCTTGCGATCCAGGGCCTTTTGGATCTCCTCCTCGACGTGATGCAGCTCGAACAGCGGCCGCGGCTCCAAGTACAGGTCGATGCGCGGCAGTGCCGCGGGCATGAATGCGGCGGCGAATTCCTGCATTTCCCGGTGCGCGCCGGCCTGATCGATCAACACTCGGTCGACGTCCGGGCGCATCAAGTCGCGCAGTACCCGCAGGTGCAGAGGCAGGTCTGCGTGCACCAAATTGCCCGGTTGAGTGCGCAATCCCTTCTGCCGCACGAACTCCCACAGTTTGCGCAAGTAGACCATGTCGGCGCGCAGTGCATCGCCGGCCGACTCCTCGGCGGCGGTACGCACGATGAATCCGGCATTCTCCGAAAGGATGAGGCCGGCTTCGACGGCGCTACGCAGCCGCTCGCGCTCTGCCTCGTCCTCGATGCGCGCCGACACGCCCACGCCCCGGCCTTTCGGCATGTAAACGAGATAACGGGAAGGCAAGGTGATGTAGGTGGTCAAGCGGGCGCCCTTGGTGCCCAGAGGGTCTTTGACGACTTGGACCAGAATCTCGTTGCCCTCGGCGACCAGCGAGCGAATGTTCTCCGTGTGCGGCGGTTCGATGCCGGTATCCGCGTGGCGCGCATCGAAAATATCGGACGCATGCAGGAACGCGGTGCGTTCCAAGCCGATGTCGATGAACGCCGCCTGCATGCCCGGCAACACGCGCGAGACGCGGCCCTTGTAGATGTTGCTGATCAAGCCGCGGCGGCTGGCCCGCTCTAGATAGACCTCCAGGAGAACGCCATTCTCCACAACCGCGGCGCGCGCCTCGTGAGTGCCGGCGTTGACGAGGACTTCAATGCTCATCACGCCGCCAGCGGCCGATGCCGGCTGCCTCGAGCAGCTCCGCTGTTTCGAATAGCGGCAATCCCATCACCCCGGAATAGCTGCCCTCGAGGTCGGCAATGAACACGGCTGCGTAGCCTTGAATGGCGTAGGCGCCGGCCTTGTCGCGCGGCTCGCCCGTCGCCCAGTAATCGCGGGCTTCGGCGGCATCGATTGAACCAAAGGTGACCATGCTGCGGCTGACCTTGAGCTGCGTTCCGGCGCCGGTGCGCAATGCCACCGCGGTGAGCACTTCGTGTGTGCGGCCGGATAGCTCGAGCAGCATGCTGATCGCATTCTCCATATCTGCGGGCTTCCCCAGAATTCTCCCATCGAGCACCACGGCGGTATCGGCCGCGAGCACCGGCGCATCCCTCGAGCCGCGGCTTTGCAGCCATCCGGCGGCGGCCTTGGCGACGGCCAGTCTCGAGACATAGGCCAGGGGCGTCTCGTCCGCCAGCGCAGTTTCGTCCAATTCAATGCCGACCACCTGAAAAGCGACGCCGATCTGCTGCAGCAATTCACGCCGCCGCGGCGAGCCGGAGGCGAGGTAGATGAAATCTGTGTCGTTCACGCGCGGTGATAGGGATGTCCGGCCAGCATGCTCATGGCGCGGTAGATTTGCTCCGCGACCACGACTCTCACCAGCGCGTGAGGCAGCGTCAACGCCGATAAGGACCAGGATTGATCGGCCCTTTGCAACACCGCCGGGGCGAGTCCGTCGGGACCGCCGATGAGCAGCGCCAGCGGCCGCGCGTCCCGCATGCGCTCGGCCAGCCAGGCGCTCAAGCGCTCGGTGCTCATGGCTTTGCCGGCAATTTCCAGGGCCACGACATAGTCATCCTTGCCGATGGCCGCCAGCATATCGGCGCCTTCGCGTTGCACGGCGCGTTGCGGGTTCTCACCCGCACTGCGGGTTGCCACGGAGATCTCCTGCAGCTCCAAAATCAGCGGTGTGCGCAGCCGCTTCTGATATTCGAGGAAACCGCTGTTGACCCAGTCCGGGAGACGGGTACCGGCAGCGATCAACCGGCATTTCATTAGAGGATCACGCGCGCGCGGCGCGCTTCGTGACGGTCATGTCCCACAATTTCTCCAGCCCGTAGAATTCGCGGACGCGCGGCAACATGACGTGAATGATCATTTCGTTCATGTCGATGAGAACCCAATCGCCGTCTTGCTGGCCTTCGATGCCGTGCGGCCGAAAGCCGGCTGCCTTTGCCTTTTCGACCACACGCTGCGCCACCGAGCGCACGTGCCGGTCGGAGGTGCCGCTCGCAATCACCATGAAATCCGCAATGTCGGTCAATCCTCGAACATCCAGAAACTTCACCTCGAGCGCCTTCATGTCGTCGAGGGCGTCGAGTATGACGGTCTTGAGGGAGGGCGCCTTCGGCTTTGGCGCGGTCTTTGGATGGGCGACGGCCCTGCCGTCTCGTTTCTTGCTGCTGGGTGTCTTTCGCTTTGCTGGCACTAAGTCCGATTCCTGGAATAACAATGGGTGTCTAGGATCAGTTTACGCACTGGGTCGGGCATGAGGAAGCGCGGATCGCGTCCCATGCCGATGAGCTGCCTCACTTCGGTGGAGGAGATCTCCAGTTGCGTCACCGCATGAATGAAAATGCAACCCGCGCGCGTTTCATGCAAATCATTGATACGGCCGGTACCCCGGTCCACCAGCAGCTCCCCCAGCGGTCCCATGCCGGGCGCGCGCCAGCCCGGACGGTGGGCCACGACCAAATGCGCCAGCTGCAGCAATTCCTGCCATTGATGCCACTTCGGCAGGCTCAAAAACGCATCCATGCCGACGATCAGGCAGAGGCTGCGGTCAGGATACTCGTGGCGCAGCTCGGCCAAGGTTTCCACCGAATACGACGGGCCTTGCTTGCGGACCTCGCGGTCATCGACCACGAATTCCGGCTGTCCGGCCACGGCCAGCTGCACCATCTCCAGGCGCAATTTTGCGCCGGCGATGGGCTGGTCGCGGTGCGGGGGGTTGCCGGCGGGAAGAAAGCGGATTTCCTTCAATCGCAGCGCCTGCTGCAACTCGAACGCCGTGCGTAGGTGCGCATAGTGAATCGGGTCGAAAGTCCCGCCGAAAATGCCCATGGGGTTCATCGGCTTACACCCTGCCTGAATCCGCATTGGCTTGCAAAGCGCCGGCGAAGGCCCCGGTCAGCCCGGTGAGCGCGCTCCACGCATCGCCCGGCTGGAGTCCTTTGATGACGCGATCGGTTTGGCTGGCCTGCAGCAGCAAGGGCGCCAAGGGCAGCCGCTTGAGCCGGCCCAGCGCGCGCGGCGATGGCGTGGCGGCCAAATTCCAGCCGCTGGCTCGCGCCGCCGACCGTAGCCGCTCACGGTCACGCGTCTGCCACATTCCGCGCAGCTCCCGCACCAGCGCCCAGAGCACCAGCGTCGGTTCCACCCCCTCGCTCTTCAAGCCCAGGAGGATCCGCAAGGCGCGGGCGGCATCGCCGGCGGCCGCCGCCTCGCCCAGCTGAAAGACATCGTAGCGGGCACTGTCGCCGACCGAGTGCCGGACCAGCTCTACGCCGATCGGCTCGCCGTTCGCCAATAGCCCAAGCTTCTCCAGTTCCTGCTGTGCCGCCAAGAGGTTGCCTTCGACTCGCTCGACGATCAGTTGCGATGCGGCCGGATCGATCTCGATACCCAGCATCTTTGCCCGCGCGCGCAGCCACGCCGGCAGCGCCGCGGTATCCACCGCCTGCACCTGCACCCAGACGCCGCGTTTTTCAATCGCCTGTACCCAGGCCGTCTCGCTCGCCTTCCGGTCGAGCCTGTCGGTAATCACCAGGAATATCAGGTCGGGTGGCGCCTGCGCGGCCCATTCCGTCAGCAGGGCAGCGCCCTTGTCCGGCTTGCCGCTCGGCATTCGCAGCTCAAACAGCCGGCGCTCCGCGAACAGCGACAGCGATTGCCCGGCAAGACGCAACTCGTCCCAGCTGAAACTGCGGTCAATGAAGGACACGCGGCGGTCTGCATAGCCCGCCGCGCGAGCCGCAGCGCGGATCGCATCAGCGGTCTCGCCGACCAGCAAGGGCTCATCACCGGAGACCAGGTAGAACGCGGCCAGCCCTCGGCCCAATGCTGCCGGCAATTGTTCGGCGCGCAAACGCAATTAAGTCGGCACCGGCATCGCAACAGCCCGCGCATCGTTCGCCGCAAGGTGCGGTCCTTCAGAAACTGAAGCTGGCGCGAGCAGCTGCATATTCGCCCTCCATGCGCTCGACCAGCGCCGCGACTCTCTCGACCTGATGAATGCCGCTGACGCTTTGTCCGGCGCTCCAGATATCGCGCCACGCCTTCGCCGCGGTGTTGCCACCCGTGCCGAAGTTCATTTTCGTCTTGTCCGCTTCCGGAAGACGATCGGGATCAAGCCCGGCGCGCTCGACACTGCCGCGCAGGTAATTGCCGTTCACGCCGCTGAACAAGGAGGTGTACACGATGTCCTCGGCGCTGCTGTCAACGAGCATTTGCTTGTACTCCGCCGGTGCGTTGCCTTCGTCGGTCGCAATGAAGCGCGTGCCCAGGTAGGCAAGGTCCGCCCCCAAGGCCCGCGCCGCCAGCACGTCGGCGCCGCTGCTCATGGCCCCGGACAGAATGATGGCGCCTGCATAGACCTCGCGGATTTGCTTGACCAAAGCAAACGGGCTCAAGACCCCGGCATGGCCGCCGGCACCGGCACAGACCGCAATGATGCCATCGACGCCCTGCGCCGCAGCCTTTTCCGCATGGCGCAGATTGATCACGTCATGGAACACGATGCCGCCGTAGCCATGCACGGCCTGCACCACTTCGGCGGGCGGCCGCAAGCTGGTAATGATGATGGGCACCTTGTGCTTCACGCACAGTGCCACATCCTGCTCCAAGCGATCGTTGCTGCTATGCACGATCTGATTGACGGCAAAGGGCGCCACTTGAAGATGTGGATTGGCGCGCGCGGAGCTCGCCAGCTCTTCGGTGATTTGCGCCAGCCAGTCATCCAACTGCGAAGCCGGCCGCGCGTTCAATGCCGGAAAGGAACCGACGATGCCCGCCCGGCACTGCGCCAGAACCAGTGTTGGCGTGGATACGATGAACATGGGAGCGCCGATGACGGGCAGGCGCAACCGATCGCGCAAAAGCTCAGGGATTGGCATTAAGGGGACTTGGGCAACTTAGGCCCGCCGGCCGATTTTGCCGACGGGCACGTTGATTTCGGCGGATGAGTGCGGCACGGGCGTGCTCTCGCTGCCGCAGTTGTCGCATCCGCCGCAGGCAGCCTGTGCCTTGCCGGAGGCGGCTCGGAGCCGTTGCGCGGCGCGGCCCAGTCTGAACATTGCCGGCGCGGATGCCAGCCCGCGGCTCAATGATTCCAGCATGCGCCTGCGCAAGGTTCGGGGACCAAGCTTGGCGACGGCGTAGCCCAAGCTCAAGAGCAGCACCGCACCGACCAGCAGATCATCGAGGAATGGGTTCATGATGGCGCGCCTATCATGATAGCGCCGTGGCAACGCGAAACGTGATCCATGAGCCTAAGTAGGCCAGCGCGAACAAGTACGCCGCCATCATCACCGGATAGCGCCAGGAATTGGTCTCGCGTTTGACCGTGGCCAGGGTCGACAGGCATTGCGGGGCGAATACGTACCAGGCAAGCAGCGCCAGGGCCGTGGGCAGGCTCCAGGACTGGGAGATCAAGGGGGTCAATGCGCCGCTTACGTCGTTGCCGGTTGCCGACAGGGCGTAGACGGTGCCCAACGCGCCGACCGCGACCTCGCGCGCCGCCAGCCCCGGCACCAGTGCAATCGATATTTGCCAATTGAAGCCGATGGGCTTGAACAACACCGCCAACCACGCGCCCAAATGCCCGGCAATGCTGTATTGAATCGGCGGCCCCGCGGCTCCCGGCGGCGGCGCGGGAAACGAGCTCAACGCCCAGAGAATGATCATCAGCGCAAGGATGATGGTGCCGACGCGGCTCATGAATATTTCGACGCGCTGCCACAGGCCGATACTTAAATTGCGCAAATTCGGCCAATGATAGGCGGGCAGCTCCAGCATCAGCGCCTGGAAATTACCGCGCGAGCCCAAGCGCTTGAGCACAAATGCCACCGCCATGGCGCTCGCGACGCCGGCTATGTACAGCGCGAACAGCACCACACCCTGCAATTCCAGGCCGCCCCAAATCGTACGGCGCGGAATGAAGGCGCCGATGATCAGCGCGTACACCGGCAATCGCGCCGAGCAGGTCATCAGAGGCGCAATCATGATGGTGATCAGCCGATCCTTCGGATTCTGAATCGTGCGCGTCGCCATGATCCCGGGAATTGCACAGGCGAAGCTCGACAGCAACGGAATGAAGGCCCGCCCCGACAGTCCCACGCTGCCCATGACCCGGTCCAGCAGGAATGCGGCGCGCGGCAAGTAGCCTGAGTCCTCGAGCACCAAGATAAAAAAGAACAAGATCATGATCTGCGGCAGAAACACAAGCACGCTGCCGACGCCCGCCAACACGCCGTTGATCGCCAAGCCCTTGAGGAGGCTGTTCGGCATGATCGCCGCCAGCCAATCGCCGAAGGCCGCGACGCCGAGCTTGATTTCATCCATGGGTATTTGCGCCCAGGCAAACACCGCTTGAAACACCAAAAAGAGGATGACGGCCAAAATCACGGGGCCAATCACCGGGTGCAATACCAACGCGTCGACTCGATCGCTCAAGGTCACGCCGTCCAGCCTATCGCCGCCGACGACACCGAGGATTCTGCGCACTTCGGCCTGGTCGTGTTCGATATCCGCACGGCTCAGCGGCTGCCATGCCGCCGAAGGGCCGCCGCGTTCCGGCATGGCGGTCGAATCGAGCACCTTGATCAGGGATTTGACCCCTGCCGTTTTGACGCCGACGGTCTCCACCACCGGCACGCCCAACTCGAGCGCCAGTCGATCCGCATCGATGACGATGCCCTTGCGGCGTGCGATATCGGTCATGTTGAGCGCCACCACCATGGGCAGCCCCAAGCGTTTCAAGCTCAATACCAGCCGCAAATTCTGCCGAAGGTTGGTGGCATCGGTGACGCAGAGGACAAAATCCGGGGCGCTCTCGCCGGTTCGGCGCCCGAGCAGCACGTCGGCGGTGACTTGCTCGTCGGGAGTCAGCGGATCCAGGCTGTACGCGCCGGGCAAATCGAGGATGCGAATGCGCAAGCCAGACGGCGCGAGCAGCGAGCCTTCTTTACGTTCGACGGTGACGCCGGCGTAATTGGCCACCTTCTGGCGGCTGCCGGTCAGAATATTGAACAGTGCGGTCTTGCCGCAGTTGGGGTTGCCAACCAGCGCGATCAGAGGGCTCGGAGCGCTTTGCGCGGCGTCCATGAATTAGGAGCCTACGGAAGCTGCGGCTGCTCCGGACATACGCGGATACAGGCGGCCTCGAATAGACGCAGCGCAAAGGTGCCCGTTCCAATGCGCACGGCGATCGGCGCACGGGCCAGCAATCCTTTGGCGACGATGCGCACCGCTTCGCCGGGCAAAAATCCTAGTTCGGCCAGGCGCCGGCCGACATCCGCGGGCGCTTTCGAATCGGCCCCAGAAACGGAAACCACTCGTGCGGAGGTACCCGGCGTCAATTCCATGAGCGGAATATCGGCGAGGGCAACGGGATCGGGACGGGACGCCATCATGAACGCGATTCTACATGAGAATCGTTCCCATTACTATTACCGGGTCACATTCCCATCCTAACTCTGAGGCAGTTCCTGATAGTCTTGAGGGGCCCCTAAGAATCATCGGAGGCGTATGAAATGCCTACGCTTTTTGAGAAGATCATCTGCGGCGACCTGCCGGCGACCGTGCTGTACCGCGACCCGCGCGTGGTCGCATTCCTGGACATTCGCCCTGCGGCGCCGGTGCACATACTAATTGTTCCAAACAAACCCATCCCCACAGCCAATGATATTGCCGACGAGGATGAATCGCTGATCGGCCACATGTTTATCGTGGCGCGCGATCTTGCGCGACAACAAGGTGTCGCGGAAAGCGGCTATCGGCTGATCATCAATTGCAATGCACACGGCGGCCAGGAGGTGTATCACTTGCACGTACATCTACTGGGGGGACGGCCTCTCGGGCCCATGGTGGCACGAGTCTAAATGCGAAAATAAAGAGGTAAATAATGAAGAAGAAAACGGCCGCGCGCGCCAAGTCACGCGCCGCCCCGAAGGGGAAGAAGCCATCGGTGAGCGCCGCCAAATCGACGCGCGCGGTCAAAGCGCGGGAGATTTCGCGCCCAACGCCGCGCGGCCTGCCGCGCCGCGAGTTGTACCCCGCGCTCGAGCCATATCGGCATGGCTACCTGCGCGTCTCGGACATCCACGAGATCTACTATGAGGAGAGCGGCAATCCGGCGGGCAAGCCGGCCGTATTCCTGCACGGGGGTCCGGGCGCGGGATCGGACAGGCGCGCGCGGCAGTTCTTCGACCCGCGGCATTATCGAATCGTGGTGTTCGATCAACGCGGCTGCGGGCGCAGCCGGCCGAGCGCAAGCCTGGTTGAGAATACCACCTGGCATTTGGTCGCCGACCTCGAGCGCCTGCGCAAGCACTTAGGGCTCGAGCGCTGGCTGGTGTTCGGCGGCTCGTGGGGGAGCACCTTGGCGCTGGCCTATGCCGAGGCACACCCGGAACGCGTCAGCGAAATCGTATTGCGCGGCATTTTCCTGCTGCGTTATGCCGAAATACGCTGGTTCTATCAGCACGGCGCCTCGGAAATATTTCCGGATGCCTGGGAATCCTACCGCGACGCCATCCCGCTCGATGAGCGCGACGACTTCTTGAGCGCCTATCACAAGCGGCTGACCGGCACCGATCAGCGCGCGGCATTGGCCGCTGCGCGTGCCTGGTCCGTGTGGGAAGCGGCGTGCAGCTTCTTGCACAGCACTGTCGACAACATCAGAAAATGGAGCGAGGACCAGTTTGCGCTGTCGGTCGCGAGAATCGAATGCCACTACTTCGTCAACCGCGGCTTCCTGCGCAGCGAGAGCCAGCTGATCGACGATGTGCCGCGCATTCGCAATATTCCCACCACCATCGTGCAGGGCCGATACGATGTGGTGTGCCCGGCGGCCAGCGCGTGGGATCTGCATCGAGCATGGCCGGAAGCGGATATGCGCGTCGTCCCCGACGCCGGCCATTCCGCGTTCGAACCAGGCAACACGCACGAACTGGTGCTCGCGACCGACCGCTACCGCAGCCGCTAGAGAGGTAAATAAGTGTCTGAACTGGCTTATATCGGTCTGGCGCGCGCGAACGATGCACGCGAAATTGCCGAGATGTCCCGCGATCTCATCGAACAGGGATTGACCTGGTCATGGACGCCGGCGCGCGTGCAGCATTTTATTTCCGGCCCCGAATCGTCCGTCGTGGTGGCGCGCCGCGAGCAACGGATCGCGGCATTCGCCATCATGCATTTCGGCGACGACGTCGCGCATTTGAATTTGCTCGCCGTCGCGCCGGAGCATCGGCGCCAGGGCTTGGCATCCCAGCTGATGGATTGGCTCACCCGGACCGCGGTCGAGGCCGGCGTGTTCCGCATCAACCTTGAATTGCGCACGCACAATGACGCGGCAAGAATTTTCTACGTGCGCTTGGGCTTTGATCAACTGGGGGTCGTGCAAGGTTACTATCAAGGCCGCGAAGCGGCGCTGCGCATGTCGCGGCACCTCGCGAAAATCTGATCAAGACGCCGAGCGGACCTCTCCATCATCCGAGTCGCCGGCCGGATCGGCCTGCTGAACCGGCGTCTTGGCGCTGCCCAGGGCAAATACGACCGTGACCCGGCAGCCGCGCCCCGGCCCGGTGTCCACCGTCATGTGGCCGGCCGCGTCCCGCACCCGATCCGCGACGCTCCATAAACCGAACCCCTGCGAGCGGGGTTCGAACAAGCTCAGCTGCCATTCGAAACCCACGCCCTTATCCTCGACCACGGCACGCAACTCGTCGTCGTCGCGCGTCACCGTAACGCTCGCGGATTGCGTGCCGGAATGTTTGACGACGTTGCGCAGCAATTCCCTGATCACCTTGAACACCAGCACGCGCAAATCGATGCCGATGCTCGCATCCTCGGCGGTGACTTTCAGGTCGACCTGCAAATTGTCCTTGCCGCGCATGTAGACGCTCAGCCACTTGAGCGCCGGCTCCAACCCCAGTTCGTACAGTCCCGGCGGACTCAAATCCGAAATGACCCGCTGCGCGATTGCCTGCACCTCGCGCACGGTGCGCGTCGCCTCGCTGAGCAACAGGCGTATCTCCGCGGGCGACCGGGTCACGAGTGCATCCAGCGTCATCGACAGCCCGACCAGTTGCTGGCCGATGCCGTCATGCAGATCTACCGCCGTCGCGCGGCGGGCACGCTCTTCCGCGCCGACCAGCTCGCGCGCATAGAGCTTCAAGCGGTCCTGGTTATGACGCAGGCGCTCGTTGAGATCGACGAGTTCCGTGACGTCGCGTGCCACGCCCCAAACCCGCACCAGGCGGCCCTCCTCGATCACGCCGCGGAATCCCGTGATATAGCTGTGCGGATGCGCGTTGCCCGGCACCGAGAATCGCAGTCCGTCCATCGCGTAGCCCTGATGCGATGCCGCGCCCAGATGATCGATGAAGGTCGCAAACCACGGCATGTCGGTACGCCACTGCCGGCCGTCGCCTTCCGACAGACCCATTTCGCGGTTCAGGCGTTGATATGTCAGGTTGCTTTCCGCAACGTAGGCATGCGTTTGCAGCCAAGCGATTTGATCGCCTATCGATAGATTCGGATCCATGGGCGCGGACAGCTCGACACGCCAAACCGCCTCGGAACTGTGCTCGATGAAATTGCGGTAGCGTTCATCGCTGGTGCGCAACAATTGGAATGCGTTTCGCTTCTCGAGCAGTACGACCGTCAACAAGAAATTCACCACGACCAATGTCGCGAGATACAACTGCACTGCGCCGACTCTGACGAAGGGACTTGGATCGCCCGCAAAGGGTCCGAGGCCGCGGCTGGCGAAGTAGGACACCAAAATGGCGGTCGCCGCCGCAAGTCCCGTCGACCAGCGCGGCGGCATGCGGAATGCGGCCGCCACCACCAGGGCCAGGAGCACGAACGGCATGTCGAGAATCGTCGTGACGCCGCCCGGCGGCGCCGAGAAGATCCAAGTCGCCATGACCAGCAGCGCAAATCCGATGAACAGCATTTCAAGCGCAGGCCCGGCGGGCCCGGAATGTTCACGCGCGCGCAAGCGCACTGCCCACCCCATCACGATCGGTGCGATGCTGATCGACCCCAGCCAATTGCCGGCCCACCAAATCTGGCATTCGCGCACATAGGCGGATCCGCCGAACAGATGCGTCGTCCCGAATGCACCGAGGGGCGAGCTGGCTGCGGCGCCCACCGCCACCGAGGCGATGAACAGCAGCACGTTGCGCATCCTGGGAATCCGCGGCGCGGGCATGAGCCGCGAGGCAACCCACGCGCCCACCATGGCGTCGATCGAATTCGCGACCGCGAATGACAAACTGGGAAGGATGCGGAAATGCTCGGTGACGATGACGCCGGACGCCAGTTCGGCGCTCACCTGAATGCCCAAGATCCAAATCCAATTGCGCCGCGGCGAAAGCCACAAAGCCATGAACAGCAGGCCCGCGGCCGGCCAGATGATGGTCAGCGCCTCGATGTTCTCGTGCAGCTTGAGGCCGACCAAGACGAGCAGCATGTACAGCGCGGCAAAGATGCCGAGGGACGCGGCGCCTTTGGCGAATCCGTCGCGCGTGAAGTCCCATTGCAGGCCTGGTGGCCGGTCTGCATCGGATGCGGTCGGCGTCGGCACGTGGGCGACCTCCCTGTGGGAGGGTGATTGTGCACCCGTTTCTTGCAATACTCCAAAGTCATGGCGGCCAACATCACTCTCCGGCCATTCGGGTCGACTCGAGCCCAAGTCGCCTGTATCGGCCAAGGCACATGGAAACTGGAAGCCGCCTCCGCGGGAGTTGCCGCGTTGCGCCGTGGACTCGACTTGGGACTGACGCACATCGACAGCGCTGAAATGTACGGCTCGGGCGCCGCGGAGCAATTGGTCGGCAAAGCCATCCAGGGGCGGCGCGATGAGGTTTTTTTGGTATCGAAGGTGCTGCCCGGCAATGCCACCAAGAGCGGCACCGTAGCGGCTTGCGAAAAGTCGCTGGCGCACCTGCGCACCGATCGGCTCGACTGCTACCTGCTTCACTGGCGCGGCAGCGTGCCCTTGGAAGAAACCCTGGGCGCGTTCGAACTGCTGGTGCGCCGGGGCAAAATACTCTCTTGGGGAGTGAGCAACTTCGATGCGCAGGATCTTGCCGAAGTCGCAGCGATCGCAGGGCCGGGCCATCCGGCCTGCAATCAAGTTCTGTACCACCTCAAGGAGCGCGCGATCGAGCATGCCGTGCTGCCTTGGTGCCGCAAGCACGGATGTGCGGTGGTGGCCTATACGCCGTTTGGCCGGTCGCCGGCAATTTTCGACGGCAATTCAAAGCCTGCGCAGGTGCTCGAGGACATAGGGGCGGCACATGGCGCAACCCCGCGGCAGGTCGCGCTGCGCTTTCTGCTGCGCCACAGGGAAGTGTTCGTGATTCCGAAGGCGTCCGATCTTAAGCACGTGGCCGAGAACGCCGGCGCGAGCGCGGTTGACTTGAGCGATGACGACATCGCCAAGATCGAAGCTGTATTCCCGCGGGGCAAGGCACCTCGCGGACTGCCGATGATCTAGGGGTCTTCGGCCCTAAAACCGTAAAATGTGCGGACCGACGGCGTCGATGGACGCTGTGCCCGTGAGCGCCAATGTCACGCGCAGCTCATTGCGCATGATTTCGATGGCCTTGGCGACGCCCTCCTCGCCGGCGGCCGACAAGGCATATAGAAACGCCTTGCCGATCAGCGCGCCGCGCGCGCCGAGCGCGAGGGCTTTCGCGATGTCTTGACCGGACCGGACACCGCCATCGAACATGACCTCGCAGCGCCCGCCGACGGCCTCGACGATTTCGCTCAATACGGATATCGATGAGGGGGCACCGTCGAGTTGCCGGCCGCCGTGGTTCGATACCACGACCGCGTCGGCGCCGGCGGCAACGCTCAAGCGAGCGTCCTCGGCATCGAGCACCCCCTTTAGAATCAGCTTGCCCGGCCAGCGGCTTCGGACCCATTCGACATCGCGCCAATCGGCCGACGGATCGAATTGCGTGGCGATCCATTCGGCCAATGTGTTGATGCCGCTGGAGCCGCCGATCCGGCCCACGAGGTTCCCGAAGGTCCGCCGCTTGCCGAACAGCACGTTCAAGGCCCAGGTAGGTTTCGTCGCGACATCCCAGGCATTTCGCAGCGTCAACCGCGGAGGAATGGTAAGACCATTGCGCGGATCCCGGCGGCGTTCGCCGATGACCTGCAAATCGAGAGTGAGCATGAGCGCGGAACAGTGCGCGGCCTCGGCACGGTCGATCAGCTCCTGGTTGAAGCCGCGATCGCGCATCAAATATTGCTGGAACCAAAAAGGCTCTTTGCTGGCCTCGCGAACGTCCTCTATCGAACAGATCGACATGGTGCTCAAGCAAAACGGAATGCCGCAGGCGGCAGCCGCGCGGGCGCCGAGGATCTCGCCGTCGGCATGAAACAATCCCGCAAGGCCCGTCGGACCTATCGCAAGCGGCATGGATACCGGCGAGCCGAGCACGGTGGTGGCCAACGATATGTTCGACATGTCCACCATCACGCGCTGCCGGAAAGCCATCGCATCCAGGTCCGCTGCATTGCGCCGGATGGTGCGCTCATCGTAGGAACCGCCGTCGGCGTAATCAAAAATCGCCCGCGGGATACGGCGCATGGCCTGCTGCCTGAAGTCATCGATGTTGAGTAGCAGCGCCATGCCCGAAGTGTACGGTTGGGCGCGGCCCGGCCGCAAATAGAGGCGGCCCGGGCACTCGAGCACGGGCCGTCCATTGCACAAGGCGCTATGCCGTGGCCGGCGCTTTCAGCGGGTGAGCTTTCTGCTTACAGCGACAGCCATATGTCGATTCCGCCATGCTTGGTGCAAGCCCGGTTGCGATCGTGCGTCGAGGTGAAAAAGCCGTCGTGGCACCGGGCTGAGGAGTGCGGATGATCATGCCGATAACGTTTGATTTGATCATCGTCTCGCCGATCATCCCGGTGTTCGTTGCGATGGTCATCGGCGCGCATCGCGTGATGATCGTCCGGTCGATCCTGCGCGCTGACCAGCGCGGGGGCTACACCCGTCATCGCAACGGCGGTGAGTACCAGCAAGGCCGGCTTCCAAAGGTGCTGACGCATGGTGCAATCCTCAAGTGATGGGTGAAGGACGGATGCTAGGCATTCCCTCCAAGCGACGCCAATGCCCGCCCGTTGCCACATCCTGTCGGCGCCGGCCTACGCGCCTTGGGCAAAAGTACCCAACCCACCGGACGATGGCTTAAGCTTCGAGTGCCCTTGAGGAGAGCCTATTTGCCAATAAATAAAATATTCGCGTCAATCGCGGCGGCTGCACTGACTTCGAGCCTGGCGGCCGCCGCTTCGCTGCCTGGAAACGTGGATGCGGCGCGCTTGGCGGCCGCGGACACCGAGCCGCAGAACTGGTTCACGGGAGGCCGCGACAAGGACGGCACCTACTTTTCGCCGTTGAAGGCGATCAACGCCGGCAATGCCGGGCAGCTGGGCTTCGCGTGGAGCTACGACTTGGGCGAACCGCAACGCGGCCAGGAAGCGACGCCGTTGGTGATCGACGGCGTGATGTACACCTCGGGAACGTGGGGTTATGTCTATGCCGTCGAAGCGGCCACGGGAAAACAGCTCTGGCGGTATGACCCGAAAGCCGATTTTTTCATGGGCCGCAATCCCTGCTGTGATCTGGTCAACCGCGGCGTCGCCGTCTGGAAGGGCAAGGTGTTCGTGGCTTCCGTCGATGGACGCTTGCATGCAATCGATGCGGCTTCCGGCAAGAAAGTCTGGGAAGCCGACACCATTGTCGACCGCAAGCTACCCTACTCCAGCACCGGCGCACCGCAGATTGCCGGCAATGTGGTGGTCATCGGCAACGGCGGCGCCGACATGGGGCACGGCGCCGTGCGCGGCTATATCTCCGCCTACGATTTGGAAACCGGCGTGCTCAAATGGCGTTTCTTCACCGTTCCGCCCGCGGTCGGTCAGCCCTACGAGAATCCGGAGTTGGCCGCGGCGGATAAAACCTGGGATCCGCACCGCCGACCTGAATTCAAGGGCGGGGCGACCGTTTGGGATGGAATGGCCTATGACGCGAAATTGAACCTGCTGTACTTCGGCACCGCCAATGCGGCGCCTTATGATCTTCGCCAATTGGGATCCAAACAACTCGACAGTCTCTATGCCACGTGCCTCATTGCGGTCGATGCCAGCACCGGGCGGATGGCCTGGTACTACCAGGAAACGCCGCACGACAGCTGGGACTATGATGCCGTGCAAAAAATGGTGCTGGCCGACATCACGCTGGGGGGCGCGCCGCGCTCCGTCATCATGCAGGCCTCCAAGAACGCCTTCTTTTATGTGCTGGATCGCAAGACCGGAAAATTGTTGTCCGCGAAGAACTATGCCTTCCTGAATTGGGCGACTCACGTCGATATGAAAACAGGCCGCCCGGTCACCACTCCGCAATCGGACTGGTACGACACCGCCAAACTGACCTATCCCTCTTGGTTCGGCGCGCATACCTGGAATCCCATGTCCTATAGCCCGCAAACGCGGCTGGCTTACATCCCCGTGATTGACGTACCGACGATCTGGGTCGATCTGCTGCATAACGGCAGCAAGGTGAAGTACGTTGAAGGGTTTTTCACCGTGCAAGGCATCATTCCCGATGACACCTATGACTCGAAGGATGCGACGCGCCTGTTCGGTTCCGTGCCGGACGAGCAAGCGGTCAAGGCCGCGCGCCATGTGAAACCGGTGCGCGAACTGATTCGCGCCTGGGATCCGGCGGCGCAGAAAGTCGTGTGGGAACACGAAACGTCGTCGGGCATCCGCGGCTATGACGGCGGCGTGATGTCGACCGCGGGAAACCTGGTGTTTCAAGGCCGCGGCAGCGGCGAGTTGTGGGTCTATGCGGCCGATACCGGTAAAGTGCTCAAGGTCATCGACACCGGCAGCCACATCATGGCGGCGCCGATGACTTACTCGGTCAGCGGCGTGCAGTACGTCGCGGTTCAGGCGGGCTATGGCGGCACGGCGATCACCGTGGCGCCGATTCCGCCGAGCAGCGCCGCGCTCAAGCATCAAAATACCAATCGCATCATCGCGTTCAAACTAGGCGGCGGAGCCGTGCCGATGCCGCCGCCGCGGACCGAGCCCGCTTTCCCGAAACCGCCGGAGCAGAAGGCGACGAAGGCGCAGATCGACGCCGGCGAGGTGACGTTCATCGAGCAATGCACGCGCTGCCACCAGCTCGGCCCGAGCACCACGCCCGATCTTCGCAAGCTCAACGACGGACTGCACGTTTCCTTCAAGGATATTTTGCTGAGGGGCGCATTGGCGCCGGCCGGTATGGAGCGATTCAACGACATCTTGTCCGATAAAGACGCCGACAACGTCCATGCGTATCTGATCGAGCAGAGTTGGAATGCCTACCGTGCGCAGCAGAGCGCTGCCGCGCACAAATAGGCGCAAAAGGACCTCAAAGACAATGCTCCAGCCAGGACTCATGATGGATCGGCCCTTGCTGATCTCCAGCATCCTCGAACATGCCGGGGCGCAGCACGGTGAGACGCCAATGGTGTCGCGCGAGACTCACGGTCCCGTGTTCCGCTACACCATCAGAGAGTGTACGGCGCGGGTCAAGAGGCTCGCCAATGCGCTCGCCGACTTGGGGTTGCCCGCCGGCACGGCAATCGCATCGCTCGCATGGAACAATCACCGCCATGTCGAGATCTACTACGCCGTGTCCGGCAGCGGCTTGGTCATCCATACCTGCAATCCGCGGCTGCATCTCGAGCAGCTGATCTTCATCATCAATCACGCGGAAGACCGCGTGCTGTTTTTCGATTCGAGTTTCGCACCGCTGGTCGCAACCATCGCCGCGCGCTGCCCGAACGTCATCGCCTGGATCTGCATGACGGACGCAGAGAACATGCCGGCACTCGATACGCTAGCGAACGTCTATTGCTACGAGACATTCATCGAATCGCAGGATGAGGATTTCGCGTGGCCGCAATTCGATGAGCGCGCGGGCGCAGCCATCTGCTACACCTCGGGCACCACGGGCAATCCCAAGGGTGCGCTGTACTCGCATCGCGGCATCGTGCTGAACGCCATGACCATTTGCCTGCCCGGAATGCTCGGTCTTTCTCCCAGGGAAGCGATGCTGCCGGTGGTTCCGATGTTTCACATCAACGGCTGGTGCGCGCCCTATGGATGCCTCATCGGCGGCGCCAAACTCGTGCTGCCGGGACCGCGCTTGGATGGCGCCGGCCTGTACGAATTGATGGAAAACGAGCAGGTGACGATCAGCGCCGGCGTGCCCACGGTGTGGCTCGCACTGCTGCATTACGTCGAGCAGAACAACCTAAAATTCTCGAGCCTGCGGCGCGTGCTGTCGGGAGGATCGGCCGTGCCCCTCGCCCTGATCGCCAAGTTCGATGAGCATTACGGCGTCGAGGTGCGCCAAGGTTGGGGCATGACCGAGACCACCGCGGCGGCGACCGTCAGCTGCCTCACCAAAGAGCAATTGCAGTTGCCGCCGGCGAAACGGCACCTCGCAGCCGCCAATTGCGGCAAGACCGTCTTCGGCATCGACATCAAAGTGGTTGCCGAGGATGGCCGCGAATTGCCCCGAGACGGCCGCTCGCAAGGCGAACTCATGGTGCGGGGCCAGTGGATCGTCAGCGGTTACTACAAGAGCGAGACCTCGCCATTGCGGGACGGCTGGTTTCCGACCGGCGATATCGCCACCATCGATCCCTATGGCACGCTGCAGATCCGCGACCGCGTCAAGGATCTGATCAAGACCGGAGGCGAATGGATCAGCTCCATCGACTTGGAAAATACCGCTATTGCACACCCGGCTGTCGCGCAATGCGCGGTCATCGGCGTAAAACATCCTAAGTGGCAGGAACGCCCCCTGCTCTTCGTCGTCCGCAAACCCGGGCACAGCCTGGAGTCCGCGGACATACTCAGTTTTCTCGCCGCGCGTGTGGCGAAGTGGTGGGTGCCCGAGGAAGTCATCTTCTTGGACTCCCTGCCGGTGGGCGGCACCGGCAAGGTGCAAAAAACCCTCCTTCGCGAAAAGTACGGCAACGTTTTCGGTTAATGGAGGTTACCTTATGAAGTCCAAAGCCCTCATTGCAGCCTCGCTCAGCTTGGCGCTGTCGGCGCTGACCACGGCGGCCGCCGACGATCCGCCGGCCGATCCGACGCTCGCACACGATCAAGCCAAAGCGGTGAGCGAGGCCGTCAAGCGCGACGCCAAGGTGATCGCCGATGCGGCCAAGACGGGCGCGAAACACGTGGCCGCCGCCGCCAAAGAGGTCGCTGCCGCAAGCAAGGAAGGCGCTCACCAGGTCGGTGTCACCGCAAAAAAGGGCGCGGCGAGAGCCAAAGCGGCCGTGCAGGGCGAAAAAGCGCCGGAGAAACCGCCCGCTCCTTAAGATTTCGCGCCCGGGCGCATCCAAAGCAGCGCTGACCTGCATCTTACAAGGCAGGTATCACCCGTCTTTTTTGCGGAGGTCGCAATGGATCACATTGGTTCTGGGGCGTACATGGTCGGCGTCGCGTTTTGGGTGTTCGTCGGCGCCGTAGCCATTGCCGGACTGATCGCGGATCATCAGAAACGGCGCCTGAACGTCGATCTGTTGCGCGCCATCATCGAGAAGGGTCAACCGCTCGACCCTGCGCTGGTCGCAAAGTTGCTTTCCCAGGACGCCCGTGATGAACGCACGGATCCTTTGGATCTGAAGCTCGGCGGAATCATAACCACCGCTTCCGGCGTCGGCATTTTCGCGATGTCTTACTTCGTAAGCCGGCTCGTTCCCGTCGCACTGTATCCCATGATGGCGGGCGGCGTCGTTGCGGTCTGCGTCGGCATTGGGCTGATCATCGGCGCGAAGGCCATTGCCGACGCCCGCGAGCGCGAGCGATCGGACCAGTCGGCCGCGTGAGACAGGGGTTGGCGGCCAACGCGCTGGCCGCGGCGAGCGAGGTAGCTGTCGTGCTGCTGGCGATGAACGGAGATGATGCGGCTTACGGCGAACTGGTGCGCCGCAGACAAGGATCCATCCGGAACTTGCTGCGGCGCCTTACGCGCGACGCCGCGCTTGCCGATGATCTCGCGCAACAGACCTTCGTTCAGGGTTGGCTGTCGATTCGGGGCCTGAAGGCGCCGGGCGCATTCGCCGGTTGGCTGCGCAAGCTCGCGGTGAATTTCTGGCTGCAAAACGTTCGAAGCTCGAGGCCTGAAGTAGCCATCGAGGAGGATCTGCGCACCGAGTTTACGGCCTCGGGCGCAGCTCAGCGGCTGGATCTTGATGCGGCGCTCGCACGCCTTCCCGGAGACGTGCGGCTATGCATCGTGCTGGCCTACAGCGAAGGATTGAGTCACGGCGAAATCAGCCAGACTGCCGCGATTCCGTTAGGAACGGTAAAATCACACATCGCTCGAGGCTCCGCACGCCTGCGCGAGTTGCTTCAAGGTTATGGTGACATGCATGTCTGAAGAAAACGACGCTCAGCTTCTCGCTCTTTTTGCGCGGTCGCACGCGGCGCTGCCCAGCACGGATTTCAGGGAATCGTTTGGGGTGCGACTGGAACGCGCTCGCCGGATTCGCACCCTGCGGCGCATCGCACTGCTCGCGGCGGCCGCAATCCTCGCGGCCTGGTTCATGCCCTCGATCCTGCAGCGCACCGCCGCGGCGGCACACACGCTGGGCGAGTTTTCAGGATCCTATATCCGTCTCGTCATTTCGCCGGCAGGATGGGCCGTCTCGACGCTGATTGCTTTGGGTGTACTGGTGCGCACCGGGTCCTTGCGCCGCCGCTAGCCTGCGCTAGCGGCCCAGCGCGTACAAATACTCCACGAAGGATCCGACCGCCCCGTCCAATCCCTGAACTTTCGGGTTGGTGGACTCGATCAAGTAATATTCATCCGGCGCATGCGCACCGGTCCCGTGTCCCAATCCAAAGTGGCCGGCGGGCAGTTTCAACGGCGCATCCGTGAATACGTACCCCGGCCACGATCCGGCGGAACGCGGCCACAGCAGCGGGTCGAGTCCGAGTTTCCGATATGTCGCGAGCTGCGTCTGAATCAGCTTGCTGCCGGGATCGGTCTGGTTCGGGTTGTAGCCGCCGCTCATGTTGACCTCGATATCGCCGAAGCCGTGTTTCGCGAGATGCGCTTTCAGTTTGGCGAGCGTATCGGCGGCCGTCATGTCGGGCACGAGGCGCATGTCGATCTTCGCCACCGCCTTGTGCGGCAGCACGGTCTTGCCGCCGGGTCCGGTGTAGCCTGCCACGAGCCCCTCGATATTGATGGTCGGCCGCGACTCGAGCAGCATCAGCGAGTCCACCCAATTCTTATCGTGCACCCAATGCTTTACGCCCAGCGCCTTCTGCACGGTGGCTTCCGCGGTTTTCGCCGCATGGTCCTTGATCATTTTTTCCTGCGCGGCGGTCAGCGGCTTGGCTTTCTCGAAAAATCCTTCCACGGCGGGCGTGTGCCCGTCTTTTTCCACCAGCGTGTTCAACGCCTGCACCAGATGCCACGTGGGCGAATCCACCTGGGCTTCCAGGCTGGAGTGCACGTCGTGAGCCGGACCGCGGCCCCACTTCTCGCCGCTCGAGATCAGTTCCAGCTCGACCACGCCTTTTGCGCCCAAGGAGACTTGGACTCCGCCGTCGCGATCCTGCCCAGCCTCGGGCATGAAGACGCCCACGCACTTCTTCAGTTCCGCCATGACTTCAGGATTTTTAATGACTTCCTGGAAATGCGGCGAGGCAATTTCTTCTTCACCCTCGCAGACCAGGACCAGGTTGACGGGCAGCTTTTTACCCGCCGCCTTGAACGCCATCAAGGCGCTCAAGAAGGAATTTTCCGGACCCTTCTGATTGACGGCGCCGCGCCCCATGCAAACGGTCCCGAGCCCCTCCTTTTGCACCAGCCGAGCCTCGAGCGGCGGTGAACTCCACTCCTCAGGCACGAATTGCTTCACGTCGTACATGAAGTAAATGGCCATCGTCGTGCTCGCGCCGGCATCGATTCTGCCGAACACGCCGGGCTTGCCGGCGGTCGGTATCAGTTTGACGCCGGTGAATCCCGCATCCTGCGCCAACTTCGCCATGTGCTCGGGACCCTGCGGAAAATTCCGGTTCTCGGCGGCGATCGAAGGCAGCGCAATCCATTCCTGCAAGCGCTTGAGATTTGCCGCGTGCATCTTCGGAATCTGCGCCAACACCGCGGCCTTGTCGGCGTCCTGCGCCGCGGCGGCGAACGCGGCCAATGGGACCGCCGCAAGGGCGGCGCCCGACACGGCGCCTTGCACAAAATCACGCCGGCTAAATTCAGTGCCTCGATCGTTGCTCATTCGCTTCTCTCCCCTGTGAGCGAGTCTTCGCTTTGGATTTCGTGCAGATGTGTCCGGTAATAGGCGCCGCGCGCCGCGTAATTCGCGGCGGCGTTGCGAAGAGTCTCGCGCTCCTCCGCGGTCAATTCGCGTACCGCCTTGGCGGGGGAGCCGATAATGAGAGTCCCGTCCGGGAAAACCTTGCCTTCGGTGATGAGAGCGCCCGCCCCGACGAGACAGCACTTGCCGATGACGGCGCCGTTCAGGATGATCGCTTGAATGCCGATCAGCGAGCCCTCGCCTACCGTGCAGCCGTGCACCACCGCCTGATGTCCGATGGAGACATCGGCGCCCACCATCAGCGGATAACCCAGGTCGGTGTGCATCACCGCCGCATCTTGCACGTTGCTGCCGGCACCGACGCTGATGGTTTCGTTGTCGCCTCGAAGCGTGGCGCCGAACCATACGCTGGCGTTCTTGGCGAGAATGACTTTTCCGATTACCAGGGCGGTCGGCGCAATATAGGCGCTGGCTGCCACCAGCGGCGTGTGCTCTCCCAGCGAATACACCGTCATGCGCGCTCGCGGCGCTCGAGATCGCGGATGTCCGACGCCCACGGCAGAGCCGATTGGCACCAGATCTGCCGCTTCGGCGGCAATGCCGCACGCTGACTCATGCTTCCCACCCGCAGAAAATAAACTTGCGGATCCTTCGCGTCCGCCGAATAAAGCGGCGTTCCGCAATTGGCGCAAAATGCTTGTGCGCGCAGGTTGCCGCTCTCCGCCGTCTTGACGTAGATCTTCGGTGTTCCTGATAGAAACACCAGACTTGCGGCAGCTGCCGGAACACTCACCCGATATGCGGTACCCGCCAGGGTCTGACAGTCGGTGCAATGGCAGACGCTCACCTTGTCGGCGTCGATCCGTGCCTCGTAGCGAATCTGCCCGCAATGGCAGCGGCCATCAACTTTCATGGGAACCTCCGATCGCATGTTGCAACGTCGATGACGTCTCTTAGCATCATCCTGCGGAGTGCCGGTCGCGCGCAACACTTCGTGCGGCAAGCTATCATCCCGGACCATGGATGAGAGCGATCTTGAGGTTCCGCCCCCTGGCGTGCCCGCCACGGCGGCCAACCCGCCGCGGTCCGATTTCGCGTTGCTGCTGCGGCTATGGAGCTTGAGCGCCCTGCCGCCCGCCTCCATCCCTTCGACCGCCCTGCTGATTTGCCTCACCCTGTTCGCGTTGTTGCTGTGGCTGGCGATCGATTGGCTGGCAGCGCTGCCCGATCCGCAATTTCTGGCCGGCGGTGCACCGCTGCTTGCCTGGTATGCCGTTGCGATTTTAGGTCTGGCGGTAATACTGCGCTGGCGGAGCAGGCCGCGGCCTGCATTTGAAGCCGTGCTGATGCTGTCGCTGGGCCTGGTGCCGGTACCGATGTTGCTCGCCGCAGTCGCCGCACCGTACTTGAATCCCTTTTGGCTGCTCGCGGCGAGCATTGCCGTCCTCGTCCATTGCTATTTGTATCTCGCACGCGGACTGCACGCCTTTGCGGGCGAGCGGCAACGCGCAGCCGCCGCCGCAGGCCTTGCCTTCCTCATCGGATTCGTATGGCTCACCGATGCGCTGGAGGTGATTCCCGACGTCTGGGCGGCGCCCGAAGTCGAAGAGGCCTCTGCCGCCATTGATTCTCATGTCGATGCGGAAGCCCTGTTGTTCGAGCAATCGGCGCGCATCGATCAAGCGCTCGCGGCGGTTCACGCCGATCCTTCGCCGGCCCCAAAAGCGTTTTTTCTCGGATTTGCGGGGGTCGGCGGCCAAAAGGTCTTTGCGCAAGAGATCGGCCTGGCGTCGCGCGTGCTGTCGGAACGGTACGGCATGGACGGCAGAGGCTTGTCGCTGATCAACGATGAGCGCGACCTGGAGCGCGCGCCGCTTGCCAGCGTCTCGGGGCTGAGATACGCGCTTCGCGGCCTCGCCGGCCGCATGAACCTCGATCGCGACGTACTGTTCCTGGCCATTTCCTCGCATGGCGCACCGGATCCGGCAATCGCGGTTGCCAATGCGGTTCTGCCGCTCGACGACCTCACCGATGAAGATCTCGCCGAGGCTCTGCGCGACTCGAGCATCCAGTGGCGCGTCATCATCATTTCGGCGTGCTACGCCGGAGGCTTCATCGATTCGCTGAAGAGTCCGCGGACCATCATCATCACGGCGGCGGCCGCCGACCGAACCTCGTTCGGCTGTTCGAACGACCGCGATCTGACCTATTTTGGCGAGGCGTTTTATCGCGATGCGTTGCCCGAAGCGCGCACGCTTCGCGACGCGTTCGACAGAGCCAAGGCAGCGATCGCCATGCGCGAGCGGCGCGAGCGCGTCGATGCGTCCAGGCCGCAGGCCTACTTCGGAAGCCAGCTCGAGTCGAAGCTCGCCGCCATGAAGGACCATCCACCGTAAGGCCTGCTACGCTACCGCCATGAACGAACCCACTCGCCGCATGATCGAAGCGAACGGAATCCGCATTCACCTTGCGGAACAGGGCAGCGGACCCCTGGTGCTGCTGTGTCACGGGTTTCCGGAGTCATGGTACTCATGGCGGCATCAATTGAGAGCGCTGGCGGCCGCCGGGTTTCACGCCGTGGCGCCCGACATGCGCGGCTACGGCATGAGCGATCGGCCCGCGGAAATCGAACGCTACACGCTGTTGCATCTGGTCGGGGACATGGTGGGCGTGCTCGATGCGCTGGGCGAGAAGACGGCGGTGATTGCCGGCCACGACTGGGGTGCGCCGGTTGCGTGGCATGCGGCGCTGCTACGCCCGGATCGATTTCGTGCGGTCGTAGGACTCAGTGTTCCGTACCGGCCCCGCGGCAGCATCACCCCGACGGCCGTGATGCCGCAGAACGCCGATGCCAGTTTCTATCAGCTCTACTTCCAAGCCCCGGGCGTGGCTGAAATGGAACTCGAGGCGGATCCTCGTACCTCGCTGCGCAAGATCCTGTATTCGGGATCAGGGGATGTGCCGCGGCGCAACCCGGGCACGCCGAGCGCAGGCGTCGGCATGGTGCCGCGAGCCGGCGGATTTCTCAGCCGTATGCCGAATCCGGAAACGCTTCCGCCCTGGCTCAGCGACGCGGATCTCGACTTCTACGCGCAGCAATTCCAGCATTCCGGCTTTCGCGGCGGCCTCAACTGGTACCGAAACATCGATCGCAATTGGGAGTTGTCGGCGCCGTACGCGGGCGCTTCAGTCACGGTGCCGGCGCTGTACATGGCCGGCGATCTGGACCTCGTTGTTTCGTTTCCGCGGATGAAAGAAGTCATCGCAGATCTTGCGCGCTATATACCGCGGCTGCGGGACACGATCATGCTGCCGGGCTGCGGTCATTGGACGCAACAGGAGCGCGCGAACGAAGTCAACGAGGCGATGATTGATTTCTTGCGCAGCCTGTAGGGCCGCGTTGTGGGTAATATACGGTCAGTTTCACGCAGGAAGGCTTCATGATCCAATCGAGCACGCCTGATCCGATCGAGCCGGAACATCGGCTCAGCAAGTCGTTGCAAGGCCGTCACCTTGCGATGATTTCGATCGGCGGCATCATCGGCGCCGGCCTGTTCGTCGGCAGCAGCACCTCGATCATCGCCGCGGGACCCGCCGTGTTCATCAGCTATGCGATTACCGGCATGCTGATTCTCCTCGTCATGCGCATGCTGGGCGAGATGGCGACGGCGCTGCCGCATGTGCGCTCATTCACGGAATTTGCCCGCGCCGGCCTGGGCGATGGCGCGGGCTTCGTCGTCGGTTGGCTATATTGGTATTTCTGGGTCATCGTGGTGCCGGTCGAGGCCATCGCCGGCGCGAAGATCTTGCAACACTGGTTGCCCTTGTCGCAGCTGGAGATCGGCCTTGGATTAATGGCCGTCATGACCGGCGTCAACCTCATGTCGGCCCGTTCCTATGCGGAATTCGAATTTTGGTTCGCGTCCATCAAGGTCGCGGCGATCCTGGTATTCAGCGTCATCGCGGCGTCGTATGCGTTCGGCTGGACAGCGCCATCGGGCGCCACCTTCGGGAATCTTCTGCACAACGGCGGTTTCACGCCGCGCGGATGGCTTGCCGTACTTGCCGCTGCGTCGCCGGCGTTCTTTGCCATGACCGGCGCGGAGATCACCACCGTGGCTGCCGCGGAATCGGCGCAACCGGGTCGGGCCATCGCCAAAATGACGACCACCGTGATCTGGCGGATTTTGATTTTCTATGTGATGTCGGTGTTCCTCATCGTTTCGGTCGTTCCTTGGAATACCGTTCGCTCGGGCGAATCGCCGTTCACGCTGGCGCTCAACACCATGCACGTGCCTTGGGCAGGCACCATCATGAGTGCCATCATCCTGACCGCGGTGCTGTCATGCTTGAACTCCGCTTTCTATGTCAGCTCGCGGGTGTTGTTCATTTTGGCCGAGCGCGGCGATGCGCCGCAGTCGTTCGTCAAGCTGAACAAGCGCCGTGTACCGGTGGTATCCGTATTGATCGGCGCCGCCGCCGGCTTCCTCGGAATCATCGCGGCAACCGAGGCGCCGCAGAGGGTCTTTGATTTTCTGGTGAGTTCCTCCGGTGCGCTGATGGTTTTCGTCTATATGACGACCGCCGCGGCACAGATCACCATGCGCCGGAAGCGCGAGCGCAACGGCGAGGCGGGTCCCGCAATCACCATGTGGCTTTTCCCGTATTTGAGCTACGCGGCGATTGCCTGCATGGCCGCGGTACTGATTGCGATGGCCTTCACGCCCGGCCAGCAGCAAGACTTCAAGTTCAGCTGCATCACCCTGATCATAGCGATCATCGCCTATCGAATCGTGCGCCGGTTGAGGCAACCCCGCACGGCGGCTTCCCCGGCGACCTAGACGAAGCACACCGCAGCCCCACGGTAGGGGAGCCTTGAGAATTTTTGGGCCTAAGCTGCTGATTCTGAGTAATCGGCGGCAGGATGAGGCCCTTTCGCCTGTTCCGCGGCCAGATTTTATCAATTAAATCAAGACATTATGATCCATTATCACATAATGAGATATTGGACAAATGATAAAAATCTAAGCATTGAATACAAAGAGTACCTTTCTGTCCTACGTGATTTTGGCAGGATGGTATTTCGAGTTTAGGAGAACTTCGCGCCGGCAATCCAGCCAACTCCCCCGCTGGTGCGATTTCCAGCGGCGTGGGCTGCAAAACCCCACGCCGTTTTTTATTTACTGGAACTAATC